>NZ_JBBEOG010000004.1:0-300000 GCF_037860835.1 Aquipuribacter nitratireducens | reverse complement strand
CGTAGCGGAGCGTCCGCCCGGTGACACGAGAGGCGACCGCCGCCGCCTCGGCGAGGGTGAACGCCTCCGGCCCGGTGAGGACGTAGGTGGCGTCCCGGTGGGCGTCCGGGTCCAGCAGGACGGCGGTGGCGACGTCGGCGACGTCGGCGATCGCGACGCCGGCCATGCGGCCCTCGCCGGCCGGACCCCGGATGACGCCGTCCTCGCCGGCGAGGAACGGGACGAAGTCGGCGTAGAGGTTGTCCCGGAGGAACGTGTGGTGGGCGACGCCGGACGCGCGGACGTGCTGCTCGGTCGCCCAGTGGTCGCGACCGAGCGTGAACGTCGACGTGGCCGACGCGCCTGCGAACGACGTGTACACGAGGTGCCCGACGCCCGCCGCGGCCGCGGCGTCGACGAAGGTGCGGTGCTCGTCGACCCGGTCCTCCGCCTCCGCGCCGCTCACCATGAGGACGACGTCGAGCCCGTCGAGCGCACGCCGGGACGCCCCGCCGTCGCGGTACTCGCACACGGCGACGTCGACCCGCCCCGGCCCCTCGAGGCCGGGGACCCGGGACGCGTCCCGCACGAGCAGACGCACGTCCCGCCCCGCCGACACGAGCGACCGAGCGACCCGGCCCCCGACCCGCCCGGTCGCACCCGTCACACCGATCCTCAGCTGCGTCATGCCGTCGCCAACCACCGGCGCGGGCCCGCTCTTCCGGCGCGCGACCCACCGCCTGAGGTGGCGTTTTGGAGCAGGGCGCCCTCTACACCTATGCTTCAACCGCTCCACACGGGACGTCCCGCGCCCCTATCGTCTAGCGGCCTAGGACGCCGCCCTTTCAAGGCGGTAGCACGGGTTCGAATCCCGTTGGGGGTACGAGCACCACCCGGCACCACGTTCCACCCGGTCAGGAACCACCCTGGCCCCGTAGCGCAGTTGGTTAGCGCGCCGCCCTGTCACGGCGGAGGTCGCGGGTTCAAGTCCCGTCGGGGTCGCACACTCACACAGGAGCCCGCCACCGTCCGGTGGCGGGCTCCTGTGCGTCGTGCCTCGGGGGCCGAGGACGTCAGCCGATGAGGTCCAGCTGCGTCTGCGGGTTGAGGTGGTCGAGCTTGACCGCGCCTGCCCGCGCCTTGTCGCTCAGCAGGAACACGTCCATGCCGCGGTCGGTGTCGTTGGCGTAGATGTGGCCGTTGTACCAGTACGACGACCACGTGTAGGCGCCGTGAGGACGGGCGAAGCCGACCTCCGCCTGGGCTGCGGACGCCCCGGCGAGCAGCGCGTCGACGTCGACGACGGTCGTGCCGCCGGTGTAGGCCGACGAGACGAGCACCTTCTTGCCGTCCCGACGCGGGACGAAGTTGAAGTTGTGCATCGTGCAGATGCCGCTCTCGGACCGCGGGATCTTGTAGTCGGCGAGGTGCTCACCCGTCGCGGCGTCGACGAACCAGATCCGACCCTGCCGGTCGTCGGGGTCCACGCACCGCGCGGCACCGCCGCCACCGGACTCGTCACCGAACGCGACGACCTCACCGTCCCAGCTGAAGCTCGCCGAGTGCCACAGGTCGATGTTCGCCGGGTTGACGGCCGGGTCGTCGAACTCCCAGAGCACCTCCGGCGCGAGCGGGTCGCTGATGTCCCACAGCTGCGCGACTCCGAGGCACGCCGCGGCGGCCCGGTCGATCTCCTTGAACACGGAGATGTCGTGGCAGGCGCTGAAGGTGAAGGCGTTGAGGTACGTCACCTGCTCCATCTCGAGCTGGTACTCCGTGACCGACGCCGCCGCGGGGTCGCTCAGCGGCACCTCGACGATGGAGACGACGTTGTGACCGTCCCCGCTCTGCGTCGGCCGGCAGTTCGGGCCGAGCGCCGCGCCGCCGAGGGGGTAGCTCGACACGTAGAGGATCGCCCGGTCGTTCTCCGGCTCCGGCAGGACGGTGTGCGTGTGCGACCCGCAGTCGGTCGGGATGGCCGTCACGAGCTGCGGCGACGTCATGTCGCTGATGTCGAAGACGCGGATGCCCTCGAACATGCCGGGTGTGCTCGCGGTCGCGTTCGTGCTGGTGCAGGCGGAGCTGCTCTGCGGGGAGTCGACGGACTGGAACACGAGGTTCCCGACGACGGACACGTCGCCCTGGGGACCGTTGCACCGGAAGTCGGTGACCGTGACCGGGGCGGCGGGGTCGGAGACGTCGAGGATGCGGAAGCCGGCGTAGTTGCCCGCGACGGCGTACTTGCCGAAGAAGGCGAGGTCGGACTGCGTGGCCGTGTTCGACTTCGGCGAGTTCGACAGGAGCTTGACGTTCTGCGACGAGATGCTCGGGCCCGGGTTGCCCGGTCCGAGGTGCTCGCCGTCGTGCGCGACGGCCGGGACGGCGACCGCGAGCGACGCGGCGACCGCGAGCGCGGCGATGATGGCTGGGGTCCTCATCGACCCACCCTTTCTTCGTGAGGGCTGGAGGGGCGCCACGCCGCACGGTGGCGCGCACCTCCTCGTGATCGCACCGTCGCGACGCAGGGCGTCGACAGGGCGGGGTACCGCCCTCCCGACCCCGGCCGCATGATCAGCGACCGGGTGAGCCGGGACGCTAGGTCCCGGCGCGGGCAGCGTCAAGGCTCCGGGCGCACGGGGCGCCGGGGGCGGGCCACGGCGGCTGCACCGACCTGGCCTACCCTTCGAGGGTGGCTGGGGTGAGGCGTCGCGTCGGCCGGTCCTCGACCGGCGTACGGCTCGCGGCGATCCTCCTCCTCGTCGCCGGGGTGCTCGGCATGCACGGTGTCGTCGACCTCGTCGGGACCGGGGCGGCCGCGCACACCGCCGCGGCCGGCCACCACGCCGACGTCACCGGCGGGACGGTCGGGCCGACGGCGCCGGGCCACGGCGACCACGGCTCACCGGTGCACGACGTCCTCGTCGGCTGCGTCCTGGCCCTGGTCGGGGTCGTCGTCACGCTCGCGGTCCGGATCAGCCGCCGCGCCGCCACCGGGTCCCCGTCCGTGCGCGATCGGCTGGAGCCGCTCGCCGCCGCCCCGGCCCTGCGCCTCGTCCCGCCGCCCCCGCGCGTCCGCCTCTGCGTCATGAGGGTCTAGGAGCGGCTCCCGCCGCCCCCGCACCCGACCCGACGACACCCCCAGGAGACACGCATGCGCACCACCCGACTCTGCTCCGCCCTGTCCGGCCTCGGCCTCGCCACCGTCCTCGCCGCCTGCGGCGGCGCGACACCGGGGGCGGACGGCGCGGGCGGTACCGCCGCGGCGGTCGCCGCCGCCGACATCTCGGCCGAGCACAACGAGGCGGACGTCACGTTCGCCCAGGGGATGATCCCCCACCACGAGCAGGCCGTCGACATGTCGGACATGGCGCTGGCCGCGGCCGAGGACCCGGCGGTCCTCGCCCTCGCCGAGGAGATCTCGGCCGCACAGGGACCCGAGATCGAGACCATGCGCGGCATGCTGGACGCCTGGGGCGCCGAGCAGCCCGCCGACCACGGCGACCACGCCGGCATGGACATGGACGGCATGGCGGGGATGATGTCCGCGGAGGACATGGCCGCGCTCGGGGACGCCGAGGGCCCGCCCTTCGACGAGATGTGGCTGACGATGATGGTCGAGCACCACGAGGGTGCCGTCGACATGGCGCGGACCCAGCTCGACGAGGGCGCCAACCCCGAGGCGCTCGCCCTCGCCGAGGAGATCATCAGCACGCAGGAGGCCGAGATCGCCCTCATGCAGGACCTCCTGGGCGGCTGAGGTCGTGACACGCCGTCCGACCACCCGGGTCGCGGTCGCAGCGTGCGCCCTCGTCCTCCTCGTCGGCTGCGCCGGCGGGGAGGACGGGGGCACCGCCTCGGACCTCGATCCCGGCATGCTCCACGTCCACGGTCTGGGTGTGGACCCCGTCGACGGGACCGTCCTCGCCGCCACGCACACCGGCCTGTTCCGCGTCGACGGCGACAGCCCCGACGTCTCCGTCGAGCGGGTGGCCGACCGGTGGCACGACCTCATGGGCTTCGCCGTCGACGGCGAGCGGCTGCTCGCCAGCGGCCACCCCGACGCGCGGGAGGACCTGCCCGTGCACCTCGGTCTCGTCGCGAGCGACGACGGGGGCGCCACGTGGCAGCCGGTCTCCCTGACGGGCGACGCCGACCTGCACGCCCTCGCCGCCCGCGACGACCAGGTCGTCGGGTGGGACGCCACCACCTCGGTGCTGCGGCGCAGCGACGACGGCGGGCGGACGTGGCAGGAGCTGGGCGGCGTCCCGGAGGTGAGCTCCGTGGCGCTGCTCGCCGACGGCACGCCGGTCGTCGTCTCGGCCGGCCGGGTGCAGCGGCTCGAGGGCGTCGACCTGGTGCCGTTCGATCCACCGGCCCCCGACCGGGCGCAGCACGTGGCCGTCCCGGCCGGGGGGTCGCCGGTCCTCGTGACCGGCGCCGGCGAGGTCGCGCGGCTGGACCCGGACGGGTGGGCGGTGACAGGTGACCTGGGGGCCCCGGCGACGGCTGTCGCCGCGGTGAGCGACACCGATCTCCTCGCGGCGACCGAGGAGCACGTCCTGTCCTCCACCGACGGCGGCCGGACGTGGACCGCGGTGGTCGCGCTCGCCGACACCCGGACCGGTACGGCGGCGGGATCGTGACGGGCGCAGTCGGTGCCCTCCCGGGGCTGCTGCTGACCGGCGGCGGGATCCCGAGCCCCGACACGGGCGTCTGGTACCTCGGCCCGGTCCCCGTCCGCGCGTACGCGCTCGTCATCATCGTCGGTGTCGTCGTCGGGGCCCTCATCGGCCGACGGCGCTGGGTCGCGCGCGGCGGGCGACCCGACACCGTCGAGGAGGTGCTGATCTGGGCGGTGCCCGCAGGCCTCGTCGGCGCCCGCGTGTGGCACGTCGTCTCGCGCTGGCAGGCCTACGCCGACGACCCGTGGTCGGCCCTGCGGGTGTGGGAGGGCGGGCTCGCCATCTTCGGCGGCCTGCTCGGTGGTGGCCTCGCGGCGGTGCTCGTGTGCCGACGCCGTGGTGTCTCCGTCGGCGCCTTCGCGGACGCGCTCGCGCCGGGCATCGCCGTGGCCCAGGCGATCGGCCGGTGGGGCAACTGGTTCAACCAGGAGCTGTTCGGTACCCCGACGGACCTGCCGTGGGGGCTGCGGATCGACCCGGAGAACCGGCCCGCGCAGTACGCGGAGGCGGAGACGTTCCACCCGACCTTCCTCTACGAGTCGCTGTGGAGCCTCGGCGTCGCGGCGGTCCTGGTGTGGGCGGACCGACGGTTCCGGCTCGGCCACGGCCGCGTGTTCCTGCTCTACCTGTGCCTGTACGGGACCGGCAGGATCCTCACCGAGACGCTCCGCACCGATCCGGCGACGCTCGTGCTCGGCGTGCGCTGGAACCAGCTGGCCGCGCTCGTCCTCGTGCTCGTCGCCGCGCTCGCCCTGCTCGTGCAGTCGCGTCGCCGCCCCGGTCGCGAGGAGGTCGTCGAGACCGGGACGGCGACGGGTCGTCGCGGCGCCGAGCCGGGCGCGGCGTCAGGCGCCGGTGGCGGCGCCCAGGCCCTGCAGGCGCACCCGCCGGAGCAGCTGCGCGTTGAGGGCGACGACGACGGTCGAGGTGCTCATGAGCACCGCCCCCACGGCCATGGGCAGGACGAACCCCCAGGGGGCGAGGACCCCGGCCGCTAGCGGGATCGCGACGATGTTGTACCCGGCGGCCCACCACAGGTTCTCGATCATCTTCCGGTACGTGGCCGCCGAGAGCGTGCGGATGGCGAGCACCGCTCGCGGGTCGTCGGAGGCGAGCACGATGCCGGCCGAGCGACGGGCGACGTCCGTGCCCGCGCCGATGGCGATCCCGACGTCCGCCCGTGCCAGGGCGGGCGCGTCGTTGACGCCGTCACCGACCATCGCGACGCGGTGGCCCCGCGCCTGCAGCTCCGCCACCTTCGCGTCCTTCGCCTCGGGCAGGACCTCGGCGAAGACCTCGTCGATGCCGAGGTCCCGACCGACGGCCTCTGCGACGGAGCGCGCGTCGCCCGTCACCATGGCGACCGTGACGCCCGCCTCGTGCAGGCGGCGGACGGCCTCGCGGGACACGTCCCGGACGGCGTCCTCCAGCGCGAGCGCACCGGCGACCCGGCCGTCGCGCACGACGTGGAGGACGGCGGCGCCGCGCGCGGTCCACGGTGCCGCCCACCGGGTGAGGTCGGCGGGGACCTCGAGGCCGTCCTCCCGGAGCATCGCGGGGCCACCGACGGCCACGACCCCGGTCCATGCACCGTCGGTGACGGTCGCCTCGACGCCGCGGCCGGTGCGGGATCGGAAGCCCCGCGTCGCGGGGACCGCCCCCCTCGCCGCCGCCGTGGCGTGCACCGCCCGCGCCAGGGGGTGCTCGGAGTCCGCCTCGACGGCGCCCGCGAGCCGCAGGACCGTGCCGGTGTCGACGCCGGCCGTCGCGGCCATGTCGGCGACGACGTGGCGACCCTCGGTGAGGGTGCCGGTCTTGTCGAACAGGACGGCGTCGACCGTGCGCATCCGCTCGAGGGCGAGCCGGTCCGTCACGAGGATCCCGGCGCGGGAAGAGGTCGCCGTCGAGATGGCGGTGACGAGCGGGATCGCGAGCCCGAGGGCGTGGGGGCAGGCGATGACGAGGACGGTCACCGTCCGGTCGAGGGCGACGAGCGGCTGGCCGAGCGCGAGCCACACGACGGCGGTCACGGCCCCGGCGACGAGGGCGACGTAGAAGAGGAGGGCGGCGGCGCGGTCGGCGAGGGCCTGGGCGCGCGAGCGGGAGGACTGCGCCTGCTCGATGAGGCGGCGGATGCCGGCGAGGCTCGTGTCGTCGCCGGTCGCCGTGACCCGCACCCGCAGGCTCGACCCTGCGACGACCGTCCCGGCCACCACCTCGTCGCCCGCGCCGCGCGGCACGGGGTTCGACTCCCCCGTGAGCATCGACTCGTCGACGTCGGCGGCGCCCTCGGTGACCGTGCCGTCAGCCGGCACCCGCGCGCCGGGCCGGACGAGCACGACGTCGCCCGCGGCGAGCACCGCGACGGGGACGGTCTCGACGCGACCGTCGGCGTCGACACGCTCGGCCTCGTCCGGCAGGAGGTCGGCCAGCGCGGACAACGCCCCCTGCGCCTGACCGACCGCGCGCATCTCGACCCAGTGGCCCAGGAGCATGACGGCGATGAGGAGCGCGAGCTCCCACCACACCTCCTGGGCGAAGAGACCGAGCGCGGTGGCCGTCGAGCTCACGTACGCGACGGTGATCGCGAGGCTGATGAGAAGCATCATCCCGGGGCGGCGGGACCTCAGCTCGGACCAGCCGCCGCTGAGGAAGGGCCACCCTCCCCACCAGAAGACGACGGAGCCGAGCACCGGGCCGATCCACTCCTGGAGCGGGACCGCCGGCGCCGTGTAGCCGAGCAGCCCCTGGACGTGGTGCGACCACACGACGACGGGGACGGTGAGGGCGAGCACGACCCAGAAGCGGTCCCGGAAGGCCGCGGCGTGGTCGCCGTGGTCGCCGTGGTCGCCGTGATCGGCGTGGGCGGGACGGGTCGCGTGGCCGGAGCCCGGTGAGTCACCGCCCGACGGCTCGTGGTGGTGGACGACGGGCTCTTCGACGGTTCCCTGTGCCGACATGGCTGCCTCCTCGGGCCGGCGCCGCCCGCTCGGGCGACTGGCAGATGTATATACCCCCCGGGGGTATAGCACAAGAGCGGTGTGCGACCGGATGACCCGTCGCCCGTCGCCCGGCACCATCGACGCGTGCGGTGTCGGTGGCGCTCGTGAGGCTGCTCGTCGTCGAGGATGAGCCGCACCTGGCCGACGGTCTCCGCGAGGGCCTGGAGGCCGAGGGGTTCGCGGTCGACGTCGCCGCCGACGGCTCCGAGGGCCTGCGGCTGGGGCTCGCCGGCGAGCACGCCGCGATCGTCCTCGACCTCATGCTTCCCCGCCTCGACGGGTACCGGGTCTGCTCGGCCCTGCGCGCCGCCGGCCTCGACACACCGGTCCTCGTCCTCACCGCACGCGAGGGGGAACGCGACGAGGTGACGGCGCTCGAGACCGGCGCCGACGACTTCCTCACCAAGCCGTTCTCGCACGCGGTCCTCGTCGCCCGGCTGCGGGCCCTGCTTCGACGGCGCACGAGTGACGAGCCGGACGAGCTGGCCGTGGGGGACCTCCGCATGGACCCGGCCGCCCGCACCGTGTGGCGCGGCGGTACCGAGGTGCGTCTGACGGCGCGCGAGCACGCCGTGCTCGAGCACCTCATGCGCCGTGCGGGTCGCGTCGTGACGAAGCGGGAGCTGCTCGACGAGGTGTGGGACCCCTACGTCGAGATCGACCCGAACATCGTCGAGGTGTACCTCCGCCGGCTCCGGAACAAGGTCGACCGGCCCTTCGGCCGTTCGAGCCTGCAGACGCTGCGAGGCGCCGGGTACCGGCTCTCCGCGGACGGCACCGACGGCACCGACGGGGCCTGACGTGCTCAGGTGGTGGACCCGGGTCGCCGGGGTGCGGGTGCGGACCACGGCGGCCGCGGTGCTCGTCGTCGGTCTCGCCATGACGGTCGGGGGTGTCGCGCTCGTCCTCGCGCTGCGGACCACCCTGCTCGACGGCGCACGCAGCACCGCGGAGGTGCGGGCGGCCTCGGTCGCGGCGTCGCTCGCCGCTGGTGCGGACCCGGTCCAGGCCGTCACCCCCCAGCGCGAGGGCGACGACCTCGTCGTGCAGGTGGTGGACCGGTCGGGTCGTGTGGTCGCCGCGTCGCCGCTCGGGCGGTCCCTCCCGGCGCTGCGACCGGCGGGGGCGGAGGGTGCGGCGGTGGTCGACGACCTGCCGGGCGGGGGCGAGCTCGACGACGAGCTCCTCGTCGTCGCGGTACCGGCGACGGCCGACGGCTCCGCGGCCACGGTGCTCGTGGGGCGCGAGGTCGACGACATCCTCGCGTCGACCCGGCTCGTCACCGTCCTGCTGGCCGCCGGTGGCCCGCTGCTCGTCGTGGTGGTCGGGGCGACGACGTGGGTCCTCGTCGGGCGCGCGCTCGCGCCGGTCACCGCCATCAGGCGTGAGGCCGACGCGATCGGCGACGACCGGCTGCAGCGGCGGGTGCCCGTCCCCGCCACGACGGACGAGGTGGCGCGCCTCGCCACGACGGTGAACCGCATGCTCGACCGTCTCCAGGCGGGCCGGCAGCGGCAGCAGCGCTTCGTCGCCGACGCCGCCCACGAGCTGCGCTCCCCCGTCGCCTCGCTGCGGCAGCACGCGGAGGTCGCCCACACGTACCCGGGGCGCACGTCCGCGGAGGAGCTCGGGCGCGACGTCGCCGAGGAGGCACGCCGGCTGCAGCGGCTCGTCGACGACCTGCTCCTGCTGGCGCGCGCCGACGAGTCCGCGGCCGGCACGTCGCTGGCGGTGGTCGACCTCGACGACGTCGTGCTCGCCGAGGCCGCGCGGGCGCGCGCCTCGAGCGGCGTGGTGTTCGACGTGTCGGAGGTGTCCGCGGGTCGAGTGCAGGGCGACGAGGACGCACTGCGCCGCGTCGTCGGCAACCTCCTCGACAACGCCGTGCGGAACACCGGCACCACCGTGCGGCCGGCCCTTCGGGAGGAGTCCGACGAGGTCGTGCTCGTCGTCGACGACGACGGTCCGGGCGTGCCCGCCGGCGACCGGGAGCGCGTCTTCGAGCGGTTCGTGCGGCTCGACGCCGGCCGCGGTCGCGCCGCCGGGGGGACCGGGCTCGGTCTGGCGATCGTCCGACAGGTCGTCACGTCCCACGGCGGCTCGGTGCGCCTCGGGACGAGCCCGCTCGGCGGCGCGCGCGTCGAGGTGCGGCTCCCGGCGGTCGTCGAGCCGTAGCGCACGGACCGCGTCGTTCAGCGGGCGGTCAGCCGGACGAGCGCATCGTGGGACCACGCCCGGGCAGGTGGCCCGGCGGGAAGGAGCCCCACATGCGACGCAGGACCACGTGGATCATCGGCGGGGTCGCGGCCCTCGCGGTCGCCGGCGCCAGCACGGGGGTCGCCGTCGCGGTGAGCGACGACGACGGCACGGAGCAGCCCATCACCGGCGACGCCCTCGAGCAGGCGTCCGAGGCCGCGCTCGAGCACACCGGCGGTGGCGAGGTCACCGACACCGAGGTGGGCGACGAGGAGGGCTACTACGAGGTCGAGGTCACGCTGCCGGACGGCGGCGAGGTCGACGTCCACCTCGACGAGGACTTCACCGTCATCGGTGACGAGCCCGAGGACGAGCCGGACGACGACTGACGTCGACCGCTCCGACGGACCCACGGCGACCGCCCACGACCCGGGCGGTCGCCGTGCCACGTCCGGGACGGCTCGGACCGGCCGGGGTCGACAGCTACGGCTTGATGCCGACGTACCGGGTCTCGAGGTACTCCTCGATCCCCTCCGGACCACCCTCCCGACCGAAGCCGGAGTGCTTGACGCCGCCGAACGGCGCGGCGGGGTTCGACACCAGGCCCTGGTTGATCCCGACCATCCCGGTGTCGAGCTCCTCCGACAGTCGCAGCGCGAGGGAGAGGTCACGCGTGTACGCGTACGCGACGAGGCCGTAGTCGGTCCCGTTGGCCGTCTCGAGCGCGTCCTCGACGGTGTCGAAGGGCACGACCGGTGCGACGGGGCCGAAGATCTCCTCCTCGAGGAGCCGGGTCCCCGGCGCCACGCCCGACAGGACGGTCGGGGCGTAGAAGGAGCCCGCGCCCGGCAACGGCTCCCCGCCGGTGAGGACGTCGGCGCCGGTGTCCCGCGCGTCCTGGACGAGGGCGTCGACGTCGTCGCGGGACCGGCCGTCGATCAGGGGACCCACCTGCACGCCGGGATCGGTGCCCCGACCCACGCGCAGCCGTGACATCCGGTGCGCGAGGCGTGACGCGAAGTCCTCCGCGACGGAGGCGTGGACGAGGAAGCGGTTGGCTGCCGTGCACGCCTCCCCCATAGTCCGCATCTTGGCGACCATCGCGCCGTCGACGGCGGCGTCGAGGTCGGCGTCGGCCATGACGAGGAAGGGCGCGTTGCCGCCGAGCTCCATCGACACCCGCAGCAGGTTGCGGGCCGACTGCTCGACGAGCACGCGACCCACCTCGGTCGAGCCGGTGAACGTCAGCTTCCGCAGGCGCCTGTCCTTCAGCAGGGACCCGACGACCGCTCCGCTGCGCCGCGTGGTGACGACGTTGAGGACGCCGTCCGGCAGTCCCGCCTCCTGCAGCAGCCGAGCGAGGGCGTACATCGACAGCGGCGTCTGCGAGGCGGGCTTGACGACCATGGTGCAACCGGCGGCGACGGCGGGACCGATCTTGCGTGCGCCCATCGCGAGCGGGAAGTTCCACGGCGTCACCATGAGCGTCGGCCCCACCGGGCGCTTCATCGTGAGCAGGCGCGTGGCGCCGTCCGGCGACGTCGACCAGCGTCCGGCGACCCGGACCGCCTCCTCGGAGAACCAGCGCAGGAACTCCGCGGAGTACGCGACCTCCCCACGGGCCTCCGCCAGGGGCTTTCCCATCTCCAGGGTCATGAGCAGCGCGAGGTCGTCCGCACGCTGCGTCACGAGCTCGTAGGCGCGCCGGAGGATCTCCCCGCGCTCGCGCGGCGGCGTCCGCGCCCAGGTGTCCGCGACCTCGACGGCGTGGTCGAGCGCGGTGGTCGCGTCCTGCTCGTCGGCGTCCGCGACGTCGGCGAGGGGCCGGCCCGTCGCGGGGTCGTCGACCGGCATCGTCGCACCGGACCGGGCGGCGACGACCTCCCCGGCGATCCAGAGCCCGTCGGCCGCCAGCCCGAGGGCGCGGGCCTCGTCCTCGCTCGTGATGACGTCGTGCACCGTCGCGGTGCTCATGATGCTGCCTCCAGGCGTCGGTGGACCTCGTGCAGCAACGACGCCACCTCGTCGCCGCTGGTGGCGGGGACCACGTACGTCACGGACACCTCGCTGTGCGTACGGATGGACAGGACCTCGGCTCCGTCGGGGTCACGGGCGACGACGGGTCGTCGGACCGGGCTGCCGAGAGCCACCGTCAGAGCGGCACCGGCCGGGACCGCCAGGGGGTCCGCCTCGGGACCGTCGGGGCGGGGACCGGCGACGACGACGGTGACGGGCGCGCTGCCGGGCCGGGACGAGGCGACGGCACGGCGAAGGCCGTCCAGGGACAGGCCGGACGGGTCCTCGACGACACCGGGGCTGTCGCTGCCGCCGGGTCCGTACCGGGGCAGCACGCCGACCGCCCCGTCGCGGTGCCCGGCCGCGCCTCGCGCGCCGAGCACGAGGTGCAGCAGCCGGACGAGGCACTCGTCCGCGTCCCCAGGGCCGAGCGGGACGCCGGGGTCCGTCCCGAGCAGCCGGGCGAGGTCGATCGTGGCGCGCGCTGTGAGCATCGCGGCCACTCCCTCGCCCCGCGTCGCACCAGGGGCCACGTCCGACGACGGAGAGCGGCGCGCGACGGCCAGGACGTCGTCGGCGCTCGCCCGACCACCTCGTCCCGAGGGCTGCAGCTGCGACAGGTCGACCCCGTGCTCCCGGGCCAGACGGCGGACCCGGGGGCTGTCCCGGTGCCGCCAGGGACGTCCGCCCGGCCCGGGGCCACCTCGCGCCGTTCGGGCGGGCGGCGGCGCGGTCGCGGTGCTCACTCGCCCAGCGCCTTCGCGATCTCCTGCTCGATCCGCTCCGCCGACGGCAGGACGAGGTCCTCGAGGGAGTCCGCGGACGGCAGCGGCACGTGCGGGGTGGTGATGCGGACGATCGGCCCGTCGAGGTCCCAGAACGCCTCCTCCCCGACGATGGACACGATCTCCGCACCCCAGCCGAGCAGCCGCGGGTTCTCCTCGACCGTGAACAGCCGACCCGTGCGCCCGACGGAGGCGAGGATCGTCGCGGTGTCGAGGGGGACGAGGGAGCGGACGTCGACGACCTCGACGTCGATGCCGCGCGCCGCGAGCGCCTCCGCCGCGGCGAGCGCCCGCGGCACCATGAGCCCGAGCGCGAGCACGGTGGCGTCGCGGCCGGGACGCCGGACCTTCGCGGTACCGAGCTCGTCGACGATCTCGCCCTCGGGGACGTCCGCCTTGCTCGAGTAGAGGCCCTTGTGCTCGAAGAACAGGACGGGGTCGTCGCTGCGGACCGCGGCGGCCATGAGGCCGACGACGTCCTCGGGAGTGGACGGCGTGACGACCTTGAGGCCGGGGACGGCCATCGCCCAGTTCTCGATGGACTGCGAGTGCTGGGCGCCGAAGCGCAGGCCGCCACCGTTGCCGCTCTTCACGACGAGGGGGAGGGTGACCTGCCCGTCCGTCATGTACCGGGTCTTCGCCATCTCGTTGACGACGAGGTCCCAGCAGACGGCGAAGAAGTCCGAGAACATGATCTCGGCGACCGGCCGCAGGCCCGTCATCGCCGCACCCATCGCGGCTCCGAGGATCGCCTGCTCGGCGATCGGGGTGTCGATGACGCGGCGGGGCCCGAACCGGTCGAGCAGACCGCCGGTCGTCTTGAAGACGCCGCCGGCTCCGGCGACGTCCTCGCCGATGAGGACGACGCGCTCGTCGCGCGCCATCTCCTGGGCGATGCCGCGCGCGACGGCCTCCCGGTAGCTCAGTTGCGCCATGAGTGGCCTCCGTCGGCGTACACGTCGGTGAAGGCGGAGCCCGGGTCCGGCAGGGGGCCGGCCTTCGCGGCCTCGGTGGCGGTGTCGACCGCGGCGGCGACCTCCCGGTCGATGGGCTCGATGTCCTCCGTTGCGACCCCGAGCCGTTCGAGGCGGCCCCGGTACACCGTCAGGGGGTCGTAGGCGAGCCACGCCTCGAGCTCGCCCGGCGGCTTGTACTTGCCGGGATCGGCCCGGGAGTGCCCGCCGTGACGGTAGGTGAGCGCCTCGACGAGGACGGGGCCCTTCCCGGACCGGGCGTGCTCGAGGGCGTCGGTCGCGGCGAGGTAGCAGGCGTCGGCGTCGTTGCCGTCGACCGCGACGGGTTCCAGCCCGTACGCGGAGGCGCGGTCCGCGGCGGGACGCTCGACCGCGGTGATGTCGCGGATGGCCGTGTACTCCATGTAGAGGTTGTTCTCGCAGACGAAGACGACCGGCAGGGCGAAGACGGCGGCGTAGTTGAGGGCCTCGTGGAACGCCCCGATGTTCGTCGTGCCGTCGCCGAAGAAGCAGACCGCGACCTGGCCGCTGCCGCGGTACTGCGCGGACCACGCCGCGCCGTTCGCGATCGTGAGGTGCGCGCCGATGATCGCGTAGGAGCCCATGACGCCGTGCTCGACGCTCGTGAGGTGCATGGAGCCGCCCTTGCCGGACATCAGGCCGTTGGCCCGGCCGAGCAGCTCGGCGAGCACCGGCTCCATCGGGACGCCGCGCGCGAGGGTGTGGGCGTGCCCGCGGTAGGTCGCGAAGGTGTAGTCGTCCTCGCGCATCGCGGCGCCGAAGCCGGCGGCGACGGCCTCCATGCCGAGCGACAGGTGCGACGTGCCCTTGACGAGGCCCTGCATGAACAGGTCGTACGCGCGCTTCTCGAACTGGCGGAGCTCCTGCAGCAGCCGGTACAGCCGCAGGCGCGTCTCGCGGCTGACGTCCGCCCCGTCCAGCGCCGTCGGGTCCTCCGGGGGGAGGACGACGGGGTGGTCGCCGTAGCGGTGCTCCTCGAGCGGGACCCTCATGCCTCGGCCCCCGTGCTCGTGGAGCCGACGAGAGAGCCTGCGGTGGCCGTGGCCCGTACGTCGGCGACCGGCGCCGCCGTCCCGCCCCGGCCCGCGACCGTGTTGAGGTGCGACTGGGCGTCGCGGGTCGCGGCGAGCGGCCCGTCGACGCTCCAGTAGCGGCGCCCGGCGACGAGGAGCTCCTCGGCGGGGAACTTCGTGATGACCTCGCACCCGTCCGCGGTGACGACGAGCTCCTCCTCGATCCGCGCCGCCGACCAGCCGTCCGCCGCCGGCCAGTACGTCTCCAGCGCGAAGACCATGCCCTCCTCGATGACCTCCGGGTGGTCGAGGCTGACGAGCCGACTGAAGATCGGTTTCTCCCAGATGGACAGGCCCACTCCGTGCCCGTACTGCAGTGCGAACGCCGCCTCCTCGTCCGCGAAGCCGAACTCCTGCGCCGTCGGCCACACCGACACGATGTCGGCCGTCGTCGCACCGGGTCGCACGAGCGCGATGGCCTGGTCCATGTACTCCCGGCAGCGGGTGTAGGCGTCCTTCATCGCGACGGAGGCGCTCCCGACGGCGAAGGTCCGGTAGTAGCAGGTCCGGTAGCCCATGTAGCTGTGGAGGATGTCGAAGAACGCCGGGTCGCCGGGTCGGACGATCCGGTCCGAGTACACGTGCGGGTGCGGTGCGCAGCGTTCGCCGGAGATCGCGTTGACGCCCTCGACGTGCTCCGAGCCGAGGTCGTAGAGGGTCTTGTTGACCAGACCCACGCACTCGTTCTCGCGCACGCCGGGCCGGAGGAAGTCGTAGAGGTCCTCGTAGGCTGCGTCGACCATCGAGGCGGCCTGCGTGAGGAGGCGGACCTCGTCGTGGGTCTTGATGCGTCGCGCCTCGAGGAACACCTGCTGGCCGTCGACGACCTCGACTCCGGCGGCCTGCAGGGCCATGAGGACCGGCATCTCCACGACGTCGACGCCGACCGGCTCACCGAGCACGCCGTGCCGCTCCAGCTCGGTCCGCACCTTGGTCGCGACATCCGCGGCGATGCCCGCGTCCGGGTGGAACGCGCCGCGCAGCGTCGAGATTCCGGCGCGGGCACGGCCGGGGCTCGCGTCGTGGTGGGGCGCGTGGCCGTCCTCCGAGACCGCCCCGGACGAGGACAGCCACGGGTTGTACAGCTGGTGGTGCCGGGCGGCGGAACCGAAGTCCCACACGACGGGGTCGGCGCCCCTCACGAGCAGCGAGAAGCGGATCAGCTTGTCGACCGCCCACGTGCCGATGTGGGTGGACGTCATGTAGCGGATGTTCGTGAAGTCGAAGGCGAGCAGCGCCCCGAGCGACGACCGCTCGAGCTCGGCGCGCAGGCGGGCGAGCCGTTCCTCGCGGAGGCGGTCGAGGTCGATCCGCTGCTCCCAGTCGACGGCCATCGTGCCGTACGTGTGCGTGCCCATGATCAGGTCCCTTCGGACGTGGCGGAGACCGCGGTCTCCTGTGGAGTGGGGGCATCGGTGCGGACGCGCGAGGCGAACCACGTGCTCATCGCGACCATGTCGCGGTCGCCGAGCCCGTCGGCGAGCGCGCGGGTGTGCAGCTCATGGGCGCGGCGGACGAGGGACGACCGCAGTCCCGCCTCCTCGGTCGCCGCGTCCGCGAGCGCGAGGTCCTTCGTCGCGGTCCGCAGGTCGAAGGCGACGGGGGCGGTGTCCGGGGCGAGGAACGCCTCCCGCTTGTAGGCGAGGAAGGTGTTGGCGAGGACCCCGGCCGCGAGCACGTCGAGCAGGCGGTCGCGGGCGACCCCGCCGGCCTCGGCGGTGACAAGGGTCTCGGCGAGCGCGGTGCTGAAGGTGTGGAGCAGCGCGTTGACGGCGACCTTCGCGGACGCCCCGGACCCCTGCGCCCCGACGTGGACGACGGTGGCGGCGACGGCGTCGAGCACCGGGCGTGCACGCTCGAGCACGTCGGCGTCGCCGCCCACCATGAGGCCGAGCCGCCCGGCCTCGGCGACGGCGGTGCTCCCGCTGACGGGGCTGTCGAGCATGTCGACGCCGGCCGCCCGGCACCGCTGCGCGGCCTCGAGGGCGTGCTCCCGGCCGGTCGTCGAGCAGTCGACGACGACCGTCCCCGACCCGGCTCCGGCGAGGACGCCGTCGGGACCGTCGAGCACGGCGAGGAGCGCCGGTCCGTCGGTGAGCATCGTGAGGACGACGTCGGCGCCGTCGGCGGCCGCGGCGGGTGTCGCTGCCACGCGCACGTCGTGGCTGCCCGCGAGCTGCTCGGCCGGACCCGGCGAGCGGTTCCACACCGCGGTCGGGTGCCCGGCCGCGGCGAGACGCGCCGCCATGCGCGAGCCCATCCGGCCGAGGCCGCAGACGGCGACCGGCACGGAGGCGGTGGAGGCGGTCGACGCGGTGCTCACGGGCTCACCGCCGTCGTGTCGACGAGCAGCTTGCCGCGGGCCCGCCCCTCCGCCAGGCGGCGCAGGGCGCCGTCGACGGCGTCGTGGAGCGGGACGACCCGCTCCACGAGGAAGGCGGCGAGGTCGCGTTCGGCGAGCAGCGCGAGCGCCGCGGGGATGTCGTCGTCGCACACGTGCGCGACGGTCGTCACCACGTCGATCTCGCGGAGGATGAGGTCGACCGCCTCGAAGGACACCGGCTTCTTGGGAAGGCCGACGAGGAGGATGCGGCCGCCGCGACGGGTGAGGCGCTGGACGGTCGACATGCCCTCGGGGACGCCGCTGGCCTCGACCGTGACGTCGGCGAGGTCGCCGCCGGTCAGCTCGGACACGACCGCGGACGCGTCCTCCGAGCGGACGTCGACGGTGTGCGTGGCGCCCATCTCCCGCGCGACCCGCAGCCGCTCGGTGTCGACGTCGAGGGCGACGACGGCGCGGGCGCCCGCGGCCGCGACCCCTGCGACGATGAACGAGCCGATGGCGCCGGCCCCGTTGACGACGACGACGTCGCCCGCGGCGACACCCGCGCGCCGGACCCCGTGCAGTCCGACCGCCAGCGGTTGCGCGAGGGCGGCGTTGTCGTCGTCGACGGCGTCCGGGACCCGCCGGAGCATGGCGGCGGGCAGCAGGACGTGCTCGGCGAGCCCGCCGTCCGCGGACAGCCCGGCCGTCCAGTACGAGCGGCACAGGTTCGTCCGGCCCTCTCGGCACCACTCGCACGAGCCGCACCACGCCCCGGCCCCCGCGACGACGCGGTCGCCGACGGTCACCTCGTGCTCGCCCGCACCGAGCGCCTCCACGACGCCGACGAACTCGTGCCCGAGGACCACCGGGCCGAGGACGCCGGAGGCCGGGTGACGCGTCCGGAGCGGTGTCATGACCGGGCCCGCGGTGAACTCCGAGGCGTCGGTCCCGCACAGCCCGGCGCGCACGACCCGCACGAGCGCCTGTCCCTCACCCGGCGCCGACGGCGCCGACCGCTCCTCCACGCGGGCGTCGCCGGCCGCGTGGAGCACGAGGGCCCTCATGCGCCGGCCCCCGACTCGATGTGGACCTTGACGTTCTCGTCGGTACGGGCTGCGGCCTCGTACGCCTCCGGTGCGCGCTCCAGCGGGAAGCGGCTCGTGACGATCGGCGACATGTCGATGCCGGTGCGCGCGAGGAAGCGCAGCGTCTGCGGCCACACCCCTGGCGAGCCGATCGTGCCGCGCAGCTGCAGCTGCTTGGACTGCACGAGCCCGAGCTGCGCGGGCACCTCGGCACCCACGTCGATGCCGATGTTGACCAGGCGCGCGTCGAAACCGGCGACCTCCAGTGCGGCGGCCATCGCCGCCGGATGGCCCGAGGCCTCGAAGACCACGTCGGCGCCGCGGCCGCCGGTCGACTCGTGGACGAGGTCGACGAAGCCCTCGGCGGTCGGGTCGAGGACCTCGTCCGCACCCAGGGTGCGGGCGACGTCACCGCGTCGGGCGTCAGGTTCCGCGCAGATGACCCGGGCTCCGAGCGCGTTCGCGACGGCGACCGCACTGAGCCCGATCGGTCCGGCGCCGAAGACGACGGCGGTGTCGCTGCCGTCGATGTTGTCGGCGCGGGTGGAGGCGAAGTACGCGCAGCTGAACGGCTCGACGAGGGCGGCCTGGGTGTCGTCGAGCTCGTCGGGCACGTGGTGCAGCCACTCGGGCCGGGCGACGAAGTACTCCGCGGCGGCCCCGGAGATGGAGAAGCCGAAGTGCTCCTGGCCGATCACGCACTCCCCGAGGACCCGGTCGCCGGGTCGGAAGGACGTCACGTCCTTGCCGACCTCCGCGACCGCCCCGGACCACTCGTGACCGGGGATCAGCGGGTAGGAGAAGGGGATGATGTAGCGCCCGTGCAGGAGCTCGAAGTCGGAGTGGCAGATGCCGACCGAGCGCAGCGCGACGAGGACCTCGTCGTCGCCGATGGCCGGCGGCTCGGTCTCGGCCAGGACGATCCGGTCCTTGTCGGCGAACTGCAGGGCCTTCATGTCGTGCTCCTCGCGGTGTCGGGGACAGTCGGCAGGACGTCCTCGGCGCGGAGGCGGTCGAAGACGTCGAGGAACGAGCGGCTGCTGTCCTGGGCGTCGGTGAAGCCGGCCTCGCGGCTCTTCGTCATGTCGGCCCACGTCTCGACCTGTCGACCGAGGTCGCTGTCGGTGTGCCACCACGACACGAGCCGGTCGACGTCGGGCTCCACGAGGCCCTCGCGCGCGGCGATGTCGCGCCACAGGGACGCCGCGTGGTCCATGCGGCCCTCGAGGGGCGTGGGGTGGCCGGGGTACGGGGCCGGCTCGACGCCGAGTCCGGCGGCGACAACCGTCCACATCTCCTCCCAGCGGAACGTGTCGCCGTTGGTGATGTTGAAGGCCTCGTTCGCGGCGCTCGGGCTCGTCGCGGCCCACGCCAGGTGCCGGGCGAGCAGCCGGGCGTCGGTGATGTCGGTGGTCGACGTGTACTGCTCGTGGGAGCCGGGGAAGACGAAGGGCTCGCCCGTCTCGCGACAGAGGGTCCCGTACACGCCGAGGGTCACCGCCATGTTCATCGCGTTGCCGACGGCGTAGCCGATGACGGTGTGCGGGCGGTGGACCGACCACGAGAAGCCGTGGCGGGACGCCGCGTCCCACAGCACGTCCTCCTGGTCGTAGTAGAAGTTGGCGACGGGCAGGCGCGGCTGGCTCTCCCGGAACGGCGGCTTGGCCGGCTCCTGCGCGTACGCCTCGAACGGACCGAGGTAGTGCTTGAGCCCGGTGACGAGCGCGGCGTGCTGCACGGTGCCCGCCGGGCCGACCGCCTCCAGCACGTTGCGGAGCATCGCGCTGTTGACGGTGATGTTCTGAGCCTCGGTGGGCTGCCGCGACCACGTGCAGAAGAAGACGTGGGTGACCCCGAGCCCGCCGAGGGCGTCGGCGGTCGCCTCGGCGTCGAGGACGTCGACGGGCACGTGGGTCATGCCCTGGGCCCGACCCGGTGGGCGTCGGCTGACGCCCAGCACCTCCCAGCCCTGGTCGAGCAGGTACTCGGCGGTGTTGCCGCCGGTGATGCCGGAGGCGCCGACGACGAGGGCGCGGCGGGCGCTCACGCGGCGGCCCCCGTCTCGTGCTGGAAGATTTCCAGCGTGACGCCGTCCGGGTCCCGGAAGTAGGCGAAGGCGCACCCGGCGAGGGGCCCGTCGGTGATGTCGAGCGGCGGCGCGAGGAACTGCACGCCCTTCGCCTGCAGGTCCTCGTAGGCGGCTCGGATGTCGGGGACGTCGATGCAGACGTGCGCGGAGCCGACGTCGGCGTTCGAGCGGGTGAAGGTCTCGTCCCGCCCGTTGTCGTAGCAGAGCAGCTCGACGACGGCGTTGCCGAGGCGGAGCATGGCGAAGCGGAGGCGGGCGTCGGGGACCCCGACCGCGCGGCCGAGCTCCTCCCCGGAGCCCTCGGCGATCCACTCGGGCTCGACGCCTAGGACGTCCGAGTACCAGGCGAGGGAGGCCTCGAGGTCCTTCACGGTGATGCCGACGTGGTGCAACGTGCCGATGGCGGCCATGGCTGTCCTCTCCTTCTGTGGCTGGTGGGCTCGGCGCGGCGGGCTCAGCGCGCGGCGCTGACGAGGACCTTCAGCTGGTCCCCGGTGGGGTCGACGAGCCGGTCGAAGCCGGCGGTCACGACGTCGGCGAGGTCGATCTGCGCCGTGACGGCGCGGGCGACGGGGTAGGAGCCCTTGGCGATGAGCCGGATGATGCGCGGCCAGTCCGTGAGCCGGTAGCACCAGGAGCCGACGAGGGTGACCTCGTTCTCCGCGAGCGCCATCGCGTCGATCGTCGCGGGCCTGGTGTGCAGGCCCGTCTGCACGACGGTGCTGCGCCGGGAGACGTTCGTCAGGCACGTCTGCAGGCCGGGGGTGGTCCCGGAGCACTCGACGCCGACGTCGAAGCCGGCGCCGTCGGTGAGGTCGCTGACGACCTCGTCGAAGCCGTCGGCCGTCGGGTCGACGACCTCTCCCAGCTGCAGGTCCCGCGCGAGCTGGGCCCGGGCCGGGTTCGGCTCGGCCACCACGACGAGCCCCGCGCCGACGGCGGAGGCGTACATCGCCGACAGGACGCCGATGGGTCCGGCGCCGGTGACGAGCACCGTGTCGCCCCCGGTGACACCGGCCCGGTCCACGCCGTAGGCGGCGACTGCTGCCGGCTCGACCACCGCAGCCTCGATGTCCGACACCTCGTCCGGCACACGGGCGACCTGGTAGTCCTTGACGACGGCGTGCTCGGCGAGCCCGCCGGTCTCGGCGCTCAGCCCCGTGCACGCGAAGCGCTCGCACAGGTGCCCGTAGCCGCGGCGGCAGTACCGGCAGCGCCCGCACACGATGGCGGGCATCACCGACACGCGGTCGCCCGGGCTGACGTCGCGGACGTCGGCGCCGACCTCCACGACCGTCGCGGAGAACTCGTGTCCGAGCGTCTGCGGCAGCACGGCCCCGGTGAGGGGGTGGGGGCTCGTGGGCGTCACGATCGGTCCCACCGCGTACTCGTGGAGGTCGGTCCCGCAGATCCCGCACCAGTGGACACGGAGGAGGACGTCGTCCGGGGCGGCGACGCGGGGCTCGGGCACCTCCTCGACGCGGATGTCGCCCTGACCGTGGAAGCGTGCGGCTCGCATGAGGGGGCTCCTCTCAGACGCCGGCCGCGCGGGTCCCGCGCAGCCGGCTGTAGACGACGGCGGCGACGACGATGAGCGCGCCCTGGAACAGGTACTGCCACTCCTGGTCGAGACCGAGGAACGTGGTGGCGTTGAGCAGCTGGACGACGAGGAAGGCCCCGAGCAGCGTCCCGACGAACGTGCCGCGGCCACCGAGCAGGCTCGTGCCGCCGAGGACGACGGCCGTGATGCTCGTGAGGGTGTAGCCGACGCCCTGGGCGGGGTCCCCGATCCCGAGCTGGGCGAGCAGGAGCACCGCGCCGCAGAAGACGAGCACCGAGACGAGGACGTACGCGGCGACCACCGTGGGGTTGACCTTGACCCCGAGGCGCCGCGCCGCCTCCTCGTGGGAGCCGACCGCTCGCAGGCGCAGCCCCCAGCCGCTGGCGCGCAGCAGCCGCTCGAGGACGAGCGTCACGGCGACGAGGACGACGAAGACGACCGGGATCGGCCCGACGGTCGTGAGCAGGGCGTCCGTCACCTGTCGGCTGATGATGCCGCCCGGCGAGGCACGCAGGGTGAAGCTGAGCCCCTGGAGCGCGATGTACGCGACGAGCGTCGCGGCGACCGGTGTGAAGTGCGCGAACCGGACGAGGGAGCCGTTGACGGCGCCGGTGGCGCCCGCCGCGACGAGCATGAGCAGGAAGCCGGCCAGCAGCACCGGTAGGGCGGCGCCGTCGTTGACGAAGAACGACGCGACCACGACGAGGAAGCCGGCCAACGGACCGACCGAGAGGTCGATCCCACCGGTGAGCAGGGCGACGGTCTGACCGAGGGAGATGAAGCCGAGCGCCGTCACGAGCATGAGGACCGACGTCACGTTGAACGGCAGCAGGTACCGGTCGTTCTGGCTGAGGATGAACGCCCCGAGCCCGAGGATCACGACGGCGAGGGCGACGACCGGCGCGTAGTCCCCCTCGAGTGCCCGGCGGATGCCGGCGGTGCGGGTCGCCGTCGCGGGACGCTCGACGTCGGTGGTCCGACGGTGGGTCGTCGACTCGACCGCGGCGCGGACCATGCGCTCCTCGGTGAGCTCCTCACCCTCGAGCCGTTCGACGACGTGACCGCGGGACATCACGACGACGACGTCGCAGAGGCCCTCGAGCTCCTTCGCGTCGGAGGAGGCGACGACGACGGGGACCCCCTGGTCGGCGACCCGACGCAGGATCGAGTAGATCTCCGCGCGGGCTCCGACGTCGACGCCCTGAGTCGGCTCGTCGGCCAGGACGAGGCGCGGCTCCGCGAGCAGGGCGCGGGCGAGCACGACCTTCTGCTGGTTGCCGCCGGACAGGCTGGTGACGGGCGTGTCCGGGTGCGGTGCCTTGACCGCCAGGGCGCGCATCTCCCCGCTGACGGCGTCGAGCTCGCGCCGCCGGGACAGGAACGGCCCGCGGGTGAACCGGCGCAACGCGGCGACCGCGGCGTTCTCCCGGACGGACATCGACATCATGAGCCCCTCGCGGTGCCGGTCCGCCGGGAGGTACGAGGCGTCGCGGAGCAGCTGGCGCCCGTGGCGCGCTTCGTCTCCCAGCCGCACGGCGCCGTGCGACGCGGCCAGGCCGGCGAGCGCGCGCAACAGCTCGGACTGCCCGTTCCCGACCACGCCGGCGATCCCGAGCACCTGTCCCCGGCGCACCTGGAGCGAGACGTCGGTGAACCCCTCGCCGGTGAGGCCGTCGACCTCGAGGACGAGCGGGGCGTCGGCGGCGTCCGGCCGCTTGGGCGGGAAGGTCGACTCGAGCGTGCGACCGACGATGAGGGCGAGGAGCTCGTCGTCGGACACGTCGACGGTCGCGGCCGTCCCCCGCAGCCTGCCGTCGCGGAGGACCGTGACCCGGTCGGCGAGCAGACGGACCTCGGCGAGCCGGTGGGTGATGTAGACGACGGCGGTCCCGGTGGCGGCCGCGGCGCGCACCCTGTCGAAGAGGAGGTCGACGCTGTCGCTGCCGAGCGGCGCCGTCGGCTCGTCGAGGATGAGGACGCGCGGGCGCTGGGCGAGCGCCTTCGCGAGCTCGAGCAGGTGCTTCTGCGCGACGGTGAGGTTGCCGACGCGGTCGTCGAGGTGCGCCTCGCAGCCCACGTCGTCGAGCAGGGCCCGCATGGTGCGACGCGGCTCGGCGCCCTCCTCCCGCAGGCGGGCCCGCCCCAGGGCGACGCGCAGGTTCTCGGCGACGGTGAGGTCGGGCAGGACCGCGGGGTGCTGGTGGACGATGGCGATGCCGAGCTGACCCGCCGTCACCGGCGTGAGGTGCTCGACGTCCTGACCGCCGACCACGATGGTGCCCTCGTCCGGGCGCAGCGTCCCCGAGGCGACGCCCATGAGCGTCGACTTGCCGGCGCCGTTCTCGCCCAGGAGGGCGTGCACCTCGCCGGGCAGGACATCCAGCGAGACCCCACCGAGGGCGACCACACCGCCGAAGCGCTTGTGGATGTCTGTCAGGCGGAGGACCGGCACGCGGGCCCCGGCGGTGTCGTGCGCACCGTCGGCTCGCAGGTCGGTCACCGGACCGGGCACCGTCGCGGCCCCTCCGGTGGTCCGGGGGGCGGCCGGGGCCTGTTCTGGCACCACGACGTGCTCCTCTCGTGCGGGCGGGGCTGGGGTTCGGGCGGCAGGGACGGGTGGGGCCCCGTGCCGGAGGGCGGGGGACCCCTCCGGCACGGGGGTCGCATCACTCGAGGAGCGCCGCCTGCTCCTCGGCGGGCAGCTCGGCGGACAGGTAGATGTCGCCGGGCAGGTCGGGCTCGCACTGCACCTCGTTCGGGTCACCGGTGACGGAGTTCTCGAACAGCGCGTGCTGGTGGGCCGTGCTCTCCGGCACCTCGCCGCCGGTCGCCTGGGCGATGGCGTACTGCATGGCGGTGCGGACGTGGTCGTTGCCGGTGGCGATGGTGAACAGCTCGAAGCCCTCGTTGGCCTCCTGGTTCTCCTCCCAGAAGCAGCCGAGGACGTTGCCGTCGGAGGTGACGAGCGGCGGGATCGTGCGGCCGGCGTTCTCGAACTCCGGCAGCGCGCCGACGAGCGAGGGGCCGAAGTCGGACACGATGACGTCGATGTCGTCGTAGCGGGCGATGGCCGCGGTGAGGACCTGCTGCGCGAGGGCCGGGTCCCAGTTCGTCACCTCGAACGGCTGCTCGCCGATGAAGGTGTAGAGCTCGGGGTCGAGCGCGGCCTGCATGGCCTCGGCCGCCTGGGTGCTCTGGCTGTTGCCGGCGGGGCCGCCGAGGAACAGCACGTTCCCGCCGTCGGGCAGCAGCTCCTGGATGCCCGCTGCGTAGTTCTGCCCGTCGTTCTCGTTGTCGAGGGCGATGAACGCCGTGTAGTCGACGCCGTCCTCGCCGCCGGGGTCGACGCGGTAGGGGACGGTGACCACGCCGGCCTCGAACGCGCTGCGCAGCGCGGGGAGCATCGCCTCGCCGGCGTCGGGGAAGACGACGAGGGCGTCGACGCCCTGCGCGACCATGCCCTGGATGTCGGAGATGGCCTTCTGGGTGTCGCCCTGCCCGTCGGCGTAGAGGAACTCGGTGACGCTCGGGCACTTGGCGGCCTCGTCCCGGCCGGACTCGGTCGTGACGAGGCGCCAGCTGTTGCCACCGAAGCCGTCGGTGAACCCGAGGGTGATCTCCTCGGGACCGCACCAGGCGGGGACGTCCCCGGAGGCAGCCGTGTCGCCGTCGCCCGCGGGCTCGTCCGTGCTGTCGGCGCCGGCCGCGGGGGCCGCGTCGGTGGCCACGGCGTCGCCGTCGTCGGAACCACCGCAGGCCGCCAGCAGCAGGCCTGCGGCTCCGAGCGCGGCGAGCGCCCGGAGGTGTGGGAGTGCGCGGGTCATGGGTTGGGTCCTCTCTGTGGTGCTGACGCCCCGGCGTCGTCGCCGGGACGGGTGGGAGGTGAGGGTCAGGGGCCGGTCGCGGGTGCGCCGGACCGGGCGGGCAGGAGGGAGGAGAGCCGCCGGCGGACCGATGTCCAGTCGACGGTGAACAGGGCCACCCCGAGGCCCAGGGCCGCGGCCTCGACGATGGTGCGGATCGCGAAGCTGACACCGAGCGCGAGGACGAACTGCTGCAGCTGGCTGAGGAACAGCGCGGCGACCGCCGTCGCGACGAGGTAGCCCCGGCCGCCGAGCAGCGACGTCCCGCCGAGGACGACCGCGGCCACGGACGGCAACAGGTACGCGTCGCCCTGGAAGGCGGTGGGCTGGGCGACGATGCCGGCGAGCATGATCCCGGCGATGCAGTACAGGACCTGCGCCCACAGGTACGCCGAGGCCCGTCGACGCACGACCGGCAGGCCCGTCGCGTGCGCCGCGGGGGCGCTGGCGCCCACCGCCTCGAACTCGCGGCCGGCGACCGTCGACTTCATGGCCGTCGTCGTGACGGCGACGACGACGACGGCGATGAGGACCGCGTGGGGGACGCCCGCGGTGATGCCGCCGGTGAGGTCCGCCAGCAGGTCGGTGGTCCGGCGGGGGGCACCGGAGCTGATCGCGAGGACCACGGCGTACAGCAGCGCGCTCATGCCGAGCGTGGCGACGATGGGGTTGAGCCGCAGGCGGCTCACGAGGAACCCGTTGACCAGCCCGGCCGCGATCGCGAAGCCGAGGGCGGTGAGGATGGCGAGGGGGAGGCGCGAGTCGTCGCCGTTCGGCTGGTGCGTGACGACGACGACGGCGAGGGACACCGCGCCGGGGACCGACAGGTCGAAGCCCCCCTGCTGGACGACCAGCGTCTGACCGAGGGCGACGACGGCGAGCACCGCGGCGAAGGGGAGCATGCCGAGGAGGGCCCCGCGGCTCACGCTCGACGGGGCCACGACGGCGCTCACGACGAGGAGGGCGACGAGGGCGACGCTGATCGTCGCGAGCCCGCGGGAGACCGACGGCCAGCGCGGCCGGCGCGCGCCGGACGCGTTCTCGGGATCGCGGGTCTGAGCGGGAGCGCTCACGTCCACCTCCTCGTGGCACTGAGCGGGCGCCTCCGTCGGCACCCTGTCTCGCTGTTCGGCAGGACTGTACAAGCCTAATCAGGTGTTCACAACTGGTGTACGCACGAAGTGAGACCGGACATCGACGTCCGACCGGTGGCCCCGTGAGCGCCGGGTGCCGGGGGCGCTGCTGCGACGACGTGGTCAGTGGTGCTGGTGGTGGACGAACCAGATGCCGCGCGCCGGGACGCTGCCCGTGTTGGTGAACAGGTGGGGCAGCGACGAGTCGAGGCCGAGGGCGTCACCGGCCCTCAGCACGAAGACGTCGAAGCCGGCGGTGACCTGCAGCTCCCCCTCGAGCAGGTAGCCGTACTCGAAGCCGAGGTGCCGCAGCATGCGCTCGTCGGTCGTGGAGCTCGCGCCCGGCGGGTACTCGATCTCGAGGAAGTCGAACGTGTGGTCCGTCGTGCGGGCCAGCTGCTCCCAGATGACCCCGGAGTCCATGACGAGCCGTGGTCGCCGGCCCGGCGACGTCACGGACCAGCGCGCTCCGGACGGCCGACCGAACCACTGCTCGCCGACCTCGTCGTCGAGACGGTCGCCGTCGTCCGACGGCGTCCGCGGAGCCCGGCGGGCGGCTGCCGCGCTCGACCGCCGCAGGACCGCGGCGACCGAGGGGGCGGGGTCCCGGGACGCCTTCGCGCTGTCCGCGCCGGCGCCCTCGGGCTCGGCGGGCTCCCCCGCCGGGGTGGGTTCCACCGGCTGCACGGGGTCGGGCTCGAACAGGACGTCGATGGAGACGTCGAGCAGCTGCGACAGGGAGTACAGCGTCGCGACGCTGGGCTGGGACTTGCCGTTCTCCAGCTGGGAGACGAACGAGGGAGAGACCCGGAGCTGCCGCGCGACCTCGCGCAGGGACAGCCCGGCCCTCGTGCGCTCGGCCCGCAGCCTGGCGCCGAGGCTCGCCATCGGCGCATCCGGATCGGTCGGGGGCCGTCCCGCCGGCTCCGCCGCCGTGTCCCGGGCCTCGGGCGGCGGGGGGACGCGCACTGCCTCCGACGAGCGGGGTCCGGCTGCCACGGTCACTCCTGGGGTGATGAGGATGTCGAGGATAGGTGCGAACGGCGGGGAGGGCAGGGCGGAGGTCGCGGTCAGAGCAGGACCATGCCCCCGTCGATCATGATCGTCTGTCCGGTCAGGTAGTCGCTGTCGGAGGAGGCGAGGTACAGCGCGGTGCCGACGATGTCGTCGGGGGTCGCGGGCCTGCCCCTCAGGATGCCCTCCGCGAACGCCGCCATCGCGCGGCCGGGCTCGTCGGCGTCGCCGATGGCGACGAGGTCGGCGTCCAGCGCGGTCCACAGCGGGGTGTCGACGACGCCGGGCGAGAAGGAGTTGACGGTGATGTCGTGCTCGGCGAGCCCGCGCGCCGCCGCCTGCGTGAGCGCGTTCACCGCGAACTTGCTCGCGCAGTACGGCGCGAAACTGGGGAAGCCCTGGCGACCGGCCATCGAGGACGTGTTGACGATCTTGCCGCCACCCCTGGGGATCATCCGCCGCGCGCCTTCCTGGATGCCGATCAGGGTCCCGAGGGCGTTGACGTCCATGATCAGGTGCCAGTTCTCCTCGGTGACGTCGAGGAGATGCATCGGGCGGTTCACGCCGGCGTTGTTGAACAGGACGTCCAAGCCGCCTGCTGCGTCGAGGAACCGGTCGAACGCCGCTGCGACCTCCTCCCGGCGGCGGACGTCCGCGACCAGGGGGACGCTCCTTCCCGGGTGCTCTCGGTCCAGGTCGTCGCACGCGGCTCGCGCGAGGTCCTCGCTGCGGTCGAGGACGCCGACGACGGCGCCCTCGGCGACGAAGGCACCGGCGAAGGCGCGCCCCATGCCGCTGCCGGCGCCCGTGACGACGACGGTCCTGCCGTCGAGTCGACCAGTCACTGGTGTCTCCTCTCAGGTCCGGGCCGGAGAAGCGGCGGCGAGCCGCTCCCTGACCCACTGCAGCTCTCTGACGACGTACGAGTCGACGTCACCGGTCTTGAGGTGCGGAGGAAGGACGTCCCACGTGTACGTCTCGATCTCCAGGTGCGAGGACAGCGGCGTGCGGGCGTGCACGCCGAGGGCCTGCTCGATGCCGAACCGTGTGGTCCCGAAGGCGCCGAGGTCGTCGAGGAAGACCGGCACGTGGAAGTGGGTGCGCCACTCTCGCGCCCCTCCGGGGTCCTCCCGCCAGGCGTCGATGGCGTCGGCGAGGGTGAGGAAGCGCCGGGTGGCGCCGTCGCGGAGCTCCGTCGTCTGGCTCAGGTAGATGGTGTCGGTGAAGCGCTCGAGCTCGGCGACGACGTCCGCGTCGACCTCCGGTGCGCGCAGCGCCGCGGCCTCCTGGAGCTTGAGGATCGGCACACCGCTGCGCACGAGCAGGTCGAGGGACTCGGGGACGTCCTCGAAGCCGACCGTCTGGTGGCAGATGTCGAAGACGACGCCGAGGTGGCGGCGGACGAGGTCGGTGGCCTCGGAGACGGGGACGCCGGCCCGTGCGGCCAGCGCCGTCAGGCCCTGCCGGGAGTACACGTGGTCCTCGAACCAGCGGACCGTCTCCTCGGTCGTCTCGAGGTAGCAGGCGGGCTCCGGCTCGAGCGCGAGCGTCACGCACCGGCCGGTCCGGCGCTCGAGGTCGGCGAGGTGCGCGACCACGTCGAGCACGTTGTCCGTGAGCCGCTGCACGACCTCGGCAGAACCCACGTCTGCGCGGAACGCCAGCGGCGCGGACTGGATGCTCGGGCGGACGTCGGCCGGCGCGATTCGCGCCAGCAGGTCGGCGATGTCCTTCGTGTAGCCGACGCGGGTCGAGGTGCTCCAGTCCGGGCGGTACACCTCCTCCATCACACGGCGACCCTTGAAGGGACCGTGGGGGAAGGCGTTGACGGTGAAGAGGTACAGCCGCTGCTCGGCGAGGAAGCCGGCGAGGCGCTCGACCTCGTCCGGCTCGTCGCGGAGCGTGTCGACCGAGGCGCCCGAGAGGCGCAGGCTCACGCCGAACGGGCCCGCCGCTGCCACGGCGTCCCTCACCGCCGGGACGTGGGTCGTCAGGCTGTGCCACATCTGCGACCAGTCGTCCCCGGGGTGAACGAGCGTGGAGTACGTGAGGTGTCCGTGGCCGTCCTCGAGGCGCATCGCACCCACCTTCGTCGTCGGAGGCCGAGCCGCGCGGGGTGGCACCTCGTCATCGCAACCCCGCGATGCATTCAGTATTACTGAACAGCCGCAGAGCGTTTGTGTCAAGCAGCACTGCCCGATACGGGTAGCCGCCCGTGACGGTCGTGCTCCGCCTGCGACGGCGAGGCCGCCGCCACCACTGCGCTATCGTTGCCGCGCGCCCAGGGCGCACGGCCAGATAGCTCAGTTGGTAGAGCGTCCGACTGAAAATCGGAAGGTCGGCGGTTCGACCCCGCCTCTGGCCACTCCCGCCGGCTCCACACCGAGGCTGTGGAAGCCCAGGGTCGCGGGTCCGTAACCGGGCTGGTGACGGTCGCGGGCGGTGGCCTCCTCAGCCCGGCCCTCGTGCTGGTCGCCGCCGTCGTCGACGGCGCGGGGTACCCCGCCTCCGGTGACTGGGACCGCCCGCGCGGGGGCGGGGGTCGGCCCGCCCGCTCGTGACAACCGTCATGATCGATGACGTCCGGTCGGTAGCCGTGCCGGCAGCGCCCTCACGCGCGGCGCTCAGCGCCACCGGCCCGACGCGTCACCCCGGGTCCTCGCCGTCCCACACCCCGTCCGGCGCCCGGTACCACCGCAGTCCGTCCCGCTCCCACGCCCGCGCCAGCACACGCACACGGTGGGCGAAGCCGTCGAACCCGTCGTCGTCGCGGCGCGCCTGCGCCGACCACGCGACCTCGGCGACAGCGGCGAGCCGTGGCAGCAGCAGTGTCGTCACGTCGTCGAGCGAGCGGGTGGTCTCCGACCACAGGGCCGCCTCGACCCCGACGACGTGCTCGGGCGGCAGGCCCGGCACGAGGTCGTCCGGGTCCCACTCCCACGAGCGACGGAAGGGCACGAGACCGGCCCAGTCGAGACCGAGCGGGAAGTCGGCGTCGTACTTCATGTCGAGGTACACGCGACTCGCCGGGGACAGCAGCACCTCCGCTCCGGCCTCGGCGGCCGCGACGAGCGGGCCGGTGTCCTGCCGCTCGTCCCACAGCTGGACGACCGTGCCGGGCGGCAGCGGCGCGGCTGCGGCCTCCTGCCACGCGACGACGGTGCGGTCCTGCGCCTCGACGGCCGCGGCGGCCATCTGCACGAGCCGCACGTACTCCTCGGGGTCCATGGCGAGGACCTCGTCCCCGCCGATGTGGAGCGGGGAGCCGGGGGTCATGCGGGCGACGTCGGCGAAGACGTCCCGCAGGAACGGCTCGGTGGCCGGCACGTCCGCCCACAGCCGGCTGAAGCCGACCTCGGTCCCCGTGTAGGCGGGCGGTGCCTGCCCGTCCGGCGTCAGCTCGCCGTACGCGTGGAGGGCGGCGTTGGTGTGGCCGGGGACGTCGACCTCCGGCACGACCGTGACACCGCGCCCGCGGGCGTGCGCGACCAGTGCCGCCCAGTCGGCCCCCGTGAGGAAGCCCCCGGGGTCGCCGTCGACGGCGGTCCCGCCGGAGCGCTCGGTGAGCAGCGGGCGCGAGGGCACGTGGAGCCGCCAGCCCTGGTCGTCGGTGAGGTGGAGGTGGAGGACGTTGAGCCGCAGGTCCGTGAGCACGTCGACGACCCGCAGCAGGTCCGGCAGCGGCAGCGGGTGACGCGCGACGTCGAGGCTCAGCCCGCGCCACGGGTACCGCGGGGCGTCGGTGACGGTGACGGGCGCGAGCGCCCGTCCCCCGCCCTCGGGCGGGGCGGCGGCGAGGAGCTGTCCGAGCGTCGTGAGCCCGTGGCGCAGGCCGGGGACCGCCCGCGCGGACACGACGACGCGTCCCTCGCCGACGGCGAGGTCGTAGCCCTCGTCCGCGACGTCGACGGCCGGCTCGCCGAGCGCACGGACGGCGTCCGGTGAGAGGACGAGCTCGAGGTCGCCCGGCCGGGCCGGCCCCTCGACCACGGCCGGGACGGAGCCGAGCGTCCGCGCGAGGCGGTCGGCCGCGACGGCGGCCACCTCCCGTGCCGCGCCGGTCGCGACCAGCCGCGTCGAGGCACCGACGACGACGGGCGCACCTCCACCCGGCAGGACCGACGCCGGCAGGGGGACGAGACCGACGTCGAGCACGCCTCGGCCCGCGACCCCGGGCACCGGTACCCCGCCCCGGAGCACGTGCAGCGGTCGCAGGTCGGGCGAGCACACGACGACATCGGCCCGCCGCCCGGCCTCCAGCGCCCCGACGTCGTCGAGACCGAGCAGGGCAACCGGTGTCGTGGCCGCGGCCCGGACGGCGTCGACGAGGGGGACGCCTGCCGTCACGGCCTGCCGGACGACGTCGAGCAGGTGCGCGGTCCCGCCGGCGAGCGCGTCCGCCTGCGCGCCGGCCGCGAGCCGCGCGGCGCCGTCCGCGACGCGCACCGCCTGCCCGCCGAGGACGTAGTCCCCGTCCGGCACCCCGGCTGCGGCCATGGCGTCCGTCACGAGCACGACGGCGTCGGGGGCGACGAGGTCGAAGACGCTCCGCACGGTCGCGTCGGCGAGGTGCACCCCGTCGGCGACGAGCTCGACGACGGCGTCCCCACGGGCGGCTGCCGCCAGGCACGCGGCGACGGGGCCGGGGTCGCGGTGGTGCCACGGCCGCATCCCGTTGAACAGGTGCGTGACACCCGGACGTCGCCCCGACAGCCCGAACGCGGTCGCGACGGCGTCGTCCACCAGCTCCGCCGAGGCGTCCGTGTGACCGAACGACACGAGCGCCCCGGCCGCGACCAGCGCGTCCACGACACCGTCCTCGTCGAGCACGCCCGGCACCTCCGGCGCCACGGTCATGCTCACGAGGTGTCCCCGGGCGGCGTCGGCCAGGGCGCGCACGAGGTCGGCGTCACCCGGCACGAGGTGCGCCGGGTCCTGGGCGCCGCACCGGGCGGCGGACAGGAACGGGCCCTCGGCGTGCACCCCGACGATCTCACCGTCGTCGGCGAGGTCGGCGAGCATCGCCGCCTGGGTGAGGAGCAGGTCGGCGGGCGCGGTGACGAGCGAGGCGACGAGCGACGTCGTGCCGTGACGGGTGTGCTCGGCGACCGCCCGGCGGGCGTCGTCCACCGAGGCGGCGTCGGGGAACCCGACCCCGCCCCCGCCGTGGCAGTGGACGTCGACGAGCCCGGGCAGCAGGACGACGTCGGCAGGGTCCGGCAGCGCGACGGGCGCCTCGTCGGCGGCGCCGACCCACACCACCCGGTCGCCGTCGACCACGACGACGCCGTCGGGCAGCACGGCGTCGGGCAGCACGACGGCACCGCGGAGGACGCGCACGGGTACGGTCACAGGACTTCTGTAGCAGGTCGCGCCCGCACACGGCGCGCACGAGAGGGGACACCGGCGTGCAGGTCGTCATCGCCCCGGCCGAGGAGCTGGCCCGGACGGCCGCCGACGCGGTCGAGGAGCTCCTCGCCCGGCGACCCGACGCCGTCCTCGGGCTCGCGACCGGCTCGAGCCCCCTCGGCCTCTACGACGAGCTCGTCCGCCGCCACGAGCGGGGGCTGTCGTTCGCGCGCGTGCGGGCGTTCTCCCTCGACGAGTACGTCGGGCTCCCGGCCGGGCACCCGCAGTCGTACCGCTCCGTCCTGACGCGGGAGGTCGTCGCCCGCCTCGACCTGCCCGCCGACGCCCTCCACGTGCCCGACGGCACCGCGGACGACCTGCCCGCCGCGGCCGCCGCGTACGAGGCCGCGATCGCCGACGCGGGCGGCGTCGACCTGCAGGTGCTCGGTATCGGCACCGACGGTCACCTCGCCTTCAACGAGCCGGGCTCCTCCCTCGCCTCCCGCACGCGCGTGAAGACCCTCACCGCGCAGACCCGGCACGACAACGCCCGCTTCTTCGACGACGACCCGGACGCCGTGCCGCGGCACGTCCTCACGCAGGGGATCGGGACCATCCTCGCCGCCCGCCACCTCGTCCTCCTCGCGACCGGCCGGGCGAAGGCGGAGGCCGTCCACCAGATGGTGGAGGGCGCGGTCAGCGCGCTGTGGCCGGCGACGGCGCTGCAGCTGCACCCGCACGTGAGCGTCCTCGTCGACGAGGCCGCCGCCGCCCGGCTGCAGCTCGCGGGGTACTACCGCGAGGCGTGGGCGGGCCGCCCCGACGGCTGGGGCCTCTGAGCCCCGAGCGGGGCCACGAGCACGACGAGGCACGCGCACACGACGAGGGCCGCGGGCACGCCGACGGACTCCGAGGTGCCCGCCCCGGCGAGCGACCACCCGACCGAGGCGCCGGCGAGGGCGCCGACGAGGGTCGCGCCGAGCGCGGTCCCGCCGTCGAAGCAGAGGTTCCACACCGCGCTCGCCGTGGGGGTGTCGGCGCCGTCGACGCGGGCGAAGGCCGCGACGAGCGTGAGGTTCTGCACCGCGCCGTACCCCACCCCGCAGACGAACGCGGCCACCAGGACCAGGGCCCCGGCGCGCCACCCGTCGCCCAGCAGCAGCGCTCCGCCGACACCGGCGAGCCCCAGCGCCCCCACGACGGCCGACGCCGGCAGGAGCAGCCGCGTGCCGAGCCGGTCGGCGAGGAGCCCGGCGCGCCAGCGCGCGACCGCCGTGGTCGCCCCGAACAGCAGCAGGGCCACGGGTGCGAGCACCCCGGCGGGTCGCTCGATCGGGAGGAACGTCATGAGCCCGGCACCGGCGAGGGTGACGACCAGCAGGACGGCGGACGGGACGAGCGCGGCGGTGACGGCACGCCCGTGGTGCGCCAGGCCGCGCGGACCCGAACCGACCGGTGCCGTGGCGTCGGCACGCTCGTCCCGCGCCATCCGCAGCGCCGCGCGGACGCCCAGCAGCGGGGCGGCGGCCACCAGCGCGACGGGCCAGAAGGCGACGTTCTGTGCGAGGGCGACGGCACCCGGCACGACGACGACCGACGCGAGCCCGACCGCGAGGCCGTACAGCCCGGCCGTCTCGCCGTGGCGGCCGCGGGGCGCGAGCGTCCACGTGAGCGTCGACCCCACGACCGTGAGCGCGGCGAAGCCGGTCCCCCGGACGGCACTCACCACCAGCAGCGGGAGGAGGTCGTCGGTGAGGGCGTACAGCGGCGCGGGCGCGCCGAGCGCGACGAGGCCCAGGGCGAGCGTCCGGCCGTTGCCGAGACGGCGCACGACAGCAGGCACGAGCGCCTGCGTGACGACCGTGGCGGTCAGCATGGCGGTCGTCACCAGCCCCGCCTGCGCGAGGCTCGCCCCGCCCTGCACCGCCCACCACGGCAGCGCCGCGAGGGTGGCCGCGAAGCCGACCATCCCGGCGAGGGTGACACCGACGAGCCGGCGGACCCCGGGCAGCGCCCACAGCGGGACCGGGGCCTCGGGCGTCACCCCGGAAGGGTAGACACCGCGGCATGACGGTGAGCCCGGCGAGCGGCCACCCGTTCCGTCCGGCCGTCGTGGTACACATCGACGACCGCGACGACGCGGCGGGGGCGGTCAGGCTCCCGGACGCCCCACCACCCCGAGGACGAACCATGGCCCGCCCGCGCCCGCTCCACGCCTTCGTCGCCACGACCGCCGCCGCTGCCCTCATCGCGGGGGCCGTGCTCCTCGGCGCGGCGCCCGTCAGCGCCGTCAGCACCGCCAGCAGCGCCCGCAGCGCCGCGTGCACCGACGCCCTCGCCGCGCTCGAGGCCGAGTTCGGGGACGTGGAGTTCCCCGACACCGGCGACCTCGAGCAGGTCCTCGCCGAGCTCGAGGCCCAGCTCGACGCCGACACCGAACCCCTCTTCCTCGAGCTCGACCGGCTCTTCGAGCGCGCGATCGCGCTCGGGGTCGACGACGAGGCCGAGGACCTCGCCGACGCGGTCGCCGCTCCGCTCGCCGACCTCGCCGCGGCGCTCACCGCCCTGCAGGCCGACCTCGTCACCGCGCAGGCCGACCTGGCGACGGCGCAGGACGACCTCGCCACCGCCGTCGCGGACGGCGCCGACACCGGCACGATCGCCGCGCTCGAGACCCTCGTGGCCGACCTCGGCCAGCAGGTCGCGGCCCTCGAGGCCGACATCCTCGCCGCCGAGGACGACGTCGCGTTCCTCCAGGGCTTCCCCGGCGAGGTCGAGGCGCTGTTCGTCGAGCTCGACGACCTCTTCACCGCGTTCGAGGACGCCCTCGGGGAGCTCCTCGGCACGGGCGCCGACATCGATTACGACCGGCTCCTCGAGCTGCTCACGACCGTCAGCCTCGAATGCCTCACCGACGACGCCGGGGCCGGTGCCGGCTCGGGCGGCGGCACCCCGGTCGCGACGCCCGCCACGCCCGTCACGGCGCGGGCGAGCTTCACCGGGTGAGCCTCGTGCCCCGCACCGGCACCGCGTCCGTCGCGGCCGCACTGACCCTCGCGCTGCTCCTCACGGGCTGCGCGGGCGGCGAACCGACGGCGCCCGCATCCACGGCACCGGGCCCGACCACCGAGGCGGCCCCGACCACCGGCGACCGGCCTCCGGGAGACGCGTCACCGGCGCCCTCGGCCTCCCCCACCGCCGCACCGTCACGACCGGTCCTCGCCGACACCCTCGACCCCGGCGAGGGCTACGCCCTCACCGCGCTCGCCGGGACGGTCGAGGTCCTCGACGAGCCCGGAGGCGAGGTGGTCCACGCCCTCGACAACCCCCGTGACACCGGCGCCCCCCTCACGTTCCTCCTGGCGGAGGACCCCGGCGACGGCTGGTACCGGGTCCACCTGCCCGTGCGACCGAACGGCAGCACCGGCTGGGTCGCCGCCGACGACGTGACGGTCGCCCGCGTGCCGTACCGACTCGTCATGGACGTCGCGGCCAACGAGCTCACCCTGCTCGAGGGCGAGCGGGTGCTGCGCACCATGCCCGCCGCGAGCGGGACGGGCGACACCCCCACCCCGACCGGGCTCTTCTACCTCACCGAGCTCCTCGAGCCGACGAACGCCGGCTACGGGCCGTTCGCCTACGGCCTGTCGGCGCACTCGGAGGTCCTCACGAGCTTCGGCGGGGGTCCCGGGCAGATCGGCCTGCACGGTACGGACGACGCCGCGAGCGTCGGACGCGCCGTCAGCCACGGCTGCATCCGGCTGTCCGACGACGACATCACGTACCTCGCCGGCCTGCTGCCGCTCGGCACGCCGATCGAGATCGCCTGAGGGCGCTCAGCCCTCGCGCGCGAGCTCGAGCACGACGCGGGTCCCGACGGCGCCGGGGTCGAGCCGCGCCGTGCCGCCCTGCGCCTCGGTGAGCGACCGGACGACGGCGAGCCCGAGTCCCGCGGTCCGGGCGCCGCCCCCCGGCCGCGTGGTGACGAACGGCTCGAACGCGCGCTCGCGGACGCTCGCGTCGATCCCGGGGCCGTCGTCCTCCACGACGAGGCGCACGTGGGCGGTGTCGGACTCGACGCGGACCCGTACGGCGGTGCCGGGCGGGGTGTGCGTGCGGGCGTTCACCACGAGCGCGAGCAGCGACTGCACGAGCCGGTCCTCGTCGCCGGTGAGGACCACGGGCTCCGCCGAGGTGTCGACGCCCGTCAGGCCGAGCCCGGCCAGCCGCTCCTCGAGCGCGTCGACGACGTCGGGGGCGAAGACCGGCTCACGGGCGACGGCCCGGTCCTGGCCCGCCGCGAGCGCCGTCAGGTCGGCGACCACCCGGGCGAGGCGGTCGAGCTCCCGCCGGACCACCCCGGCGCTACGGCGCGCGGAGGCCGCGTCCGCCGACCCGTGCTCGAACAGCTCGAGGTGGCCGCGCGCGACGGTCAACGGCGTCCGCAGCTCGTGGGAGACCGCCGACAACAGCTGACGCCGCTCCTCGGCGGCCCGGTCGAGCCGGTCGACCATCGCGTTGAACTCCGTCGCCACCACGCCCACCTCGTCGAGGCGGTCGGGCTCGGGCACGCGCCCGCCACCACCCTCCCCGACCTGCCGGGCCGCGCCGGCGAGGGCGCGGAGCGGTCGCAGCTCGCGCCGCACCGCGACGAGCAGCACGAGCCCGCCGACGAGCAGGCCGATCCCGCCCGCGAGGCCGATGCGCCACAGCACCGACGCGCCCCGGTCGCGGGCGTCGGCGAGGCTGCCGAGGGCGGTCGCGGACCCGACGACGACGCCGCCGTCGACGACGAGCGGCGCCGTGAGGACGCGCACGTCGCCGCGGGCGGTCGAGACGGTGGCGGCGCGGCCCGGTTCGCCCTCCGGGAGCTCGTCGGCGTCCCGGAGCGCCAGCAGCTCCGGCGGCCCGTCCGACCCTACGAGCCGCTGCCCGCCGAGGTCGAGGACGAGCAGGTGACCGCTCCCACCGGGGGTCGTCGCGAGGTAGCGCTCGCCGGCGAGCCTCAGCTCGGCGGGGGACGCGACACCGTCGGCGCCGGCGGTGCCGGCGATGTCCTCCGGCAGACCGGCGCCGACCTGGTCGAGCTGGCCGCGTAGGAGCGCATCGACGTCCGACTGCTCCCCGACGGCGACCAGACGCCACGCGAGCAGCGCGGCGACGACCAGCGTGAGTCCCATGACGGCGAGCGCCACGAGCGTGAGACGGACCCGCAGGCTCACCGTCGCATCACCGTCGCATCACCCGGCGACCAGGCGGTAGCCCGCGCCGCGGACGGTCTCGATCCTCTCGGGTCCGAGCTTGCGCCTCAGGTGGCCCACGTACACCTCGACGACGTTCGAGGCGCCGTCGAAGTCGTAGCCCCACACCCGGTCGAGCAGCTGGGGGCGGGACAGCACCTGCCCTGCGTGGCGGATGAGGACCTCGAGGAGGACGAACTCGCGGCTCGACAGCGTGACGTCCGAGCCGGCCACCCGGGCGCGGCGCGTGAGGACGTCGAGCTCGAGGTCGCCGGTGACGAGCGTCGTCGACGTCGCCTGCTCGGGCTGGCGGAGGCGGGCCCGCACGCGGGCGAGGAGCTCGCTGAAGCTGAAGGGCTTGACGACGTAGTCGTCGGCCCCGGCCTCCAGGCCGGCCACACGGTCCTCGACCGTGTCCTTGGCCGTGAGGACGATGACGGGCAGCGCCGGACGCAGCTGCCGGATGCGCGCGAGGACCTGCTCCCCCGACAGTCCCGGGAGCCCGAGGTCGAGGATCACGAGACGCACGTCCTCCCGGCGGGCGAGGTCGAGCCCCTCCCAGCCGTCGGCCGCGGTCGCGACCGGGTAGCCGGCAGCCTCCAGCCCCTGCCGCACGAACGCGGTGATCCCCGGTTCGTCCTCCACCACGAGCAGCGTCACGGGCACAGCGTGCACCTGCCGCGCCCGCCGCGGGGGCCTTCCGGGCACGAGGTCCACCAACCTGACGATGTCGTCATCCGCCTGTCAGGTACCGCTCACCCGACGAGCCGATCGTCCTCCCATGCGCAGTACAGCGGTCATGGCGACGGTCGGGGCTCTCACCCTCAGCGGGATCGCGGTCGGGGCCGCGATCGCCGCCCCCCGCGGCACGGACGACGACGCCGTCGCCGCGGTCACCCTCGACGCGGTGGCGGTCGAGACGCAGGCCGCGTCGGCCTCCGCCGGCCCGACCGTCCGTCCCCGCACCGTCGAGGGCCTCGACGAGCTGCGCGGGACGCTCGCGTACCAGTCGGACGACACCGACGAGTTCGCGGTGGGCGGGGTCGAGCTCGAGCTCGGACCCGAGGAGTGGCTGGCGACCGCGACGTCACCGGCCGACTTCGACGGCGACGGCGTGATCGGGACGGTCCTCGTGGAGCTGCAGGGCCTGGTCGGCACGGACGTCACGGTCGCCGGGCGTCTCGACGACGACGCCGAGGAGCTCGAGGTGTTCCGGGTGCAGGGGCTCGCGTACCGGCAGGTCGCCGACGGTCCCGCGCCGTGGGAGCGCGACTCCGGTGTCGCGAGCCGTGAGCGCATCATCGAGGCGGCCCTCGAGGCCGTCGGGGCCGGCGCGAGGGTCGTGTCGCTCGAGGAGGAGGACGACGACGGCGCGGCGTGGGAGGCGGAGGTGCTCGCCGCCGACGGCCTCGAGTACCGGGTCCTGCTGGACGCCGCGGGCGTCGTGCTCGACACCCGCAGCGAGGCGACCCCGACGGCGACGCGGTCGACGACACCCACCGCGACGCGCACCAGCGACGACGACGAGCCCGGCGACGACGACGAGCCCGGCGACGACGACGGCGGGGACCGTCCCGACGGCGTGAGCGACGACGGGCCGGACCACCACGCCGGTGACGACGACGGCGGCGAGCGGGCCGAGGACGACCCCGACGACCACGACGACGACTCCGGCCGCGGCCGCGGGCGCGGTGGTGACGACGCTTCCGACGACTCCGACGACTCCGACGACTCCGGGTCGGACGACTGACGCGACGGGCTCAGCGGAGGGCGGCCATGAGGTCGCCCACCGAGTCGACGCGCTCGAGCACCTCCCACGGCGACAGCTGCTCGAGGTCGTCGCCGACCTCGGCCCACGCCCGGGGTGCCGCGACCCGGGGCAGCTCGCGGCCCCGCAGCGAGTAGGGCGTGACGGTCGTCTTCGCGAGGTGGTTCTGGCTCCAGTCGACGAGGACCTTCCCGCTGCGCAGCGTCTTCTTCATGTCGCTGACGACGAGGCGGCGGTGGTCCCGCGCGAGCTGCTCCGCGAGCGCCTTCGCGTAGTCGCGAGTGCTGCCGTGCGCCCGGGCGGCGCGCGCGGGCCACGGCGCGTACAGCTGCATGCCCTTGCTGCCGGAGGTGACGGGGACGGTGTCGAGGCCGTCGTCGCCGAGCCGCTCCGCCACGAGGTGGGCGACCGACGCGCACTCGGCGAGCCCGGCGCCGGTGCCGGGGTCGAGGTCGACGACGAGGCGGTCGACGCCCTTGAACGCGCCGCGCGGGCCGACGCGCCACTGCGGGGTGTGGAGCTCGAGGGCCGAGAGGTTGGCGAGCCACACGAGGCCGGCGACGTCGTCGACGAACGGGAACTCGATGCGGGTCGAGCCCTCGTCCTCCGGCTCGGCGGGGATCGTCTGCCGTCGGACCCACGTGGGGGCGCCGCCCGGCACGTTCTTCTCGAAGAAGGTCGCGCCGGGGCCGGTGGCACCGACGCCCTGGGGGAACCGCTTGCGGCTGACCGGGCGGTCGCGCAGCTGCGGCAGCAGCACGTGGGCGATCCGGGCGTAGTAGTCGACGACCTCCGCCTTCGTCGTGCCGGTGGCCGGGTAGATCACCCGGTCGAGGTGGGTGAGGCGGACCGGCCGGCCGCCGACGTCGACCACCTGCGCGTCGCCGGGGCTCACGGCGCCTCCCAGGGGTCGGGGTCGGTGTCCTCGCGCACGCCGAGGACGACGGGGTGCCGCAGCCGTCCGCCGCTCGTGCGCTCGCGGTACGCGACCTCGACGGCCACCGCCGGGTGCACCCAGCGGGCGCCGCGGCGGTCGAGCGCGGGGACCGTGTCGGCGAAGGGGCCACGGTCTCGTTCGCCGGCACCGGCGAGCGCCGCGCCCACGCTGCGCGCGAGCGCGGCCCCGAGGCCGCTGCCGACCCGACCGAGGTAGCGGAGGTCGCCCGAGACGTCGGGGGCGCCGACGAGCAGGGAGCCGGGGGGTGGGCCGACCTGCCCCTCGACCGGGCGCCAACCGCCGACGAGCACGGTGCGCCGGCGCCGGTGTGCGTGCTTGCGCCAGTCCGGGGATCGCCGGCCCGGCCGGTACGGGGAGGCGCGCCGCTTGACGACGACCCCCTCGACGCCCTGCGCGCGCGTGGCGTCGAGGAGGGCGTCGACGTCGTCGAACACGTCGGGCACGATCGCGCACGGCGGCACCTCCCGCGCGAGGAGGCGTTGCCGCCGGGCCTCGAGGGGCTCGGCGCAGACGTCGGCGTCGCCGTCCCGCAGGACGTCGAAGACGACGACCCGCACCGTGCCGGCCGGGTCGCCGGCGGCCAGCGCGGTGAAGTCCGGTCGGCCGTCGACGAGGCTCACGACCTCGCCGTCGAGCACGGAGCCGTCGGCGACCGGCCCCGCGAGCGCACCGAGGGACGGGAAGCGGGCCGTGAGGTCCTGGCCCGTGCGCGACAGCAGCCGGTAGGCGCCCCGGCGGCCGCCCGGACCGACGAGCACCCGGTAGCCGTCCCACTTCACCTCCGCGAGCCACGCCTCGCCCCGCGGCAGCTCGTCGGCCGTCGCGGCGACGGGCAGCATGGGGCGGAGCGAGCCGTCCGCCCACCCGTCGCTGCCGCGCCCCGTGGCCACGGGAAGCACTGTGGTGCAACAGTTGACCATGCGCGCGATGTGGAAGGGTGCCGTCGCCTTCGGGCTGGTCAACGTGCCGGTCAAGCTCTACACCGCGACGAGCCAGCACGACGTCTCGCTCCACATGGTCCACGCCGAGGACGGCGGCCGGATCCGGTACCGCAAGACGTGCACCGTGTGCGGCGAGGAGGTGCCCTCGGACGAGATCGCCCGAGCCGCCACGACCGACGACGGGCAGATGGTCGTCGTCGACGAGGAGGACCTCGACTCGCTGCCGGTGTCGAGCTCGCACGAGATCGAGGTGCAGGAGTTCGTGCCGGCCGAGCAGGTCGACCCGATCATGTTCGACCGCACCTACTACCTCGAGCCGGAGGCCCGCGCGAGCAAGCCGTACGCGTTGCTGCGCGAGGCGCTGCGGGAGACCGACCGGATGGCCGTCGTCACCATCACCGTGCGGCGGCGGGAGTCGATGGCCGTGCTGCGGGTGCGGGACGACGTCATCGTCCTGCAGACGCTGCTGTGGCCCGACGAGGTGCGCGAGGCCGACTTCGACGTCCTGTCCGCCGACGTGGAGGTGCGCCCGCAGGAGCTCGCGATGGCCGCCTCGCTCGTGGAGTCGATGGCGTCGGACTTCGACCCGTCGGAGTTCAGCGACTCCTACACCGAGGCGCTGCGCGAGCTCATCGCCGCGAAGGCCGAGGGCGGCGAGGGGGTGCAGGCGCCCGTCGAGCGGGTGTCGGACGACCAGGACGCCCAGATCGTCGACCTCATGGCCGCGCTGCGGGAGTCGGTCGAGCGCACGAGCGCCGCACGGGGCACGTCGGGCACGGCCACGGCCGCCCCGAAGAAGACGACCGCGAAGAGGACGACCTCGGGCGCGAAGACGACGACCGCGGGCACGAAGAAGTCACCAGCGGAGAAGGCCTCGGCGGCGAAGAGGACGACCGCGAAGAAGACCGCAGCGAAGAAGACCGCAGCGAAGAAGACCGCGGCGAAGAAGACCGCGGCGAAGAAGACCGCGGCGAGACGCACCCCCCGCTCGGCGTGAGCACGCCGACGGGGCCGGTCCGTGGTGGACCGGCCCCGTCGGCGTCGCGCTGCCCCCACCCCGCGAGGGCAGGGGGTGGATCAGGCCTCGGGTGACTCCGCGCGCTGCCCGGGCACACCGGCGCGCAGGCGGGCGACCTCGGAGGCGCGGTAGCGGCGGTGGCCGCCGAGCGTGCGGATGCTCGAGAGCTTCCCTGCCTTGGCCCACCGGGTGACGGTCTTCGGGTCGACGCGGAACATCGCGGCGACCTCGGCGGGGGTCAGCAGCTCCTCGTCGTCGGAGGTGCGGGTCGTGGCCATGGGGGTCCTCTCGCAGGGCGGCGGTGCCCGGCACGGGGGGCATGTCGGACATCAGGGGTGTGTGAGAGAAGTGTCAACTAGCACCGCCTGCGACGGAAGTGGTCTTTTCGGCTCGACACGACCTCGGTCGTTCGGACGAGGCGAGGGCGGTTAGGGTCGCCCGCGTGACCGCCGACGACGAGGTCCTGCGGGCCGGGCACGAGCAGGTCGTGTTCTGCCACGACGAGCGCACCGGCCTCAGGGCGATCGTCGCCCTGTACTCCACCGCGCTCGGCCCCGGTCTCGGCGGCACCCGGTTCCAGCCGTACCCGGACGAGGCCACCGCCCTCACCGACGTCCTGCGCCTGTCGGAGGCGATGGCGTACAAGAACGCCCTCGCCGGGCTCGACCACGGCGGCGGCAAGGCCGTCGTCATCGGGGACCCCGTCACCGACAAGTCGGAGGCGCTGCTGCGCGCCTACGGCCGGTTCGTCGCGAGCCTCGGGGGTCGGTACGTGACCGCGTGCGACGTGGGGACCTACGTCGCGGACATGGACGTCGTGGCGAAGGAGTGCCGCTGGGTGACGGGCCGCAGCCCCGCCGACGGCGGGGCCGGCGACTCCTCGGTCCTCACGGCCTTCGGGGTCCACGAGGGGATGCTCGCCGCCGCCGAGCACGTGTGGGGCGAGCCGTCGCTCGCCGGGCGCCGCGTCGCCGTGCAGGGCGTCGGGAAGGTCGGACGCCACCTCGTCGACCTCCTCGTCGGCTCCGGCGCCCGGGTCGTCGTCGCCGACGTGCAGCACACCGCGGTCGAGCGGGTCCTCGCCGCCCACCCGCAGGTGGAGGTCGTCGACGACCCCGACCACCTCCTCGAGGCCGACGTCGACGTGCTCGCCCCCTGCGCCCTCGGCTCGGTGCTCGACGACCGGACCGTGCCCCGGCTGCAGGCCCGCGTCGTGTGCGGTGGGGCGAACAACCAGCTCGCCGAGCCGGCAGTCGCCGACGCCCTCGTCGCCCGGGGCATCACGTACTGCCCGGACTACGTCGTCAACGCGGGCGGGGTGTGCCAGGTGGCCGACGAGCTGCACGGTTTCGTCTTCGAGCGCGCGAGGGCGCAGGCCGCCCGGATCCGCGGCACGACCGCGTCGGTGCTCGCCGCCGCGGCCGCCGAGGGGTGCTCGCCGGACGCCGCCGCGCTCCGGCTGGCCCGCCGGCGCATCGCCGAGGTGGGCTCCGACCGGCCCTGGTTGCCGGCCCGCTGAGCCGGGCGCGGGGCGCCGACCCGGGCGCGACCTCTGAAGATGTGGGAACAGCGCACGACCCGCTACCGTTGGCCCTACGCAGACCGGATGAGTACTCCGGGGGCCCCGCCACGTGCGCCAGCCCCCCGGACCGACGTGAGGGGGTCGACGCCATGGGGCGCGGCCGTCAGAAGGCCAAGCAGACGAAGGTCGCTCGGCAGCTGAAGTACTTCAGCCCCGAGACCGACTACGACGCTCTGGCCAACGAGCTCCACCAAGAGGGAGCGAGCCGTACCGACGAGACGGGCGAGAACCAGCCCTTCGAGTCGGATGCGGAGGACGACGACTACGCGGACTGGGAGTCCTCCTACCGCTGAGTCGTCGACGTCGCCGTCCGAGTCGTCGTCGCGTCCGTCACCGTCCCGTCGTCACACCGGGTGCACACCCACGAGCCGCGCCGACCCGCCCGAGACGCCCTTCGTCCCGGTCGCGGTCGCCGGGTCGTCGAGCACGCCCTCCGGCGTCGCGACGACCTCCCCGCACACCCAGGCGTGGGTGCCGGTGGGGGCGAGGGTGCCGAGCACCCGTTCGGCGTCGTCGGGCGCGACGACGGCGACCATCCCGATCCCCTGGTTCCACGTGCGCTCCCGGTCGGCGACCGGCACCCCGCCGGCGTCTCCCAGCACCGAGGTCACGACGGGGGGACGCCACGTGGCGCGGTCGACGTCGACGTGCGTGCCGGCAGGGAGGACGCGGGCGAGGTTCGCCGCGATCCCCCCGCCCGTCACGTGGCTGAGCGCGTGCACGGCCCCCGGGACGGCGTCGAGGAGGTCGACGAGCAGCCCGGCGTAGACCGCGCACGGCTCGAGGAGCTCCTCTCCGATGCTGCGCCCCAGCCCCTGCGGCACGTGGTCCCACGCCCAGCCCTGCCGGGCGACGACCGCCCGGGCGAGGGAGTACCCGTTGGCGTGGAGCCCGCTCGAGGCGAGGGCGACGAGCACGTCGCCCGCCCGCACACGCTCCGGACCGAGCAGGGCGTCGGCCTCGACGACGCCCGTGGCCGCCCCGGCCAGGTCGTACTCGTCGGGGGCGAGCAGCCCGGGGTGCTCGGCGGTCTCCCCCGCCACGAGGGCGCAACGGGCGGTCTCGCAGCCCCGGGCCACCCCCCGCACGATCGCCGCCACCCGTTCGGGGACGACGGAGCCGCACGCGACGTAGTCGCTCATGAACAGCGGTGTCGCCCCGCACGCGACGAGGTCGTCGACGACCATCGCGACGAGGTCGACGCCGACGGTGTCGTGGACGTCCATCGCCTGCGCGACGGCGACCTTCGTGCCGACGCCGTCCGTGGACGTCGCGAGCAGCGGCCGTCGGTAGCGCAGGAGCAGCGAGGCGTCGACGAGACCGGCGAAGCCGCCCGCGCCCTCGACGACCGGCGCGAGGCCGGCCACGCCCGCGTGGGTGGCCCGCACGGCGTCCTTCATGAGGGTGACCGCCCGGTCGCCGGCCTCGGTGTCGACACCGGCCGCGGCGTACGTGAGGCCGTCACCCGTCACGTCGGCCGTACCCGCCCGGTCCGCCGTCACGGGCGGGTGAGCGCGTCCGCGGCGCCCCCGGGCGTCCCGGTGCCGACGCCCTCGGCGTCGAACACGAACTCGCCCTGCGCCACCCCCGGCATCCCGAGGTGGACCGTCCGCGGCGGCGTGATCGGGTACTCGCCGGTGAAGCACGCCGAGCACAGCTCGTCCGTGGGTCGACCGCTCGCCGCGACCATCGCCTCCCGGCTGAGGTAGCCGAGGGAGTCCGCCCCGATGCTCGCGCAGATCTCCTGCACGCCGAGGCCGGTCGCGATGAGCTCGGCCCGGCTGGCGAAGTCGATGCCGTAGAAGCACGGCCACATGACGGGAGCCGAGGAGATGCGGACGTGGACCTCGGCGGCCCCGGCCTCGCGCAGCATCCGGACGAGCGCCCGCTGGGTGTTGCCGCGGACGATCGAGTCGTCGACGACGACGAGCCGCCTGCCCTGGATGACCTCGCGTAGCGGGTTGAGCTTGAGCCGGATCCCGAGCTGGCGCAGGGTCTGCGACGGCGCGATGAACGTCCGGCCCACGTAGGAGTTCTTCACGAGCCCCTGCGCGTACGGGATGCCGGACTCGCGGGCGTAGCCGATCGCGGCCGGGGTCCCCGACTCCGGGACGGGGATGACGACGTCGGCGTCGACCGGGTGCTCCCGGGCCAGCGACGCGCCCATCTCCACCCGCGCGGCGTGGACGACCGTGCCGGCGATCCGGGAGTCCGGGCGGGCGAGGTAGACGTACTCGAAGACGCAGCCCTTCGGCTCCGCGGGCGCGAAGCGGGACGTGCGCAGCCCGTCGGCGTCGATCGCGACGAGCTCACCCGGCTCGATGTCCCGGACGACGCTCGCGCCGAGGATGTCGAGCGCCGCCGTCTCGCTCGCGACGACCCACCCCCGGTCGAGCCTGCCGAGCACGAGGGGGCGGACGCCGTGGCGGTCGCGAGCGGCGTAGAGGGTGTGCTCGTCCATGAAGACGAGGGAGAAGGCGCCCTCGAGCTGGCGGAGGACGTCGAGCGCGGTCACCTCCAGGCGTGCGCCCGGGTCCGCTCCCAGCAGGCTCGTGATGAGGACGGTGTCGGTCGTGTTGCCGCGCTCGAGCTCGCTCGCACCGTGGCGGCTCCCGTCGGCGCGGGCGGCGGCCTCGTGCGCGACGACCCTCTCCCGCAGCCGGTCGGAGTTCGTGAGGTTACCGTTGTGGCCGAGCGCGACGGTGCCCCACGCGGTCGGGCCGAGCGTCGGCTGGGCGTTCTCCCACGTGCTCTCGCCGGTCGTGGAGTACCGGGAGTGGCCGACGGCGATGTGCCCGCGCAGCGTCGCGAGGCTCGACTCGTCGAAGACCTGGGCGACCAGGCCCATGTCCTTGTACACGGTGATGTGGCGCCCGTTGCTCACGGCGATGCCGGCCGCCTCCTGGCCGCGGTGCTGCAGCGCGTAGAGACCGAAGTAGGCGAGCTTCGCGACCTCCTCCCCAGGCGCCCACACGCCGATGACGCCGCAGGCGTCCTGGGGGCCCTTCTCACCGGGAAGCAGGTCGTGGCTCAGACGGCCGTCTCCACGTGGCACGCGGCCAGTGTCCCATCCTCCGGGGGTCGCGTCGTCCGCCCGTACGCTCGCGCGTCATGGCGGTCCCCTGGCTCGACGTGCTCGGCTGGTCCGGCTCCGCGGTGCTCATCCTCTCGCTGTCGCTGGCGAACGTGCTCCGCTTCCGGGCCCTCAACCTCGTCGCGTCGCTCATGCTCGTGGTGTTCAACGCGTTCCTCGGAATCTGGCCGATGGTCGCCATGAACGGCGCCATCGCCGTCATCAACGTGTGGCACCTGTCGCGGCTGCTGCGCACGCGCGACGACGAGCGCACGTTCGAGGCGCTCCTCGCCGACCCGGGCTCGGAGTACGCCCGTCACCTGCTGCGGGTGCACGGTCCGGACATCGCACGGCACAACCCCGGGTTCGACCTCGACGCGGTGCTCGGTCGCCCGGGCCGCTGCTGGGCGTTCCTCGTGCTGCGCGGCGACGAGACCGTCGGGATCGTCCTGCTCCACGAAGTGCTGCAGGACGAGCGGCCGTCCGGTGACGTCCGCGTCGAGCTCGACTACGTCACCCCCCGGTTCCGCGACCTGTCGGTCGGGACCTTCGTCTACCGCCACGACGGGCGGCTCGCCGGTCTCGGGATGCGGCGGCTGGTCGCGAACGACCGGATGACCGACGACTACTTCCGCCACGTCGGGTTCCGACCGGACGGCGACCGGCTCGTGCGGCAGGTCCGGGCGTGAGCCTCAGCCGCTGCCGGGCGGCCGTCGCGCCGGGTCCGGCCGGCCGCGGTTGACGACCTTCTCGACCACCACGCCGACGACCCCCGCGACCAGGGCACCGAGGAGGCCGCCGACGGCGGCGAACCACGCGATCACGGTCGACCCGCCCTCGGCCTCGGGACCCGGGGCCAGCAGGGCGAGCAGCACCGCACCGACGGCCCCGAGCACCGCACCGGTGAGGAGGAACGCGGCGTAGCGGGGCGTCCGGTACGGCGGTCGTGGTGCCTCCGTGCGGTCCTCGCCCATGGCCGCCACGGTAGCCCCGGCGCGTCGCAGGGCCGGCGTCGAGGGCACGATGCCTCCCGTGCCGCGCCGCATCCCCGACCCCGACGGTCTCGCCGCCCTCGACCGCTGGCGCAACGGCGCTTCCGACCGTCCCACGCTCGCCACCGCGGTCCGCTGGAGCCTCCAGCACCTCGCGGAGGAGGCACCGGGCGCGACCGTCGAGGTGCGGGTGCCGCCGTTCGGCGTCGCGCAGTGCGTCGCCGGGCTGCAGCACCGTCGCGGCACCCCGCCCAACGTCGTCGAGACGGACGCCGCGACGTGGCTCGGGCTCGTCGTCGGTGAGCTGACGTGGGGCGAGGCCGTGACCTCGGGACGGGTGCACGCCTCAGGGCAGCGGGCCGACCTCGCGCACGTCCTGCCGCTGCACGACTGAGGCGATGCGCCCGGCGCGCGTCAGCCCGCGCCGGGCAGGGGGAAGCCGAGCAGCACACCGAGCCGCGCAGGGACCATCCCCTCCGTCTCCGCGACCGCGACGACGAGGACCGCGGCCGCGAGGGCGGTCGTCAGCCACAGCAGGACGTTGAGCGCGGTGAGCCACGGACCGGAGTGGCCGAGGTGCGTCGCCGCGCGGCCCCGCACCGTCCACGTCGAGCGGAGCTCCCGGTAGGCCGTCGTCATGTAGAGCCTGTCCACCCAGCGCCGCACGGGCGCGCGGGTGTGGCGGTTGCGCCGGGTCCGGTCGGTGACGACCCACCGGGTGCGGGGGAAGGCGACGACGAGCGCGGCGAGGTCGACGGCCACGCGGAAACCGATCGCGACCGCGATGCCGGCGAGCGGCGTCGCGAGCGCGGCGAAGAGCCGCAGCGGGTCGTCGAGCCTCACCAGCGCGACCGGCGTGACGGCACCCGCGAGCCAGCCGTACGCCAGGCCGAGCAGCAGTAGGGTCCAGAAGCTGCGGCGCAGCACCCACGTCACGAGGACGGCGGTCGCGTCGCGGCGCGACTCCGACATGACGTCCGCCGGGACCGCACCACCCCCGACGTCGTCGGCACCGGGGGTGTCGGCCCGGTCGTCGTGCGGGCCGAAGCCGTGGTCGCCGTCGTCGCCCGGACGCTGCGTCTCCGCGGCCATCAGGGCCCTCAGCCGAACAGCCGCGGCAGGGTGCCCTCGTGCGCGTCACGCAGCTCGTCGAGACTGACGACCCCGACACCGGCGAGGTCGAGCGCCGGTTCCCCGTCCTCGCCGCCGGCGTCGTCGGTCACCCCGATGCGGGTGTGGGCGAGGCCGCGTGCGGTGCAGACGTCGGTGAACCGGATCTCCTCGCTGCGCGGCACCGCGACGAGTGCGCGGGCGACGGACTCGGCGAAGAGGGCCGTCGTGAGGTCGACGCCGTCGCGGCGGAGCACGTCGTCGAGCCACACGCGGGCGCCGACCCCGTGGCGGAGGCAGCCCTCGACCAGCGCCTGCGCGAGCCCGCCGTCCGACAGGTCGTGCGCGGCGTCGACGAGCCCGTCGCGGGACGCGGCGAGCATGACGCCGGCGAGGAGCTGCTCGGCGTCGAGGTCGACCCGCGGCGGCAGCCCGCCGAGGTGGTCGTGGACGACGCCGGCCCACGCCGAGCCGGACAGCTCCTCGCGCGTCGTGCCGAGCAGGTACAGCGCGAGCCCCGCCCGGTCCCAGCCGGAGCCGATGCGACGGGAGACGTCGTCGAGCACGCCGAGCACGCCGACGACCGGCGTCGGGTGGATCGCGACGTCACCGGTCGAGTTGTAGAAGCTGACGTTCCCGCCCGTGACGGGGGTGCCGAGGGTCGCCGTCGCGTCGGCGAGCCCGCGGACGACCTCGGCGAACTGCCACATGGCCCCCGGCTCCTCCGGCGAGCCGGCGTTGAGGCAGTCGGTGACGGCGACCGGGGTGGCGCCGGTGACGGCCACGTTGCGGTAGGCCTCGGACAGCGCGAGCTGCGCGCCGGTGTAGGGGTCGAGGGCGGCGAGGCGGCCGTTGCCGTCGAGGCTCAGTGCGACCCCGCGGCCGGTGGCCTCGTCGACCCGGACGACGCCGGCGTCGTCGGGCGTCGCGAGGGTCGTGTTGCCGAGCACGTAGCGGTCGTACTGGTCGGTGACCCACGCCCTCGAGCACTGGTCGGGCGACGAGACGAGCGCGAGCAGCTGGGCGCGGAGCTCCTCCTGGGTCGTCGCACGCGGGAGGTCCTCCGCGCGGTCGGCCTGGCGCGCGTCGAGCCAGTCGGGACGCGCGTAGGGGCGCTCGTAGACCGGTCCCTCGTGGGCGACGGTCCGCGGCGGGACGTCGACGACGGTCTCGCCGTGCCACGTGATCTCGAGCCGGTCGCCGTCGGTGACCTCGCCGAGAACGGCCGCCTCGACCTCCCACTTCGTCGTGACCGCGAGGAACGCCTCGAGCCGGTCCGGGCGGACGACGGCCATCATCCGCTCCTGCGACTCGCTCATGAGGATCTCCTCCGGGCGCAGCGTCGCGTCGCGCAGGGGCACCTTGTCGAGTGCGACGCGCATGCCGCCGTCGCCGGCGGAGGCGAGCTCGCTCGTCGCGCACGACAGGCCCGCGCCCCCGAGGTCCTGGATGCCCTCGACGACCCCGGCGGCGTACAGCTCGAGGCAGCACTCGATGAGGAGCTTCTCCCGGAACGGGTCGCCGACCTGGACCGCCGGCCGCTTGCTCGGCCCGCCCTCCGCGAAGGTCTCCGAGGCGAGGACGCTGACGCCCCCGATCCCGTCGCCGCCGGTGCGGGCGCCGAAGAGGACGACGAGGTTGCCCTCGCCGGTGGCGTTGGCGAGGTGGAGGTCCTCGTGCCGCAGTGCGCCCACGCACAGCGCGTTGACGAGGGGGTTGCCCTGGTAGCAGGGGTCGAAGTACACCTCGCCGCCGACGTTGGGCAGGCCCAGGCAGTTGCCGTAGCCGCCGACCCCGGCGACGACGCCGTGGACGACCCGGGTGGTGTCGGGGTGCTCCGGCGCACCGAAGCGCAGGGAGTCCATGACGGCGACCGGGCGGGCGCCCATCGCGAGGATGTCGCGGACGATGCCACCGACGCCGGTCGCCGCCCCCTGGTAGGGCTCGACGTAGCTGGGGTGGTTGTGCGACTCGGCCTTGAACGTGACGGCCCAGCCGTCGCCGATGTCGACGACGCCGGCGTTCTCGCCGATGCCGGCGAGGAGCGTCGTGCGGCCCTTCTCCAGCGCCTGCTGCGTCGCGTCGCCGAAGCGGCGCAGGTGGACCTTGCTCGACTTGTACGAGCAGTGCTCGGACCACATGACGGAGTACATGGCGAGCTCGGCGGAGGTGGGCCGGCGTCCGAGGATCTCGCGGATGCGGCCGTACTCGTCGGGCTTGAGGCCGAGCTCGGCCCACGGCTGCTCGGTGTCCGGGGTCTCGGCGGCGTGCTCGACGGTGTCGACCGCGCTGCTCGTAGCCGTCGTCGGGACCTCGACGAGGTCGGGGCTGGTGGCGCCGTGCGGGCTCACGCGAGGACCCCCTCGAGGGCCGTCGCGAGCACGGAGGTGAAGAGCCCGAGCCCGTCGGTCGTCGGCCCGTACCCGGCCTCGACCGCGTGCTCGGGGTGCGGCATGAGACCGACGACCCGACCGGAGGCGTCGCTGATGCCGGCGATGTCGCGGCGGGAGCCGTTCGGGTTGACGTCGAGGTAGCGGAACACGACGCGCCCCTCGCCCTCGAGGGCGTCGAGGGTCGCCGCGTCCGCGATGTAGCCGCCCTCACCGTTCTTCAGGGGGATCGTGATCTCCGCACCGGGCTCGAAGGCGCTGGTCCACGCGGTCGCCGTGCTCTCGACGCGGAGGCGCTGGTCGCGGCACACGAACTTCTGGTGGTCGTTGCGTACGAGGGCGCCGGGCAGCAGGTGCGACTCGCACAGGACCTGGAAGCCGTTGCAGATGCCGAGGACCGGCATCCCCTTCCGTGCCGCGTCGACGACCTCGGTCATGACGGGCGCGAAGCGCGCGATGGCACCCGCGCGCAGGTAGTCGCCGTAGGAGAACCCGCCGGGCAGGACGACGGCGTCGACGCGCTGCAGGTCGTGGTCACCATGCCACAGCCGGACGGGATCACCCCCCGCGAGGCGCACGGCCCGTGCCGCGTCGCCGTCGTCGAGGGACCCGGGGAACGTGACGATACCGACGCGCACGCGCCCAGCGTAGGCGCACCGCGAGGGTCGTCCCGCAGGGCGGCCGCGGTGCGCGATCGCACGCTACAACCGCGCTACAACCGCGCTACAACCCCTGTGCCGCAGGGAACGCGGCGCCGAAACGGCCCGATCCCGCGCTACAACCCCTGTGCCGCAGGGAACGCAGCGCCGAAACAGGCCGATCCCGCGCTACAACCCCTGTGCCGCAGGGAACGCAGCGCCGAAACAGGCCGATCTCGCGCAACAACCCCTGTGCCGCAGGGAACGCAGCGCCGAAACAGGCCGATCCCGCGCAACAACCCCTGTGCCGCAGGGGCTGTGCTGCCGTCAGCGACGGGGTGGGGGTCCTGGTCGGGGGCCGGGGCGGGCCGGGGCGGCCGGTCGCGTCGAGGGCGGCGGGATGGGCGGGTCGTCCGAGGTCGCGGGCTGCGGCGCAGACTCCGACGACGCGGAGGCGGGACGACGCGCCCCCGCCAGGCCCATGAGCGCCTCGACCGCGCTGGAGGCGGGCTGACCCGCGCGGCTGGCCTCGGCGTTGGCGGCCTTCACCGCGGCGTAGACCTCCGCGCGGTACACCCGCGTGGAACGGGGCGCGTCGATGCCGAGCCGCACGGCGCCGTCGCCCTTGAGCTCGAGCACTGTGACGACGACGTCGTCCCCGATGACGACGCTCTCGCCGGTTCGGCGGCTGAGGACGAGCACCGGCTCACTCTAGGAGACTCCTGAGCACCAGGGGGTGAGACCGGCGGTCGCTGAAGGTTAATTGTCGATATGACGGAGGATAACCTCCATCATATGAGAACGGCGGCCCCGCTCCTCGCCCCGATCTTCCGATCGGACGGTCAGGCGCGTCTTCTCACGGAAGTGCTGCTGACCGGCGACGAGCTCAGCCTGACCGAGCTGGCCACCCGGGCCGGCCTCGCGTACCCGACGGCACACCGTGAGGTCGCGCGACTGCTGGACGCCGGCATCCTGAGCGAGAGGCTGGTGGGTCGCACGCGGCTGATCCGCGGCAACGACGAGAGCCCGTTGACCAGCCCGCTGCGCGAGATCCTCAGGGTCGCGGCCGGGCCGGTGGCGATGCTGACCGAGGAGCTCGGTCGCGTCCCCTCGATCGACTCCGCGTTCGTCTACGGGTCGTTCGCCGCGCGGATGCTCGGGGTCGCCGGTCCGGCACCGCACGACATCGACCTCATGGTGCTCGGTGATCCGGATGTCGACGCCGTCTACCAGGCGTGCACGCGGGTCGAGTCCGCGGTGCACCGGCCCGTCAACCCGACGATCCTCACCACGGAGGAGTTCGCGGCGTCGTCGGGCTTCCTCGACACCGTGCGCAGCGGCCCCGCAGTGGTCGTGATCGGTGAGCTCCCGTGGCGCTGACTCCGCTCACCCGAGTCCAGCAGGCGACCGTCCTCGCGCTGGTCGAGGCGGGACGTCTCGCTGTCGTCCCCGCGGACAGCGCGCGGGCGACCTCCTTCCTCCGTCAGGCGGAGGAACGCCTGGACCAGCTTCCGTTGCTCACGAGCGTCGTCGTCAGGTACGGCATCGCCTACGACGCCTGCCATGACACCGGGGAGGCGCTGCTCGCGGCGTACGGCTTCCGGACGACGAACGGGCCCGGCCAGCACGAGGCGCTCGGCCGCTTCCTGCGTGCGGTCGTCGACGAGCCGCCTGCCGAGAAGGCGGCGCGGGAGTTCGACCGCCTTCGACGCGCTCGGAACCAGGACCAGTACCAGGCGAGGCCGGTGGGTGCGGCCGCGACCGTGAAGGCCGAGGACGTTGCCCGGACGCTGTTCGAGGCCGCGCTGGCCCGAGGCCTGTCGCGGTGACCCTGTGGCCGGGCGGGGCGGATCAGGCGTCGTCGCGTCGGCGGCGCGGCTCGGCGCGTCCGTCGTAGGGCGTCGGCCGCACGGCAGGGGCGGGCGCCGGGGTCGTGACGACGGACCAGAGCCTGACCCCGCCCATCGCGAGCAGCATCGCGACGAGCCACACCACGAGGGCCTCGTGGACCGGTCGGTGCCCCTGCAGAGCCTGCAGGACCACGGGCGAGGCGAGCACCAGCCCGTACAGCGGGACGAACCCCATCACGACTCCCTCATGCCACGCGCCTCGGTCTGTCGGCGCAGGACCTCACGCCGCACCGCCTCGGCGTCACGGTCGGACAGCTCGAACCACAGCCGCAGCTGGTGGCGACGCTCGGTCATCGGCTCCGAGGCGACGACGTGCGCCTCGGCCACGACGACGGCGCCCGGCAGGTCGACGGTGAGCCGCAGCCGGTCACCGACCTCCACCGGCACGACGTGCCCGGCGGGCACGACGACCCGCGCCCCGCCCTCGCAGAGGTCGACGACCTGGCCCGGCACCAGCCACGCGGGGGCGGACACCGCCCGCGGGTCCGGACGGGCGGGCGTCGGGACGACGGGGTCCACCCACTCGGCGAGGAGGGCACGCGCCACGACGTCGGCCCGCACGAACCGCCGCCGTTGGACGCGACGCGGCGCGCCGACCGGACGCAGCACCCACAGGGGCGGTTGCTCGTGCTGCCGCGACTCCACGAGCGTGCACGGCAGCTCGAGCAGACCGCGCGGCGGGACCGCCCACGCGACGGTCATCTGCGTGCCGACGCGCCGGACCCCCACCCTGCCGGGCACGACGACCGCGGCGACGACGAGGTCGGCGCCCCACGTGTCCTCCAGCCGGCTGCGGACGTCGCCGTCCACGCCCGGCATGGTGAGCAGCACCGGGGTGTTGACCCGGGGCAGCTCGACGGCGGGGCTGCGGCTCACGTGCCGTCGACCCAGCGCAGGGCGTCGAGCAGGACCCCCGTCCACGCACCCTCGGTCGCGTGCCGGTCGTCGAGGAGCGTCAGCGGCGCCGGACGCGGCGTCGCCGGGGCGATCGCCGTCGCCGCCCCGACGAGCGCGACGACGTCGGGGACCACGGCGGTGGTCGGGGCGAGCGGCTCCCGCTCGGCCGGGCGGACCGCCCGCGAGGCGTCGACGACCGCGACGACGAGGTCGGGGGCGAGCACGTCGAGGAGGCCGGCGTCGGCGTCGACGACGTGGAGGACGAGCGCGGCGCCGGCGGCGCGGGCACGCTCGCGGAGGCCGGCGACCTCGTGCACGTCGGCGACGGCCTCGGTCGGCAGGTCCGCGGGCGTCGCGACGCCCGTGCGGCGTCGCGCGCGGGACCCGGTGGTCGAGTCGTCCCAGCGCGCCGTGCGGGCGCGACCGAGTCGTGCGGCGACGGCGGCAGCCGTCGTCACGACGTGGGCGGCGGGCCCGGTGACGACGACGAGCTCCCCCGCGGCGGCGGACAGCGGGACCGTGTCGGCGGCGAGCCGGGAGCCGAGGGCGGCCGCGAGGAGCGGCAGGCGCAGGTGGGCGGTCGTGCAGCCCGACGCGACGACGTCCTCGGCGGCGAGCCGGGCGAGCCGCGACGGCGCCCCGACGGCGACCGCGAGCGCGGCGAGGTGCGCGACGGGGTCGATCTCCTCGTCGATCCTCCGGCCGATCTCCCGGTCGATCTCCCGGTCGATCTTCCGGTCGATCTCCTGACCGACCTGGCGGTCGTCCGCCGCGGGCGGCACGGGCTGCGCCGGGACCTGGCGACGGGGTTCGAGCACCACACCGCTCGGGGTGGTCGACCCGACGGGGCCGGACGCCGGCTCGGAAACGGGTGCGGTCGTCGGGGCGGGCTCGGTGTCCGGTGCCGCCCCGCCCTCGACGTCGAGCACGGCCGTGGGCGCCCAGGTCCTCGCGCCGGCGAGCGCGGCAGCGGTCACCGGCAGGGCCGTGACGGCGTCCTCGGGCACCCCGAGCAGGTCGGCCCGGAGGGCGGCGAGCACGTCGTCGAAGGCCGGCGACTCGGTCGACAGCGGACGCGCCGGGGGCCGCGGGGCCGGGACCGGGGCGGGAGCCGGTCCGGCGACGCTCGCGACGTCGCCGCCGTCCGCGGCGGCGAGGAGGGCGCCGATGGAGCCGTCGACCGCCCCGGCGACCGGCCCGACGACCGGCCTGGCCACCGGGTCGGCGACCGGCCCGTCGACCGGCCCGTCGACCGGCCCGGCGACCGGCCCGACGACCGGCCTGGCCACCGGGTCGGCGACGCTCACCGTCACCTCGTAGTGCTCGCGGGCGAAGAACCCGCCGATCCCGCCGGTCCGCACGCGCTGGGCGTCGACGACGGCGACGTCGGCGCCGTGCTCCCGTCGTGCCTGCTCGAGGAGGGGCTCCAGGGCGGGGCCCTCAAGACGCAACTGCCGAGGCATTCGTCACCGTCCCAACTGCTTCGACCCGAGGCGCCTGACCGGCCTCGGTGTAGGAGAGGACCGCGAGCGTCGGCACCGCGGCCTGGACCAGCCGGCGCAGCGCCGAGCGGAGGCCCGGCGCGCACACCAGCACGTACTCGACGCCGAGGGCGTCCACCCGCTGCACGGCCGCGGTCAGCGCGTCGAGGACGCGGCCGAGGGTGCCGGGTTCCAGCTGCACGACCGGGCCGTCCTCACCGGGGCGGACGTGCTCGGCGAGCTCGTGCTCCAGCAGCGGGTCGAGGGTGAGGACGCGGAGGACGCCGTCGCGGGTGAACGCGTCCGCCACCGCGGGGCCGAGGCCGGCGCGGGCGGCCTCGACGAGGCCGTCGACGTCGCTCGACACCCGGGCGCGCAGCGACAGCGCCTCGAAGATGCTGACGAGGTCGCGGACGGGCACCCGCTCGTCGAGCAGGCCGCGCAGCACCCGCTGCACCTCCCCCAGCGACAGCTGGGACGGCACGAGCTCCTCGACCACCACGGGGTGCTGGCGCCGGACGGACTCCACGAGGCCCTTGACGTCCTCCCGCGACAGCAGCCGCGAGGCGTTCGCCCGGACCACCTCACCGAGGTGGGTGATGAGGACCGACCCGCGGTCGACGACCGTCGCGCCGGCGAGCTCGGCCTGGTGCCGGGCCTCGACCGGCAGCCACTTGCCGGGAAGCCCGAACACGGGCTCGACGGTCGTGACGCCCGGCAGGCCGTCGAGCATGTCGCCGAGGGCGAGGACCTTCCCGGCGGGCGCCTGCCCGCGCCCGACCTCGACGCCGGACACGACGACGGAGTACGAGCCGGGCGGCAGGTCGAGGGAGTCCCGGGTGCGGACGGGCGGCAGGACGAGCCCGATCTCGAGGGCGACCTTGCGCCGCAGGGCACGGACCCGGTCGAGGAGGTCGCCACCGGCGCCGGCGTCGACGAGGTCGACGAGGTCGCTCGCGAGGACCACCTCGAGCGGGTCGACGGACATGTCCTCGACGAGCTGCTGGGTGGGGTCGACGGGAGCGGGCTCGAGGTCGTCGCCGGGCTCGTCCTCGTCGCTGCCGGCGCGGCGGGCGCGCACGGCGAGGGCGAGCATGGCTCCGCCGACGAGGAGGAACGGCAGCTTCGGCAGCCCCGGCACGACGGCGAGGCCGGCGATGGCGGCGCCGCCGATGGTGAGGGCGCGGGTGCTCCGCAGCAGCTGCGAGGCGGCGTCGGAGCCCATGTCGCCCTGCGAGGTGGCGCGGGTGACGATGAGGCCGGTCGCGACCGAGGTGAGCAGGGCGGGGATCTGGGAGACGAGACCGTCGCCGACCGTCAGCAGCGAGTACGTCGACAGGGCGTCGCCCCAGCCCATGCCCTTCTGCGCGACGCCGACGCCGAACCCGCCGAGGAGGTTGATGATCGTGATGATGATCGCGGCGATCGCGTCGCCCTTGACGAACTTCGAGGCACCGTCCATCGCGCCGTAGAAGTCGGCCTCGGCCGTGACCTCCGCGCGCCGCGTGCGGGCCGTGTCCTCGTCGATGAGGCCCGCGTTGAGGTCGGCGTCGATCGCCATCTGCTTGCCGGGCAGGGCGTCGAGGGTGAAGCGCGCGCCGACCTCCGCCACGCGGGTGGCGCCGTTGGTGATGACGGCGAACTGGATGACGGTGAGGATGAGGAAGATCACGAGGCCGACGACGAGGGACCCGCCGATGACGAACTCGCCGAAGGCGCCGATGACGTCGCCCGCGTAGCCGTCGAGCAGCACGAGCCGCGTCGAGGCGACGTTGAGCCCGAGCCGGAACAGCGTGATGACGAGCAGCAGCGCCGGGAAGATCGAGAAGTCGAGGGGTCGCTCGACGTACATGGCGGTGAGGAGCACGAGCACGCTGATGGCGATGCTCAGCACGATGAGGCCGTCGAGCAGGGCCGGGGGCAGCGGCACAACGAGCAGCAGCACGATGCCGACGACCCCGACGGGCAGGGCGTAACGACCGATGCCGGACGCGCTCACGCAGACCTCAGCTCATGGTGCTCGTGGCCGTTCCGTGGCCGTGCTGCGCCGTCCTGGCACGTGCTCCGTCGGCAGACGGGGTCCCGGACTTGAGCGCCCGGCGCCGCGTCCCTCAGCCGGGCGCGGGCGCAGGGCGGCGGCGCCGCCGGCGGGCGCGCTCGCGGCGCAGGGCCGTGCCGTCCGGCACCTCGCCGCGCCGGCGGGCGTCGCGGTGGGTGCCGGCGGCGCTGCCCTTCGCCCGCAGCTGCATGACGAAGGCGAGGACGTGGGCGACCGCCTCGAACAGCTCGCCGGGGATCTCGTCGCCGACCTCGCACGCGGCGTGGAGGGAGCGGGCGAGGGGGACGTCCTCCACCATCGGCACGCGGTGCTCGCCGGCGCGCTCGCGGATCTTCCCCGCGACGGCGTCGACGCCCTTCGCGACGACCTTCGGTGCCCCCTTCCCCGCCTCGTAGCGCAGGGCGACGGCGTAGTGGGTGGGGTTGACGACGACGACGTCCGCGGTCGCGACCGCAGCCATCATGCGGTTGCGGGTGAGGGCGATCTGCCGCGAGCGGCGGGCCTGCTTCACCAGCGGGTTGCCCTCGGTCGTCTTCGCCTCCTCCTTCACCTCCTGCTTCGTCATGCGGAGGTCCTTCATCGACTTCCGCTTCTGGACGGCGAAGTCGGCCGCGGCCATGACGACGCCGGTCGCGACCGCGACCTGCAGGAGGAGGGCGAGGGAGTCCCGCATCGTGTCGAGCGTGCCGCCGAGGGGTGCCGACCCCGCCCCGAGGAGGGCGGGCATCATGCGGGCGACGGCCCACCACGCGACGAGGACGAGGACGACGCTCTTCAGCAGGGTCTTCGCCGCCTCCCACAGCGTCATGAGCCCGAACATCCGCTTGACGCCCTCGACGGGGTTGAGCCGCTTGAGGTCGGGCTTGGCCTTCTGCCACGCCGGGTGCACGCCGCCCTGGATGACGTGGGAGACGACTGTGGCGAGGACCGCCGCGCCCACCAGCGGCACGAGCAGGAGCATCCCGGAGCCGACCGCGTCCCCCAGCAGCCCGACCGCGACGGCCGGGTCCGGGTCCTCGGCGACGGCGGCCGCCCGCTGGACGACATCGGCGAGCTGCCGGTGCCCGGCGCCCACGACGGCGGGCGCCGTCACCGCCATCGCCGCCACCGACGCCCACGCCGACAGGTCCTGCGTGCGCGGCTGCTGCCCCTGGTCCCGCGCCTCCTTGAGCTTGCGCGGTGTGGGGGCCTCGGTCTTCTCCTGGCCGCCGCCGTCCTTCGCCACCCCCGCTACCCCGCGACCTGCAGGAGCGTGGCGCCGATGGTGTCCGCGGTGCTCGTGACGGCGCCCGGCATCGCGACGAACGTGTACCCGACGAGGGTGAGCGTGAGGAGGATCTTGACGGGGAAGGCCGTGGCGAAGGCGTTGAGCTGCGGGGCGATGCGGGTCGCGAGGCCGAGGCCGACGTCGGCGACGAAGAGGACCGCGAGCATCGGCGCGGCGATCTGCACCCCGAGGAGCAGCATCTGCCCGAGCCCGTCGGTCGCGGCGACGGCGAACGCGCGCGCGTCGAACGCGGCGTCGACGGGCAGCACCTCCCAGCTGCGGAAGAAGCCGTGCCACACGACGAGCCAGCCGTCGGTGACGAGGAGCAGCGCCCCGGCGAGCATCCCCTGGAACCGGCCGATGACCGAGGCCTGGGTCTGGTTCGTCGGGTCGAACGCGGTGGCGAGGGCGAAGCCGCCGAGGTTGTCGACGAGGTCGCCGGCGGTGCGGAACGCCTGGAACAGCAGGAAGGCGACGAAGCCGAGCCCGAGCCCGGTGAGCAGCTGCACGACGGCGGCCGCGGCGAAGGGACCGGGCTCGAGCGGGGGCAGGTCCGCCCGGACGGCGGGCAGCACCGGCAGGGTGAGCCCGACCGCGAGCAGCGCCTTGAGGGGCGCCGGGACCGCGCGACCGGAGAACGGCGGCGCGACGACGAGCCACCCGACGACGCGCAGCATGCCGAGCAGCAGCGCCGCGAGGGTCTCGGAGGGGACGTCGACGACCATCAGCCGTGCACCCGACCGGCTCAGCCGCCCCGGACGAGGTCCGGGATGCGCCCGTACAGCTCCTCCGTGAACAGCGTCGCCTCCGTGATCATCCAGCTGCCGAAGACGAGGAGGCAGATCCCGACGGCGACGAGCTTCGGCACGAACGCCAGCGACGGGTCCTGCATCTGCGTGACCGACTGGAACAGGGAGACGACGAAGCCGACCACGAGGGAGGCGACGAGGACGGGGGCGGCGAGCTTCGCCCCGAGCCAGAGCGCGGCGAGGGCGATCTCGACGACGGTGGCGTCGGTCACCGCGTCACCCCCCGCCGTAGGAGCCGACGAGGGCACGGACCACGAGGCCCCAGCCGTCGACGAGGACGAAGAGGAGGATCTTGAACGGCAGGCTGATGATGACCGGCGGGAGCATCATCATGCCGACGCTCATGAGCGCGCTCGACACGACGAGGTCGATGACGAGGAACGGCACGAAGATGACGAAGCCGATGATGAACGCCGAGCGGAGCTCGCTGAGGACGAACGCCGGGATGAGCGTCGTGATCGGCACCGACTCGGCGTCGGCGGGCAGCTCCTGGCCCGCCGCGCGCGTGATGAGCGCGAGCTCCTCCGGTCGCGTGCTCCCGAGCATGAACTCCCGCAGCGGCCCGAGCCCGACGGTGAAGGCCTCCCCGACCGGCAGGTCGCCCGCGAGGTAGGGCTGCACGGCCGTGTCGTTGATCGTGCTCACCGTCGGCGCCATGACGAAGAGCGTGAGGAACAGCGCGAGCCCGATGAGGACCTGGTTCGGCGGGGTCATCTGCAGCCCGATGGCGTTGCGCGTGAGCGCGAGGACCACAGCGATCTTCGTGAACGCCGTCGTCATGAGGAGCAGGCCCGGCGCCACCGACAGACCGGTGATGACGAGGATGAGGACGAGCGCGGACGCCGGTGTGCCGTCAGGGCCGTTGACCTCCAGGGACACCGTCCCGCCCTCCGACGGCCCCGCGGGCGCGGCGGGTGCGCTCGGCTCCGCGGGAGCCGTGGGGGTGGCGACCGGCGCGGGCGTGGCGGCGGCGGCCCCGTCCGCGAGCACGGCGCCGAGACCGAGCGCGCCGAGGAGCACGCCGAGCGCGACGAGGAGCAGCAGGACGCGCGACGGGCGTCCTGCACGGGCCGCGCTCACCGGCGGACGGTCCGGTCGCGGGCGACCTGCACGACGCTGCGCCACGTCGCCGCGTCGAGCAGCGAGCCCGCGACGGGCGAGCGCGGTGACGGCACGACGGCAGCGCCCGGCTCCACCACGCCGGGAGCGACCGTGCTGCGCTCGACCGGGGCCGCGGGGTCGTCGGTCACCGGCAGCGCCGGCTGCTCGGCGAGCAGGCGGACGGCGCCGTCGGTGACGCCGAGCACGAGGACCCGGTCCCCGGCGTCGACGCTCACGACGCTGGCGCGACGCCCGACCGACGCGCGTGTGACGACCCGCAGCCGGTGCCCGGTCGGGGTGCCCGCGCCGCCTCGCGCGCGTGCCACCCGCGTGAGCAGCCAGACGGTGCCGAGCACCGCCAGCAGGCCGCCGGCGCTGCGCACCACGAGCTCGAGGGTCTCCACGGGTCGGCCTCAGGCGGTCCGGTGGACGTCGTCGTCGGGCTCGACGATCTCCGTGATCCGCAGGGCGAACTCCTCGTCGACCACGACGACCTCACCGCGCGCGAAGAGGCGGCCGTTGACGAGCAGGTCGGCGGGGCTGCCGATGGGCCGGTCGAGCTCGACGACGGACCCGGCGGCGAGCTCGAGGAGCTCCTGGACCGTCATGCGGGTGCGGCCGATCTCGGCCGTGACCTCCATGTGGACACCGCGGAGCATCTCGATGCCGCGCCCGGTCGCGCTGCGCGTCGCCGCGCCGGCGCCGGCGCCGGCGGGCGTGCGCTGACCGGGCACGTGCGCGGTCGTCGGCGCGGTGGCGCGGGCCACGACGGCGAGGTGGACGGTGGCCGCGGGGTCGCCGTCGGCACCGAGCCGGACGAGGGCGGCGTCGGCGCCCTCGGCGAGCAGCTGCTCGAGGAGCCCGGGGGCGCTCGTGGTCTCCGCGGGTCCCAGCACGCACGGCCCGAGAGCGGAGGCGGCGGCCTCGAGGGCCGGCACGAGCGCCGCGGCGTCGGGGGACTCGCCGCCCGACAGCGCGAGGAGCGCGTCCGGGGAGAGCAGGAGCGCGACGAGCCCGTCGCCGGCGCCGGTCCAGCGGGCGGTGACGGCGACGTGGTCGGCCGGCACGGCGGTCGTGGGCACCCCGGGGACCGTGGAGACGGCGACGGGCACCGGCACCGAGCCCGGCTCGAGCGGCAGCAGCGCGCACGCGGCGGCGCCGGCGGTCGCGGCGGCGGCCTCGGCGTGGGTGCTGGCGGTCGTGCCGGTGCCGGGTGTCGAGGAGGAGAGGCTGGTCACGGGAGGTCCTTCCGCGGGTCGACGACGATGCAGGCGAGGCGGTTGCGGCGGTCGGCGGGCACGGCGCGCGCGAACGCGCGCTCGCCGGCGACGAGGAGGAGGGGGTGGTCGGCGCCGTGCCCGAGCCGGACGACGTCGCCGACGGCGAGGGCGAGGACGTCCTCGGACGCCATGGCGACCCCCCGCATGCGGGCCCCGACGGTCATGGGGACCTCGGCGAGGCCCTGCTGGGCGGCCGGGTTCGTGCGGACGACGGCGCGCTCGTCGCCCGCGGGGTCGAGCAGCGGCTGGAGGGCGTCGAAGGGCGCGGCGAGCGACGCGGTCGCTGTCACCTCGGCGACCGTGACGACGAACTCGATGACGACCATCGCCTCGGCGGAGCCGACGACCTGGGCGAACTGCGGATTGGTCTCGAGCGCGCCGACGCGGGCGGTGACGCTGCCGAGCGGCGCGAAGGCGTACGGCAGCTCCGCCACGACCCGGTCGAGGAGCCCGCGGAGCAGCTGCGACTCCAGCTGGGTGGCGGGCCGCGACGGCTGCTCGGCCTCGCCGCGGCCCCCGAGGAGCCGGTCGACCCACACCATCGCGAGCTCCTGCGGCACGTGGAGCACGAGGTCACCGATCTCGCCGGTCGCGACCGTCGCGAGCAGCGACGGCGCGGGCAGCCCGGCCACCCACTTGCCGTACGTCGTCTGGGACACCGGACCGGGCTCGACGACGCCGTCGCGGAGGATCGACGACATCTGCGTCCCCCACTGCCGCGCGAACGTCTCCGACACCACCTGCAGCGCACGGGCGTGCTCCCGCGACAGCTTCGTGGGTCGCCGGAAGTCGTAGGGCTCGGGCGTCCCGACGGCGCGCCCGCGGCCGGGGGCCGTCGAGGCGTGAGGTGTCCGCACGGATCACCTATCGGCGGCTCTCCGTGGTCCTTGAGCCTGACGGGTGACCCCGCTCGGGGGAGCCCGCCCGCTGCGCTCTCGTGCTCGGTGGGCCTACTGCATGACGAACGTCGTGAAGTAGATGTCGTAGACGGCCTCGTGGTACGCGTGCGCGATCTCCTCGACGAGGTGGGCCTTGACCTCCGCGCGCTTCGCCGGGTCCTGCAGCTCGGTCATCTCCTTGCCCGTGAGGTCGGCGATGAGGATGTCGAGGGCCTTGCTCCCCTCGAGCTCGCCGTGGCCACCGCCCTCCTCCAGCGCCGCCTGCAGGGCGATGCCGACCTGGAGGTAGTGGCCGTCGGCGAGGTTGATGGTGACGGGCTCGAGCGCGAGCACCTCCCCCGGCTCGGGCTCGGCGTGCTCCTCCGCGGTGGCCGCCTCCTCGGCCGTCGCCTCGCCGGACCCGCCGAGGAGGACGAACGCGGCGGCCCCTCCGCCGAGCAGGAGCACGACGACGGCGACGACCACGAGGAGCAGCTTCTTCTTCCCCTTGGGAGCGGCCTCCTCGACGCCGTCGCCGGCGCCGCGCTGCTGGGGCACCTTCGCGCCCTTGGTGAGCGCGCGGTCGGTCACGGTCGACATGTCGGGTCCTCCGGGTGGTGGTGTGCGGTGCAGGTCGGGCTGGTCGTCGGGCTGGTCGTCGGAGTGGTCGTGGTGCTCATCCGGCCGCCGTCCGTCGGGCCTCGGCGAGCTGCGGGAGCAGCGCGCGCACCTCGGGGCGGGCGGTCGAGCGGACGAGCAGGTCGACCCGGCGGTTGACCTCGATCGACGTCGGGTCCGACGGCGGGACCAGCGGCCGGGTGTCGCTGTAGCCGGCGGCGGTGAGCCGCGAGCCGTCGAGGCCGTCGACCTCGATGAGGCGGCGGACGACCGACGCGGCGCGCGCGGCGGACAGCTCCCAGTTCGACGGGTACGCGCTCGTGCTGCGTACGGGCAGGTGGTTGGCGTGACCCTCGGCGTCGACGGGACGGCCGCTGTCGGCGAGGACGGGAGCGAGGGCGTCGACGACCCGCGCGCCGGTGGGCTGCAGCTCCGCGCTCGCGCTGGTGAAGAAGACGTCGTCGGCGAAGAGGACGACGACGAGCCCGTCCTCCGTCACTCGGAAGTCGGCGCGGCTCTCGAGGCCCTCGGTCGCCAGCGCCTCCCGGGCCTCGGCGGCGATCTCGTCGAGGGACGCGAGCTCGGCCTGCGCGTCGCCGACCGCCTGCTGCGCCTCGGCGGCGTCGGCGGGCGAGGCCTGCTCGAGCGCGGTCTCCCCTTGCGCGGGCGGCACGGGCACGGGCGGGGCGATGACCGAGACCTGGACCGGGTCGATCATGGCGCCCTTGCCGTCGATGACGGCCTGCCCGCCGTCGCTCACGATGTAGCGCGGCGCACCGAAGCCGGCGGCGAGGCCCTCGCTGAGGGCGGCGAACTTCTTCTGGTCGACGTTGCTGATGGCGAACATCACGACGAACAGGACCATGAGCAGCGTGATCATGTCGGCGTAGGAGATGAGCCACCGTTCGTGGTTCTCGTGCTCCTCCTCCTCGTGCTTCGCGTGGCGCCTCGCCATGGCTCAGGCCGCCTTCTTCGCACCGGTGGCGGGCGCGGCCGTCCCCGGGGGCAGCAGGCTCGCGAGCTTGCGCGCGACGACGCGCGGGCTGGAGCCGGCCTGGATGGCGAGGACGCCCTCGAGGACGACCTCCATGCTCGCGACCTCGAGCTCGCTGAGCCGCTTGAGGCGGGCCGCCATCGGCAGGAACAGGACGTTGGCCGACAGGACGCCCCACAGCGTCGCGAGGAACGCGGCGGCGATGAGGTGCCCGAGCGTCTCCGGCTCGGAGAGGTTCTCCAGCACGTGGACGAGGCCGAGGACGGTGCCGATGATGCCGACGGTCGGCGCGTAGGCGCCGAGGTCGGCGAAGAACTTCGCGCCGTGCTTGTCGGCGGCCTTCTTCGCCTCGATGCGGCCCATGAGGACGTCCTGGAGGTCCTCGGGGTCGGTGCCGTCGATCGCGAGCTCGAGCGCCTCCTTGAGGAAGGGGTCGTCGACCTTCGCGGCGGCCTCCTCGAGCCCGAGGAGACCCTCGCGGCGCGCCTGCTCGGCGAGCTGGACGACGGTCCCGAGGGACCGGTCGGGCTGGACGGCCTTCCCGGCGAGGGACTTGATCGCGGCCTTGCCGAACTTCGGGGCGTCCTTGAGCGTGTTGCCGGCGAGGCCGGCGCCGAGCGCGCCACCGAACACGAGGAGCATGGGCGGCAGGAAGAACATCGCCATCGGGTTGCCGCCCTCGAGGATGGCGGAGGTGAAGATCGCCGCGAACGCGAGGGCGATCCCGATGAGGGTCATCGGGTCCATCAGGCCCTCCTGGTCCGGAGCTCGACGACGTCCGCGCCGTCGTGGTGGGCCTGGTCCTGACGCCGCTCGTCGGCGTCGTCGTCGGCGACCCACTCGCCCTCGGCGGTGAGCCGGTTGGCCTCGGCGACGACGCGCGCGCGGTAGGCGACGACGCTGTCGACGATCTCGGAGAGGGACTGCGTGACGACGTACCGGCTGCCGTCGATGAGGGTCAGCACGGTGTCCGGGGTCTCCTCCGCCCGGTGGATCAGGTCCGGGTTGAGCGAGAACTCGGTCCCGTTGAGCCTGGTCAGTCTGATCACGATGTCCGTCCGTGGGGTGTGGTCCGGTCCGCCGTCCGTGGCGGGCCGTGGTGCCGGGTGGTGCTGGTGGGTGGATCGGCAGGGCCGCCGGGCCGGTGAGGGGCCGACCGGGTCATCCCCCGGACGGGCGAACGTGCGTCCGTCCGGGGGACCCCTGCCCCGGTGCGCGTGTCAGCGCTTCATGTTGACGAGGTCCTGGAGGATCTCGTCGGAGGCCGTGATGACGCGGGAGTTCGCCTGGAAGCCGCGCTGGGCGATGATGAGGTTGGTGAACTCCTGGGAGAGGTCGACGTTGCTCATCTCGAGCATGCCGCCGGCGAGGGTGCCGCGGCCGTCGCCGGGGACGCCGACCTGCACGGCACCGGTGTTGACGCTCGGGCGGTACATCGAGCCGCCCGCCTTCTCCAGGCCGTTGGGGTTGGCGAAGGTCGCGAGGGCGAGCTGGCCGAGCACCTCGCGGCGTCCGTTGGAGAACACGCCGACGAGCCCGCCGTCCGGTCCCACGCCGAACGACGTGAGGGTGCCGACGGCGTAGCCGTCCTGGCTCAGCGCCGCGGCCGTGCTCGTGCCGGCGTAGCCGGTCATCCCCGACAGGTCGAGGGCGATCCCGCCGACGGTCATGGTCGGCGGTGTCGGGTTGGTCCCGTCGGCCGCGAACGTCACCGTGCCGGTCGTCGTGCCGCTCAGCGGGTCGGTCGCGGTGACCGTCCACTGCGTCGCGCTCACCTTCGTGAACTGCACCGTGACGGTGCGCGCGTTGCCCTGCGCGTCGTACACCTCGAGCGCGGTCGTGATCGGGGTCGTGCCCGCGGAGTCCGCCGGCAGGTTGCCGCCCATCGTGACCGTCGACGTCGCCTGCGGCTGCATGAGCACGCCGATCGGGAGCGTGAGGGGGCCGAGCGGGCCGTTGGTGTCGACGACACCACCGGTCGCGCCCCAGCCCTGCACCATCGCGCCGTCGGGCGTGACGAGCCGACCCTGCGCGTCGAAGCTGAAGGAGCCGGCGCGGGTGTAGAGCGTCTCGTTGCCGTTGTCGACGACGAAGAACCCGTCCCCACTGATCATGAGGTCGGTCGCGCGGCCGGTCGTCTGGGCGGCGCCCTGGCTGAAGTTCGTCGAGATGCCCGCGACGCGCGTGCCGAGGCCGACCTGGGCGGGGTTGGTGCCGCCGCTGTTGGCGTCGGGGGCGCCGGCTCCCTGCAGGAGCTGGCTGAGGGTGTCCTGGAAGATCGTCTGCGAGCCCTTGAAGCCCGTCGTGTTGACGTTGGCGATGTTGTTGCCGGTGACGTCCATCATGGTCTGGTGGGCACGGAGCCCGCTGATGGAGCTGAACATGGAGCGGAGCACGGTGGCCTCCTGGGTCGGTGTCGCGGTGGGGCTCTGACGGTCGTCAGGCCGAAGGGGCGGCATCCGTGCCTGGGGTGGTGCTCTCCGTGGTGCTGGTGGTTCTGCTGCCGGGAGCGAGGAGCTCCTGGACCTTCCCGAACGGGACCTCGGTCGTGGTCGTGCCGGTCTTGACCTTGAGCACCGGCTCGTCACCCGTCAGGACGGCGGCGACGACGGTCCCGGTCGCGGGCACCCCGTCGGCGGCGAGGAACGTGACGTCGGCCCCCACCGCCGCGGCCGCTCCCCAGCGCTGCTGGAGGGCGTACGACCCGGCGGTGGCGTCGGCCACCTCCTGGAGCTTCTCGACCTGGGTGAACTGCGCGGTCTGGGCGATGAACTCCGCGCCCTCCGCCGGGTTGAGCGGATCCTGGTAGCGCAGCTGCGCGACGAGGAGCTTGAGGAAGGCGTCCTTCCCGAGCTCGTCACCGGCGGTGGGCGCGGTGCTCTGGGGCTGATACGCGGTCGTCTGCAGCGACCCCGTCACGAGGCCGGAGGTGGGGACGGTCATGGTGCGCTCCTCGGGGTGGTGGCGTCGCGGGGCTGCAGGGGCGTCGGGCGGCTCTCACGCACGGACGTCCACCCCCCGCCGGGGACCCCCGGCGGGCCGCTCGACGGCGACGGCCGCGGGAGCCCCCTCGGGGCGGGACGGGACGAGGACCGGGGCACCCGGGCCACCGGCGGTCCCACCGGGCTCCCGGTGGCCGCCGCGGTGCTCGCGACCGGCGTCGTGGGAGCCGGAGCCGAGCTGCTGGCGGAGGTCGCCGAGGGCGTCGCGCAGGGCGTCTCGCGTCGCCTCGTCGCCGCCCGCCAGCGACAGCTGGAGACCGGCGGGGGCGAGCTCGGCGGTGATGCGGACAGGACCGAGCTCCGCGGGTGACAGGTGGACGACGAGGCGCGTGACCTCGCCGGCCTCCGCGACCGCGACACGGGCGCGGGTCGCGGCCGCCACCCGGTCGAGCTGGTCGAGGGTGAACGGCCCGATGCCGACCGTTCCGCCGACGGGCGTCGACGCCGGTGCGGCGGCCGGTCCGGTGACGGTCGGGCCGGCCGTCGACGGGGCGAGGGTCGCCGCGGTCGGCACCGGGGGGCCGGCGGGCTCGGCGGGCGCCGGCCGCACGGTCGCGACGCCGGACACGGACCGGGTCGCCCCGGCGGCCCCGGACGCCGCCGCGCTCGTGCTGGCCGCGGCCGGGACCTGCGACGGCGCGGGCCTGTCGCCGGAGGCGCCCGCGTCCGCGGCGTGCGGCGCCCCGGTGGTGGCGGCGGCGCCGGGTGCAGCGGCTGCGCCGGTCGGGGTGCCCGGGGTCGCGCCCGGCAGGGACGTCGCGTCGCTCGTGGCGACCGGACCGGCCGCCTCGGTCGACGAGGCAGGGGACGCCGCGGTCGGGGCCACCGGGAGCACCGCGACGTCCGCGCCGGGTGCGCCCGGAGCCGGTCGTCCTGCGGCCCCGCCGCCCGCCGCCGCGTCGGGAGCGGGTGCCGGCGCAGGGGACGTCGTGAGGGTGACCACGGGACCGGTGGGGCCCGTCGGGCCGACCCCCGCCCGACCGGTACCCGCTGCCGTCGTCCCGAGGGTGGGGTCCGCGGACGCCGGTGCCGCGCCCCGCAGGCCGAGGCGCTCCCGCGCGGCTGCGAGGGCGGCGGCCGGGGTGTCGGCGGCCGCGGCCTCGGCCTGAGCGCCGGTGTCGACGGTCGCGGCCGACCCCGTCGTGGGGTCGACGGCGGGCCGGTCCGTCGGGGCGTCGCCGTCGGTGCTGGGCGTCGCGGGGTCCGTCACCGTGCGGTCGTCGGTGCGGTCGTCGGCGTGTCCGGCGCGCACGGCCCGGACGGGTTCCGGACCGCCGTCGTGCGGAGCGGGGGCGCGGCGCGGCGCGGGCTCGCGCGCGTCGCCGGACCCCGCTCGCGCGAGGGCGCGCTCGAACCCGGCGGCCCGCTCGTCGCGCTGGGCGCGCTCCGCACCACGCTCGCTCGTCCGTCGCGCGGGCACGACCGCGTCGGCGAGGGCCGCGGCGGGGGGTGGTGTCCTCATGGCTGCTCCGGTCGTGGGCCGTCAGGCCCGAAGGTCGGCGAGGATCGCCGAGACGTAGGCGTGGGTCTCGGCGAAAGGCGGGATGCCGTCGTAGCGGCGGACGTTGCCGGGGCCTGCGTTGTAGGCGGCGAGCGCGAGCTCGAGCGTCCCGAACGCGTTCAGCTGCTGCCGCAGGTAGCGCGCGGCCCCGTCGATGGAGGCGACCGGGTCGCGGGGGTCGACGCCCAGCTCGCGGGCGGTGCCGGGCATCAGCTGCATGAGCCCGATCGCACCGGCGGGGCTGACGGCGTCGGAGCGCATGCCCGACTCCCGGCGCGCGACCGCCTCGAGCAGCCCGGTGGGCAGGTCGTAGCGGGCGGTGGCCGCCGTGAACGCCTCGGCGAGACCGCCCGCCGTCGCCGCCCAACCCGGACGGGCCGCCGCCTGAGCGGCCTGAGCGGCCTGAGCGGGCTGGGCCGGCTGCGCCGTCGCGGGCGCGTCGGCGGGCACGATGCGACGGATGGCGGTGATCCGTTCCGGGGCCCAGACGTCGGAGATCATGACGTCCTTGCCGGCCCGCGGGGCGTTGATCATCTTTCCGTCGCCGATGTAGATGCCGATGTGGCGCCCGCTCGGGGAGCGCTCGCTGGAGAAGGCGATGAGGTCGCCGGGTCGGGCCTGCGCGAGCGAGGGGACGGCGTCGCCGGCGCGGCGCTGGTCGGCGACGGTACGGGGGACGTCGACGCCGAGGTCCTTGAACACCCGCTGGACGAGGCCGGAGCAGTCGAGCCCCGTCCGGGGGTCGGTACCGCCCCACTTGTACGGCACGCCGAGGTACTTGCGCGCCGCGGCGACGACGTCGCCGCCGGTGACCCGGCCGTCGTCGGCGCTCCCGCCCGCCGTCGGCGACGTGCCGCCCACGGCGGCCACCCCGCCCGTCCCCCCCGCCCCCAGGAGCCGCTGGAGCGCGGCGACGTCGGTCACGGGCTGCCCGGGGCCGCCCGCAGCGGGCGACGACAGCCCGAGCGCGGCGCCGGCCTGACCGAGCTGGGCGGCGAAGGCGTCGGCCTGCAGCGGGTCGACCGCGGCGCGGCGCCCGGTGAGCTGCTGCAGCTGGCCGCTGATGGCGGCGATGCGGGCCTGCACCTCGACGACGCTCACGACCCCACCTCCGTCCGGGCCGCGGGGCGACGCGACGCGACGACGTCGTCGAGCTCGGCGGCCTCGGCGGCGGCCCGTCGGGCGCGCTCCTCCGCGACGCGACGTTCCTCCAGACGCTCGACCGCCCGCAGCCGCACCCGGGCCTGGGAGGCGAGGAGCCGTTCGCGCTCCTCCTCCGTCGAAGACGCGACGACCGCGTCCCCGGCCCGCGACAGGTCGGCGAGCAGACCGGCGCGCCGGGCGAGCGCGAGGCGGGGGTCGCCCGCGCTGTCGAGCAGGAAGGGGTCGTTGTGCAGCCGACCGACGACCTCGGCGCGCGCGGCCTCCGCGCGCACGCGCACGGCGGTCGCGGTGGCGAGGCTGCGCTCGGCCGTCGCGCGCTCGCGTCGGCGCAGACCCAGCAGGGCGGCGAAGCTCACGATGCACCTCCGGCGGCGTGGGCGAGGGCGCGCAGACCGTCGAGGGTCCGGGCGAGGGGGGCGGGCTCGGCGAGCCCCTGGCGGCAGAAGTCCTCGATCGGGCGCTGCAGTCGCAGGGCCGCGTCGACGTCGGCGTTGCTGCCCGGCACGTACGCGCCGACCTCCACGAGGTCGCGGGCATCGCGGTGCGCGGCGAGCAGCCGGCGCACCCGGGCCGCCGCGGCGAGGTCGTCCGGGGCGCTGACGTGGCGGTCGAGGCGGGAGATGCTCGCGAGGACGTCGACGCTGGGGAAGCGTCCGGCGGTGGCGATGGCCCGGTCGAGGACGACGTGGCCGTCGAGGACGGCGCGGACGTTGTCGGCGACGGGCTCGTTGTGGTCGTCGCCGTCGACGAGGACGGTGTAGACGCCCGTGATCGACCCGACGGGCAGCGGTCCGGCGCGCTCGAGCAGCCGCGGCAGCACGGCGAACACCGACGGCGGGAAGCCGCGCGTGGCCGGTGGCTCGCCGGCGCTGAGCGCGACCTCGCGCTGCGCGTGCGCGACGCGGGTGAGGGAGTCCATGAGCAGGACGACGTCGTGGCCGGCGGCGGCGAACCCCTCCGCGATGCGGGTGGCGGCGAAGGCCGCCCGGAGGCGGAGCAGGGGCGGGTCGTCGGAGGTGGCGACGACGACGACGGAGCGGGCGAGGCCCTCGGGACCGAGGTCGTCCTCGACGAACTGGCGGACCTCGCGACCGCGCTCGCCCACGAGCGCGACGACGGTGACGGTCGCGGCGTTGTTCCGCGTGATCATCGACAGCAGCGACGACTTGCCGACGCCGGAGCCGGCGAACACACCGATGCGCTGACCGCGCCCGACGGGGGTGAACGCGTCGAGCACGCGGACCCCGAGCGGCAGCCGGGCGTCGATGCGGCCGCGGGCGAGCGGGCTCGGGGCGCTGGCCTCGACGGCACCCCAGGCGGCCGCGACCGGTGCGGGGCGCCCGTCGAGGGGGCGGCCGGTGGGGTCGATGACGCGTCCGAGGAGCCCGGGGCCGAGCGGCACGCGGGCCGTCGTTCCCGTGGCCCGCACCGGGGTGCCGACGGACAGCCCGGTCGTGCCGTGAAGCGGCGTGCAGCTGAGGCGGGGTCCGTGCGCGGCGACGACCTCCGCCTCCAGGGGGCCGGTCGGGGCGTCGAGCTCGAGGATCTCGCCGACGGCGGCCTGGACCCCGTCCACCTCGACGCCGAGACCGACGACGCCGCACACGCGGCCGCTGCGGCGCGGCGCCGCGGCGTCACCCGCCCGCTCGAGCCGGGGAGCGAGCGCCGACGCGGTGGCGGCGGCGAGCGCGCGGCTCACGCGGTCCCCCCGGAGGTGGGCGCCGCGGCGTCGGGGTCCTCGCGGACGAGGTCGAGGGCCGCGACGGCGTCGGTGACGAGGTCGGTGACCGTGGCCGCGCCCGCGCGGACGACGACGTCGCCGGGGGCGAGGGAGCCGTCGGCGACGACCGAGAGCCCGGTCGGGAGCGCGTCGGGCCGCACTCCGGTGGCGCCGAGGACGGCGGCACCGTCGGGGGACACGCGGACCTCGACGGGGCCCGTCACGGGCCCGCAGGCGGCGACCGCGCGGTCGAGGCGCGCGCGCAGGGCGGCCGCCGTGGGTGCGGCCTCGAGGACGACGTCGCGGGCCAGTCGCGCAGCGGCGGCGGCGACGACGTCGAGGTGCGGCGCGAGCTCGGTGCGGGCGGCCTCGGCGCGGGCGACCTCCGCGGCCCGCAGACCGAGGAGGAGGTCGACGAGCCGGGCCCGCTCGCGGGCGGCGGCGTCCTCCCGGGCGGCGAGCCACGCGCTCTGCTCGGCGGCGGCCGCGGCGGCGGCGCGCCGGACGCCCTCGGCGTAGCCGGCGGCGTACCCGGACGTGAAGCCGGCACCGCCGGGGGCCGTCGCGGGTGCCCCGGCGACGGCGCCGGGCACCCGGCCCGGGGTGAACGTGCGGACGGTGAGCGTGCCGGCCTCACGAGACATACTCGTCGTCCCCTCCGCCGCGCCGGACCACGAGCTGGCCCGACTCCTCGAGGGCGCGGATGACCTGGACGATCGTCGCCTGGGCCTCCTCGACCGCGCTGACCCGGACCGCACCCATGACCTCGATCTCCTCGAGGAGGTCGGCGCGGGCACGCTCGGAGACGTTCTGCAGGACCTTGTCGCGGACGTTCTGCGCGACGCTCTTGAGGGCCGTCGCGAGGACGACGGAGTCGACCTGCCGCAGCACCATCTGCACGGCCCGGTCCTCGAGGCCGACGATGTCGGCGAAGACGAACAGGCGCGCCTTGACCTCGTCGGCGAGGGCGGCGTCGGTCGCCTCGAGCCCCTCGAGGATGGACTTCTCCGTCGCGGCGTCGGCGCGGTTGATGACCTCGACGAGGGACTGCACGCCTCCGGTCGCGGTCTCGCTCTGCGACTGGGGCAGCACCGACGACGTGCGGGCCTTGAGGGCGTCCTGGAGCACGACGAGGGCGTGCGGGGAGAACCGGCCCGTGGTGGCGATGCGACGGGCGACGGCGGCCTGGTCGGCCGGCGACAGACCGGCCATCACGACGGAGGCCTGGTCGGGACGCAGGTGGACGAGCACCGCCGCGAGGGTCTGGGGGTGCTCGCCGCGCAGGATGCTCATGAGCTGCTGCGGGTCGATGTCCTGGAGGAACTTCAGGGGCCGCTCCGCGACGACGGAGGCGATCCGGCGCATGACGTCGCCCGCGGACTCCTTGCCGAGGGACCGCTCGAGGACCTCGCGGGCGAACCCCTCGCCACCGGCCCCGACCACGCCCTGCCGGACGGCGAGGGAGTGGAACTGGCTCAGCACCTCGCCGGCGACGACGGGCGGCACGTCCCGCAGCCGCACGACCTGTGCGACGAGCTCGTCGAGGTCGGTGCCCTTGAGGTGGGTGAGGACGCTGGCGGCACGGTCCTTGCCGAGCATGACGAGGAGCACGGCGGCCTTCTGCAGCCCGCTGAGGTCGACTGCGGGTGCGGGCCGGGCGGCCGCCTCGACGGCGGCCAGGGCCTGCTCGACGGTCGGGGCGGTACCGGCGGCACCGGTGGCACCGACCGCCTCGGCGACGGGCGCGGTCACGAGCTCCTCCGGTCGGCGAGCCAGGAGCGGAGGAGCTCGGCCACCTCGGCCGGCTCGCGGTCGACGAGCTCGAGGACCTCCTCGCGCTGCCGCGACAGGGCGTCTAGCTGCATGCGCTCGGCGTCCGCGGCCGGCGGCAGGGCCTCCCGGGGAGCCGGGACGGGCGGCAGGGGCGCGGGCTCCGGCTCCTCCTCGAGGGGGGCGTAGAGGCCGAGGTCGACGGGCTCGCTGCGACGGCGGCGCCCGCGGGCCCCGAGGATGATCGAGAGGATCACGACGACGAGGACGAGCCCGGCGAGGGCGGCGTTCCAGATCGTCTGCTGCTGGCCGGCCGCGGCCTCCGCGGCCTCCGCGGCCTCGAGCTCCTCGGCGACGGCCTCCGCGTCACCGGTGTCGAACGGCATCTGCGTGACGTTGATCTGGTCCCCGCGTGCGGCGTCGAACCCGACGGCGGCGGACACCGTGTTCTGGAGGGCGAGCATGTCGGTCCGGGCGACGGCGTCACGGTCGACGACGACGGAGACGTTGAGCCGCTGCACCGCGCCGGGCGCGGACTGGACCTTCTCCGTCACCTTGCCGACGGCGTTGTTGACGGTGCGGGACTCCGACTCGTACGCCGACTCGGCGCCTCCGAGCGTCCCGTTGGGGACGACGATGTTGTCGGGGCCGAGCACCCCGGCCTCGCCGCTGCCGGCGCCGGTGTACGTCTCGGTGTCGCTGGTCTCGCTGAGCGGCGGGACGCCGTCCTCGGCGATGAAGCGCTCGGTGGTGGTGTCGCGGGCGTCGAAGTCGAGGTCGGCGGTGACGGTCGCGACGGCCTTGCCGCGGCCCACGACGGTGTCGAGGAGGGTCTGGAGGCTGCCCGCGACGCGCTGCTCGTACTCGGCCGTCATGTCGGCGGCCTCGCCGCCGCCCATGGAGCCCGCACCGCCGACTCCCGTGCCGGAGGCCGACAGCAGGGTGCCCTCGCCGTCGACGACCGTGACGGCGTCCGGCTCCATGCCCTCGACCGAGGACGAGACGAGGTTGACGACCGCCTGGACCTGCCCCTTCTCGAGGCTGCGGCCGGCCTGCGTCTTCACGAGGACGCTGGCGGTGGGGGCGTCGTCGGCCTCGAGGAAGACGTCCTTCTCCGGGATCGCGAGGTGGACGACCGCCGCCTCGACGCCGTCGATGGCCTGGATCGTGCTCGCGAGCTCGCCCTCGACCGCGCGCTGGTAGGCGACCTTCTGCTGGAACTGCGACGCCGTCACACCCTGCTCGTCGAGGAGGGAGTAGCCGCCGCCGTCACCGGAGGGAAGGCCCGCGGCCGACATCTGGAGGCGCTGCTCGTAGACCTGGTCGCTGGGGACGAGGACGGTGGCGCCGCCGTCGGTCAGCTTGTAGGGCACACCCGCGGCCTGGAGCTGCTGGACGACCGCGCCGCCGTCGCTGCTCGACATCCCCGTGAACAGCGGGCCGTAGGCGGGCGTGCTCTGCCACTGCCAGAAGGCGTAGCCGCCCGCGAGGAGCGCGACGAGCACGACCGTCGCGACGGTCTTCTGGGCGCCGGGAAGCTCCGACCACGCCGAGCGGGCCTGGCGGGCCTTCTGCGTGGCGAGGACCCGGGGGTCGTTGCTCACGACCTGGCCCTGACGGGGTCCGCGGGGGCTCACAGCTGCATCCTCATGATCTCCGAGTAGGCCTCGACGGCCTTGTTGCGCAGCGCCACCGTCATCTGCGTCGCGAGGTTCGCCTCGGTGGCGGCGATCGTGTACTGGCTGGGGTCGGCGAGCTGGCCGGTGACGGCCTTGACGGCGAGGTCGTCGCTCGTCGCGTGCAGGCGCTGGAGGTCCTCGAGCCGGCCGACGGCCGACGCCCCGAGGCTGCTGCCGGTGGCCTGCGCGAGGGCCGCGTCGAAGCGGCCGCCGGCGGCGGGGTCGGCGTCGAGCGCCGGCAGGGCGGGCGTGAGGCCCGCGACGGGTCCGGTCGGCGCGGTGGGGGCCACGGAGGTGATGGGCTGGAGGCTCATGCGTTCCGCCCGACGTTGATGGCGGCGCTGTAGGCGTCGCGGGCGCGGTCGACGACGGCGAGGTTCGCCTGGTAGCCGCGCTGGGCCATCATCAGCTGGGTCATCTGGCTGCCGAGGTCGATGTCGGGCAGGCGCACGTAGCCGCCCTCGTCGGCGAAGGGGTGCGTGGGGTCGTAGACCATGCGGCCCTCGGCGCTGCCGAGCCGGATGCCGCCGACGGTGACGCCCCCGACGCCGGGCTCGAGCTGCGTGGCCTGCGCGATGACGTACCGGGCCCGGAACGCGGCCTCGCTCGTCGGGCGGACCGTGTTGATGTTGGAGATGTTGTCGCTGACCGCGTCGAGCCACTTGCGGTAGACCGCGACACCGGAGCCGGCGACGCCGAAGACGGGGAAGGTCGTCATGGTGCTCAGCCCTGGGTCCGCAGCGCGGCACGGACGAGACCGAACCGGTCGTCGACGGCGCGGAGCGCGAGCTGGTAGCGCAGGCCGGTGTCGATGGACTGCAGCGTCTCGGTGTCGAGGTTGACGTTGTTGCCGTCGAGGCGGGTCGGCTCGAGCGAGAGCGCCTGCGTGAACCCGGTGCGCTCACGGGAGCCGGACCGGGCGGCCGCGGCGACGGCCTCCTCGAACGCGACGCGACGCGACTGGAAGCCGGGCGTCTGGACGTTCGCGATGTTGTCGGCGATGGCGCGGCTGCGCGCGCCGAGGCCGTCGACGGCGCTGCGGAGGGCGGCGCCGGTCACGGACGCGATGGCGGTCACGGGGGCTCCGATCGGCGGACCCCGCGCCCGGTGGAGCCGGTGCGGGGTGGATCGACGTGGCCTGTCCGTGGCCGGTGCGGGGCGCGGTCCGTGCGTCCCGGGTGCTGCGTTGTGTCTCTCGTCCCGTCGGGGCCGGGAGTTCATGCGCCGTTCGGGTGAGTCGCGCTCAGAGCCGCGCGTCGACGTACATGGGCCGCGGTTCGCGCTCGACGAGCCGGCCGACGACGTCCTGGTGCTTGCGTGAGGCGGTCATCGCGGTGCTGAGGCGTCCGGCGACGCTCAGCTGGCGCTCGAGGAGGAGCTCGGCGCGCTCGCGCAGCGACTCCGGCAGCGGGGCGCCGATGGCCGGCGGCGTCCACCCGCCCGGCGGGACGGGGTCCGCGGCGCCGGCCGGGGAGTGCAGCGCGTGCAGGAGCGCCTCGGCCCGGTCGACCTCCAGCTCGAGGTCGTCGAGGGCGGCGTGCCAGGCGGCCGTGAAGTCGTGGCCGACGTCGGTCGCCGTCCTCGTGGTCACGGTGTCACCCGACGGCGCTGATGCGCTGGGCGGGGACGCCGGTCTGCTGGGCGGCGGGCGGGGCGCCCTGCTGGCTCGCGGCCTCGCGCCACGCCTCCGCGAGCGGCGCGACGAGCGCGCGGCACGCGAGCGTGCGGTCCGGGGCCTTCTCGACGTTGGCGCGGACGAGCTCGGCGAGGAGGAACGTGTAGATCGACATGAGGCGCGGCCCGCCGTCCCACGCGTCGACGTCGAGGGTGCTCGCGAGCTCGCTGACGATCGCCTGGGCGTGGACGAGCTGCGTGCCGGCCGCCAGGTGGTCGCCGGCGGTCTGCGCCTCGTGCGCCCGGTCGATGTCGAGCAGCAGCCGGTCGTAGAGCCGCACGAGCAGCTGACCCGGGGTCGCGGTCGTGACGGCGTCGGCCTTGAACTGGTCGAGGCGCGCGGCGGCGGGCCGGCCGAGCGCGTACCCGAAGCCGGTGGCGGTGGTCACGAGTCCCTCCCGAGGCCGGCGTTGAGGCCGGCGAGCTGACCGGCGAGCCAGCTCGACTGCGAGTTGAGGCGCCCGAGCGAGACCTCGAGCGCGGAGAACTGGCGCTGCAGGGTCGCCTTCCGGAGCTCGAGCCGGCGGTCCCAGGAGTCGATCTGCGTCTGCAGGTCGCGCTTGGTCGTCTCCCGGCCCTGGATCGCCGTGGTGATGAAGCCGCTCCCGGCGTTGGTGGCGGCGTCGACGACGGCCCGCAGGCGCGCGACGACCCCCGGGCCGCCGTCGGCCGGCGCGAGGAGCCCGCGCACCGCCGCGGGGTCTGCCGCGAGCGCGGACCCGAGCGTCTCCTTGTCGAGGACGAGGGTGCCGTCACGCGTCGACTGCAGGCCGACGGTGGCGGCGCTCGCGCCGCCCAGCGCATCGGTGACCGCCTGGACGATGCGGCCCGTCAGTGCGCGCACCTGCGTGTCGGACGCGAGCGGGCCGCGGGACGACGCGTTCGGGTCGGTCGCCGTCTGCTTCTTCAGGACGGCGATGGCGTCGTTCGCCGCGGTGACGAGGGCCTCGACCGCGGAGACCGTGGTCGGGGTGTCCGCAGCCAGCGCGATGCTGGCGGCGCCGGGGCGGCGCAGGGTCGCGTCCACGCCCGTCACGAGGTCGATGATCGAGTTCGAGGGGGACGTCGCGACGATCCCGCCGGTGCCGTCGGTGCTGCCGACGCGGTACTGCGCGTCCTGGCCGGCGGCGCGGACGAGGTCACCGGCGGCGAAGCCGGTGATGCTCGTGGGACCGCCCGCCGCGCCGGTGGTCGTCGACACGATCTGCAGCCGGTAGGTGTCGGTGGAGACGCGCACCGCGACGGCGCGGACACCGAGCCCGTCGGCGCTGTTGATGGCGGACATGACGTCCTGCAGCGACCCGGAGGCCGGCTGGAGGGAGACGAGGGTCCCATCGGCCCTGGTCACGTCGATGGTCGGCGCGGGCACGACCTGGTCCTCGAGCCGGTAGGCGGCCTGGGTGGTGAACGCCGTCGCGGTCGCGAGCTGCTCGACCCAGACGTCGACCGGCGCGGTGGGAGCGCCCGGCTTCGCGGTGGCGGCGAGCGCGTCACCTGTGACGGACGCGGTGACCCCCGTCCACGTCCTCGTGTCGGTGAGGGCCCTCGCGGCGTCGTCGAGCTTCTTCAGTGCGCTCGCGACGGCCTGGTACGCGGTGATGGTCGAGGTCTGCTGGGTGACCTGGTTCTGCAGCCGGTTGCGGGGGATCCGCTCGATCTGCATGAGCTGGCCGATGAGCGCAGTGGTGTCGAGGCCGCTGACGAGGCCGTCGACCGCGAACGAGCTCATGTCGCCTCCGGGTCTGGGTGCGCAGGTGTGGCGCGGGGGATACGGGCGACCGCCGGGGACCTCGCGGGTCCCCGGCGGTCGGCCGTCAGGCTGCTACCGGGGTGGCCGGGATCAGCGGAGGAGCTGCAGGACGCCCTGGGGGGCCTGGTTGGCCTGCGCGAGCATCGCGGTGCCGGCCTGGGACAGGATCTGGTTCTTCGTGAAGTTGACCATCTCGAGCGCCATGTCGGTGTCGCGGATGCGGCTCTCGGACGCGGACAGGTTCTCGACCGCGACGTTGAGGGACTTGATCGTCGACTCGAAGCGGTTCTGCGAGGCGCCGAGGGTGGAACGGGCGGTGGAGACCGCGGTGATCTGGGCGTCCGCGGCGGTGATGCCCGCGGCACCGCCGCCGGCGGCCGTGACGTCGATCGCAGCGACGGCCGTGGCGACGGCCGTGATGTCGGTGAGCGCGACGTCGACCGTGTCACCGGAGTTGGCGCCGGTCTGGAAGGTGAGGGTGGCGTTGGTGCCGTCGAGCAGGGCCTTGCCGTTGAACTTCGTGCGGGTGGCGATGTCGCTGACGGCCTCGCCGAGCTGGTCGATCTCGCCCTGGATCGCGGCGAGGGAGTCCGCGTTGTTCGAGCCGTCGTTGGCGGCCTGCACCGAGAGGTCACGGACGCGCTGGAGGATCGAGTGGACCTCGGTGAGCGCGCCCTCCGCGGTCTGGACGACGCTGATGCCGTCCTGGGCGTTGCGGACGGCCTGCTTGAGCCCACCGACCTGGGCGCGGAGACCCTCGGAGATCGAGAGGCCGGCCGCGTCGTCGGCCGCGCGGTTGATGCGGAGACCGCTCGAGAGCTTCTCCAGCGACTTCTCCATCTGCCCCTGGGTGACCGAGAGGTTCCGGTAGCTGTTGAACGCCGCGATGTTGTTGTTGATCTGAAGACCCATGGTCTGTGTGCTCCTCCGTGATGGTGGTGGGTGGCCTTCCGTGGCCGGGGTGGTGATCGGCGCTAGCGGTGTCGACCTGAGGCGCTCGGGACTTGAGCGGCCCTGATCACCCGATCGCCGAGAGCGTGCTGGTCGCCCACCGGCTGCGTGGCGCCGGGACACGGCCGCTGAGGACGCTCGCGCCCGTCGCGACGCTCGCGCGGACGTCGGCGGCGGCGGCGACCGTCGCGACGTACGCCTGCGTGCGCGCCGTCGCACGCTCCGCCGCGGGCCGGTCGCCTTCTGCGGCGAGGGCCGCACGGAGCATCGCGATGCCCTCGGCTCGTAGCTGGGAGACGCGGGACTCCGTCACCCCGAGGCGGGCGGCGATCGCCGCCATCGGCTCCTCGTCGATGTAGTGGCCGCGCACGGCCTCCCGGACGCGCTCCGGGAGCAGGTCGACGGCGGCGAAGAGCGCTCCGACGTGCTCGGCGAGAACCACGTGGTCCTCCGGCGAGCGACCCGGGTCCGCGACGGTGTCGTGGGCGCCGCCCTCCCCCGCCTCACGCGCCTCGTCGAGGCTCGTGAGGTAGGCGCGGTGGGTCTCCGCCCGTACCCGGTGCACCTGGTCGGCGGCGACACCCATGGCGTCGGCGACCTCGTCCGTCGTCGGCACCCGGCCGAGGTGGGCCGTCAGGTGCTCCTGCGTCTGCTGCGTCTGCCGGGCGCGCGACCTTGCGCCGCGCGAGGCCCAGTCGGCGGCGCGGAGCTCGTCGACGATGGCGCCGCGGATCCTCGTGCGGGCGTGCGCGGAGAACGGGACGCCCGTCTCGGGCCGCCAGCTGCGGGCGGCCTGCACGAGCCCCTCGACGCCGGCGCCGGCGAGGTCGTCGCGGTCGACGTGGGACGGCAGCCGCGAGATCACCTCACCGACGCAGTGCCCGACGAGCGGCAGGTGCGCGAGGACGAGGGCCTCGGGGTCCGTGCGCTCGGCGGCGGCGGGCGGGGTCTGCACCCTGCCGATGTCGTCGCCGACCTGAGACCGCTTGAGGATTTCCACGCCTCCGGCGCAGCGCTGCGCCGAACGGGTGACGGCACGGCCCGGGGGCGCCCGGATGCCCTCGAGCCCTCAGATCGGCCCTCTGCCCGCCGACCCCGTCCACGTGACGGACCGGCCGTCGCACCGAGGGGAGGCGTCGTGGCGCTCGCTGACTTCTGCCGCATCCTGTGGCGTGAGCGGGAGCTGCTCGAGCTGCTCCTGTTCAAGCTCGAGGAGGAGCAGCTCGTGCTCGCCTCCGGCCGCAGCCGCTGGCTCGCCCACGCGACCCGCGAGGTCGAGGCGGTCCTCGAGCAGATCCGGAGGTCCGAGCAGGTCCGCTCCCTCGAGACCGACGTCGTCGCGCTCGAGCTGGGGCTGCCCGTCGGACCGTCGCTGGCGGCGATCGCCCGCGTCGCGCCGGAGCCCTACAGCGCGATGCTGCTCGCCCACCGGGACTCCTTCCTCGCCCTCACCGCGGAGATCACCGAGCTCGCCCAGGCCAACCGCCGCCTGCTCCACGAGGGCATGGTGAGCCTGTCCGAGGCGCTCGCCGCCGTGGAGGAGCCGGTCGGGACGTACGGGCCGGGCGCGTCCCGCAGCGTCCCCCGGCAGGGCGCAGGCCGCCTGGTCGACGAGGCGCTCTGATGTCGTCGTTCGCCGGCCTCCACACCGCCCTGTCGGGTCTGGTCGCCCAGCGCTACGGGCTCGACGTCACGGGCGCGAACGTCGCGAACGCCAACACCCCCGGCTACTCCCGCCAGCGCGCGGTCCTCGACCCGAGCACGCCCGTGACGACCGGCACGGCCGTCTTCTCGCGCTGGGACGGTCCCGGCACCGGCGTCCGGGTCACGGACCTGCAGCGCGTCGCGGACGAGCTCGTCGTCCAGCGCGTGCGCCAGGAGACGTCGACGGCGGCGTTCATCGACGTCGACCGCGCGGCCTGGTCGCGGCTCGAGGTCGCCCTCGGCGAGCCCGGCGACAACGGGCTGCAGGCCCGGCTCTCGGGCTTCTGGGCGGCGTGGGAGGACCTCGCGAACTCCCCCGGCAGCACCGCCGCCCGGTCGCAGGTCCTCCAGGTGGGCACGGGCGTCACGGACACCCTCAACACGTTCGGCGCGTCGGTCGCGCAGGCGTGGACGGACGCCCGCACGCAGGTGGGGCAGCTCGTGGCCGAGGTCAACGCGACCGCAGCCGCCGTCGCCGACCTCAACTCCGCCATCAGGGACGCGACCGCCGCGGGCGGCAGCGTCAACGAGCTGCTGGACCGCCGCGACCAGCTCGTCCTCCGGCTCAGCGAGCTGACCGGTGCGACGGTCCGGCCGACCGAGCTCGGCATGGTCGACGTCTTCGTCGGCGGCACCGCCGTCGTCCGCGCCGACCGCACGACGCCGCTGGCGCTCGACGCGACGTCCGCCGGCAGCATCGACGAGGTCCTCGCCGGGGGCGCGGTGCGCGTGACGGGCGCGGCAGGTGCTCCCGTCGACGTCGCCGGCGGCCGGGTCGGGGCGCTCCTCGACAGCCTGCACCGGACCTGGCCCGGCATAATGCGCCGGCTCGACGCGACGGCCGCCGACGTCGCCGCCCGGGTCGACGCCGTCCACAGCAGCGGGCAGACGCAGGACGGTGCCGTCGCCGGCGCCTTCTTCACCAGCCGCGGCGGCGGTCCCGTGACCGCCCGGACGATCGCCGTCGGGGTGACCGACACCCGTGCCGTCGCCGCCGCGGCCGCCGGTGCGGGCGCCCTGGACGGCAGCCTCGCCGACCGGCTCTCCCAGGTGGGCAACGGCCCGGCGTCGCCGGACGCCGCCTGGCGGCGCCTCGTCGGCGACGTCGGCTCGGCCGCCCAGTCCGCGACCCGCCGCTCGGAGGCCCAGTCGGTCGTCGTGCGGGACGTGAACGCCGCCCGCGAGGCCGCGAGCGGCGTCGACATCGACGAGGAGCTCACCAACATGGTCATGTTCCAGCGCGCCTACGAGGGTGCGGCCCGCATGCTGACCGCGGTCGACGAGGCGCTCGACACCCTCATCAACCGCACCGGGCTGGTGGGTCGCTGATGCTCCGGATCACCCAGCGGACGATGGCCGACACCACGTACGCCAACCTCCAGGCCTCCCTCGCCCGCAGCTCCGCGCTGCAGGAGCAGCTGTCGAGCGGCAAGCGCGTCGGCGTGCCGTCGGACTCCCCCACCGGCGCGACCGACGTCCTCCAGCTGCGCTCGGAGCGAGCGGCGACCGACCAGCACGTCCGCAACGCCGACAACGGGCTGTCGTGGCTCGGCACCGCGGACCAGGCGCTCCAGCAGGCGAGCGCGCTCGTCCGCCGCGCCCGCGACCTCACCGTCCAGGGCGGCAACGGCGCCCTGCCGCAGGCCGGCCGCGACGCCGTGGCCAGGGAGCTCCGGGCGGCCCGCGACGGCCTCCTCGAGCTCGCCAACACGCAGTACCTCGGACGACCCGTCTTCGGGGGCACGACGGCCGGCGGGGTCGCCTTCGACGCGACCGGCGCCTACGTGGGGGACGGCGGCGTGGTCGAGCGCCGCGTGGGACCGGGCTCGGTGGTCCGCGTCGACGCGGACGGCCGCACGGCGTTCGGGGACGGCGCCGCCAGCGTGTTCGCGGTGATCGACGCGGTCGTCGCCGACCTCGAGGGCGGCTCGCAGCCGGGTGCGACGCGGCTCGCCGACCTCGACGGCCACCTCGACCGCGTCCTGGGGACGCTGTCGGACGTCGGCGCCCGCGCCAACCGGATCGACACGCTCAAGGCCACGGCCACCGACCTCGCGATCACGCTGCGCTCGTCGCAGTCGCAGATCGAGGACGTCGACCTGCCGGGCACGATCCTCGAGCTCCAGCTGCAGCAGACGGCGTACCAGGCGGCGCTCGGCGCCACGGCCCGCGTGATCCAGCCGACGCTCCTGGACTTCCTCCGGTGAGCGCCGTCCCGGCGGTCGCGCCCCGGTTGACCGAGGTCCGGGCCGTGGGATTGGGTGATCAGGTGAGCGACGGACGTCAGGTGCGGTTCGTGACGCCCCTGCCCGGGCTGCCGCGGCACACGGACTACGTGCTCCGTGGTCTCGAGGCGAGCGGGACGCTGTTCTCGCTCGAGTCGCCCGACGACGAGGTCTCGCTCCTCCTGGCGGCGCCGTGGGCGTTCTTCCCCGACTACGCCCCCGTGCTGTCGGACGAGGACGTCGACCTCCTCGGCCTCCACGGCGCCGAGGACGCGCTGCTGTTCGTCGTTCTGACGCCCGGGGAGTCCGCGGCCGCGTCGACGGCCAACCTGCTCGCCCCCGTCGTGCTCAACCAGCGCGACGGCTCGGCGCTCCAGGTGCTCCTCACCGGCACGGACCACCCGGTCCGCGCCCCTCTCGCCGCCTGACTCCCGCCGCGCGCCCGGTCCCGTCCGCGGCGAAAGGGGGATCCGTCCCGGGACACGCCGGGGTGGCTGGTCCACATCCTCCTGTCGTCGTCCACAGGCGGCACACCTGGGCCATCCCGGCCTTGCCCGTCGCAGGCTCGGTGGGTGCCGCTGAGCGACCGGGTCTGGACCCACGAGCGCGCCCGTCATGAGGGTCTCAGCCGCCGACGGCTCACGGCGGGTCGGGAGTTCGTCCGGGTCGTCACCGGGCACTACGTCGAGGCCTGCTGGGCCGAGCACCTGCCCACCCGCTGCGCCGCCGCCGTGGCCGCCGTGCCCGGGTCGGTCGTCAGCCACTGGACGGCGCTCGAGCTGGCAGGGCTACCGGTTCCGACCGACCGACGGGGTGCGCTGCATGTCGCGGGCCCACCGAGCCTGGGCCGGCGCCCCGGTGGTGTGATCGTGCACCGGTGCACCGACCCGCCCGTGTCCCTGCGTACCGACCCGCGTCGTAGCGGACCGGGTCGCGCGTGGTGCGACGCCGCAGCCCTCGTGGTGCGCTCGGGAGCACGTCCGCCTCACGGCGACCTCGCCGACCTCGTCGCAGCGGCGGACGTGCTCTTCGCCGACCGACCCGAGACGCTTGCCCGTGTCCTCGACCACCTCGCGTCGCGACCGGGCGAGCGGGGTGTCGCGGAGGCGCGGGAAGCCCTCGCGCTCGTCGACACGCGCGCCGAGTCGCCGCCGGAGTCGCGGCTGCGCGTGCTCATGGTGAGGGGCGGCCTCGCTCCGGTCCCCCAGCACGAGGTCAGGACCCCCGAAGGCCACTTCGTCGCGCGAGTGGACCTGGCGTTTCCCGTAGAGAAGGTCGCCGTCGAGTACGACGGGGACCACCACCGCTACGACCGCACTCAGTGGCGTTCGGACCTCCGCCGCCGCGAGGCTCTCGACGCCCTGGGCTGGCGCGTCGTCGTCGTCACCGGAGCCGACCTGCTGGGCCGACCGGACCGGGTCCTCACCCGAGTGCGATCCGCCCTGCGCTCCCCCCGGCGGTGAACGGTGGGTCTGTCCCACCGTCGGCGGCGTGTCGCGGGACGAATCCCCCTTTCATGCCGGTCGGCCGCGGCTCGCGCTCAGTCGGCGGCGCGGACCGCCACCACGTCCTCGATCACCGGGTTGCTCAGCAGGGTCTCGGCAGCCTCGCGGACGCGGGCGAGGGTGGCGTCGTCGACCGCGTCGACGGCCACCTCGAAGCGCTTGCCCTGCCGGACCTCGCCGAGCCCCTCGAAGCCGAGCCGGCCCAGGGCGTGGGTGATGGCGGTGCCCTGGGGGTCGAGGATCTCGGGCTTCGGCATGACCTCGACGACGATGCGCGGCATGCCGCGAGCCTAATCGCGTCGGGCGTGCTGCCTGCCCTCGGTGAAGAACGCGGCGAGCGAGGCGGCGTCGGGCACCTGGTCCCACGTGCGGACGGCACCGAAGGGCGCGTCGAAGAACGGGTCGTCGACCGGGGAGTGGGGGCCGACGTAGGCGTACGGCGTGGCGGAGAACCCGTCGCCGGGTGAGACGCCGTAGTTCACCCCGTCGACCGTGACGGCGAGGTCGAAGTGCTCCGGCCACAGCACGGGCGTCTCCTCCGGGGCGAAGGTCACGAGGGCGGCGGCCCCGACGGCGAACCACTCGAGGACCACGGTGGCGGCATCGGCGCTCACGGCGACGGGCTCGTCCGGCCCGAGCTCCGCGTGGTCGGTGTAGAGGTCGACCGGGACGCCCGCGGTGACGCCGACCGCGGCGCCCACCTCGGCGAGCGTCCGGCCGCCGTCGAGCACGACCTCGCCGCCCGGCCCGACGACCCGGTCGCCGAGCAGCCGGACCGCCGGCGGCGCCACGGTCTCGATCGCGCCGGGCGTGACCTGCAACCGGATGGTGCCGCTGTCGCGGTGCTGCGGCCCGGACATGACGTGCTCGGCGACGGCGTGCAGGGCGACGACGGTGCGGCGCAGGTCATCGGCGGAGGGGCTCGACACGTCCCCCATCGCAGCACCCGGCGGCCGCCCGCACAAGGCTCGCGCCGTGCTGCGCCGGCGCCCGCGCGGGTGTAGGACCGCTGCATGCGCGTGACGTCGCTCGGCCACTCGTGCCTGCTCGTCGAGGAGGGCGGCAGCCGGCTGCTCGTCGACCCCGGCGCCTTCTCCCCCGACGTGCCGGGCCGCCTCGCCGCTCTCCTCGACGGCGCCGCCCTCGACGCGGTCCTCGTGACCCACACCCACGCCGACCACTGCGACCCCGCGACCGTCCGCGCGCTCGCCGACGCGCACCCCGCCGCGCGCCTGCTCGCCGAGGCCGGGGCGCAGGAGACCCTCGCGGCCGAGGGCGTCACCGCGGAGACGCTGGCGGTGGCCGACCGGCTCGACCTCGGCGACCTCCACGTGACAGCCGTCGGTGGTCGGCACGCCCTCATCCACGCGGACGTGCCGCGCGTCGGCAACGTCGGTCTCGTCGTCCGCGGGGACCGCGCGACGCTGTTCCACCCGGGCGACTCCTACGAGGCGACGCCCGGCAGCGTCGACGCTCTCGCGGTGCCGCTCAACGCCCCGTGGGCCGCGGTGAAGGAGACGGTCGAGTTCGTCCGGACCGTCGAGCCGCGGGTCGTGCTCCCCGTCCACGACGCGCTGCTGCGGGAGGAGCGACGCGAGGTGTACCTCGGCCACGTCCGCCGGCTCGGCAGGGCCGCCGTCCACGACCTCGCGACCGAGGGCCCCTGGTCCGCCTGACCCGCCTGACCCGCCACGGCTCCGCTAGAGATCGGCTCCCGTGAGCCGCCGGTACACCTCCCGGTAGCCCGCCGCCGTGCGGTCGACGACGTCGTCGGGCAGCGGCGGCGGGGCCTCGCCGGAGTCCCGGTCCCAGCCCGAGGCAGGCGAGGTGAGCCAGTCGCGCACCACCTGCTTGTCGAGGCTCGGCTGCGGCCGGCCGGGCGACCACGCGTCGGCGGGCCAGTAGCGGCTGGAGTCCGGTGTCAGGACCTCGTCGCCCAGCACGAGGCGGCCGTCGCCGCCGGGCACGCGGCCCAGCTCGAGCTTCGTGTCGGCGACGATGATCCCCGCGCGCGCGGCGACCTCGACGGCGCGGGCGTACACGGCGAGGGTGATCCGCCGCAGCTCCTCAGCCGTGTCGCGGCCGACGGTCCCGACGACGTGCTCGAAGGTGACGTTCTCGTCGTGGTCGCCGAGGGCGGCCTTCGTGGCCGGGGTGAACACCGGCTCCGGCAGGCGCGAGCCCTCGGTGAGCCCTGCCGGCAGCGGCACGCCGCACACCGCGCCGCTCGCGCGGTACTCCGCGGTGCCGGAGCCGGACAGCCACCCGCGCGCGACGCACTCGACCGGGACCATGTCGAGGGCGCGGACGACGACCGCCCGCCCGGCCACGGCAGCGGGCACCGGCGCGTCGACGACGTGGTGGTCGACGAGATCGGCCAGCTGCTCGAACCACCACCGCGACAGGGCGGTGAGCACGGCGCCCTTGCCCGGCACGGGCGTCGACAGCACGTGGTCGTACGCGCTCACCCGGTCGCTGGCGACCAGGAGCAGGACGTCACCGGCCGGGTGCGGCGTCGCGGGCGCGTAGACGTCGCGGACCTTGCCGGAGAAGCGGTGCACCCAGCCGTCGAGGTCGGGCGGCGCGGGCAGGGAGGGTGCGGGCACCTGCGCGATCGTAGGGCGCTCGTAGGGTGGCCCGCGTGAGCGAGGAGACGACGCCCGACCCCGGTCCCGACACCGCGCACGACGACGCGACCGCGGGCGCAGGCACGGCACCGGAGCGGCCCAGCACGACCACCACCCTGGCCGAGGAGCCCGCCGACACCCTCGTCACCACCGAGCACACCCTCGCCACCGGCACCGGCGACCTGCGGTACCGGGCGCGCTCGGGCCGCCTCGTGCTCCGCCGGGAGACCTCCGGGGAGAAGGGGTTCGAGGGCCACACGGCGGTCGCAGAGATCGCCGTCACGAGCTACGAGGTCCTCGACGGCGGCGGCTCCCCCGACCCGGCCCGCCCCGTGACGTTCGTCTTCAACGGCGGTCCCGGCGCCTCGAGCGTGTGGCTCCACCTCGGTCTGCTCGGCCCGCGCCGGGTCGTGCTCGGCGACGCCGGCGACCTCCTGCCGCCGCCCGGCCGCCTCGCCGACAACCCGCAGACCCTGCTCGCCGTCAGCGACCTCGTGTTCATCGACCCCGTCTCGACGGGCTGGTCGCGCGTGCGGTCCGGGCGGGACGCCAAGGAGTTCCACGGCTACGGCGGCGACGTCGAGTCGGTGTCGGAGCTCATCCGGCTGTGGACCACCCGCAACGACCGGTGGCTGTCGCCGAAGCTCCTCGCGGGCGAGTCCTACGGGACCCTGCGCGCGGTCGCCGTCGCCTCCCACCTCCAGCAGCGCCACCACCTGCACGTCAACGGGATCATGCTCATCAGCATGGTCCTCGACATGGGGACCATCCGGTTCCACCCCGGCGACGACCGCGCGTACGTCGGCTTCCTCCCGACGTACGCGGCCATCGCGCACTACCACGGCGCGGCCGGGCAGGGGGTGGCGCTCGCCGACCACCTCGCCGCGGCCGCCGACTTCGCCCGCGGCGCGTACGCCGCCGCGCTCGCCGCCGGCTCCCACCTCGATGCCGAGGAGCGCGCCCGCGTCGTCGCCCGCGCCGCCGAGCTCACCGGGCTGTCGGAGGACTACCTCGACCGCGCGGGCCTGCGGGTGGAGCACCAGCGGTTCTACGCGGAGCTGCTGCGCCACGAGCGGAAGGTCGTCGGGCGCCTCGACGGCCGCTTCGTCGGGCACGAGGACGACGCCGTCCACGAGCGCCCGAGCGTCGACCCCTTTATCACCGCGACCGGCGGGCCCTACACCGCCGCGTACCTCCACTACTCCGCGACGGAGCTCGGCTACCGCAACGACCTGCCGTACAAGGTGCTGAGCGAGCTCGTCCACCCGTGGAGCTACAAGGAGTTCGAGGGTCGCGCTGTCAGCGTGACGGAGGACCTCGGGGCGCTGCTGCGGCGCAACCCCCACCTGCGCGTCCACGTCGCGTGCGGCTACTACGACGGCGCGACGCCCTTCGCGGCCGCGGAGGACACGGTCGCGCAGCTGCGGGTGCCCGCCGAGGCGCTCGAGCGGGTGGAGACCGCGTACTACGAGAGCGGGCACATGATGTACCTGCACGAGCCCTCGCGGCTGCAGCAGTGCGAGGACCTCCGGGCGTTCGTGGCCCGCGCGACCGGCTGAGCGGCGCGGGGCCTCAGACCCCGGCGGCGACGTCGAGCCGCAGCTGGCCGCCCGGCACGTGCACCCGCTCCACCGCCCGGTAGGCGGTGTCGCGGGCCGCGGCGACGTCCGCTCCGGTCCCGACGACCGTCACGACCCGCCCGCCGGCGGTCACGACGTGGCCGTCGCGGACCGCGGTGCCGGCGTGGAGGACGTGGGCGCCCGCGACGTCGTCGACGGACTCGAGCCCGAGGACGGCGTCGCCGGTGCGGGGCGACTCCGGGTAGCCGGCCGCGGCGAGGACCACCCCGACGGCCGCCGCGGCCGACTCCCGCAGCCCGCCCGCCGCACGCACGTGCTCGGCGAGCCGGCCCTGCGCGGCGGCGAGGAGCAGGTGGCCGAGCGGCGTCCCGAGCCGGGCGAGGACGACCTGCGCCTCCGGGTCGCCGAGCCGCACGTTGAACTCGACGACGCGGATGCCCTCCGCGGTGAGGGCGAGCCCGCAGTAGAGGACGCCCGTGAACGGCGTGCCCCGCCGGTCCATCTCCGCGAGCACCGGCCGGGCCACGTGCTCGACGACGTCGTCGACGACACCCTCCGGCAGCCACGGCACCGGCGAGTACGCGCCCATCCCACCCGTGTTCGGGCCCTGGCCGCCGTCGCGGAGCCGCTTGAAGTCCTGCGCGGGCGGGAGCGCGACGACGTCGCGCCCGTCGCACACGCAGAACACCGACAGCTCGGGCCCGTCGAGGTACTCCTCGACGACGACCGTCGAGTGCGGCTGCTCGAGGCACGCCCGCGCGTGGGCGAGGGCGACCTCGCGGCTGTCGGTGACGACGACGCCCTTGCCGGCGGCGAGCCCGTCGTCCTTCACCACGTGGGGGGCACCGAGCTCGTCGAGGGCGGCCTCCACCTCCGCGAGGTCCCGGCACACCCGCGGCCGGGCCGTCGCGACGCCGGCGTCGGCCATGACCTCCTTCGCGAACGCCTTGCTCGCCTCGAGCCGGGCCGCGGCGGCCGACGGCCCGAAGCACGGGATGCCCGCGGCACGGACGGCGTCGGCGACCCCGGCGACGAGCGGCGCCTCCGGTCCGACGACGACGAGGTCCGCCTGCACGCCGACGGCGAGCTCGGCGACACCGGCGACGTCGACCGGGTCGTGGTCACGGCACTCCGCGCCGGCCGCTGCCATGCCGGGGTTGCCCGGCGCCGCGACGACGTGGTCGACGCCCTCCTCGGCCAGCAGCGACCGGACGATGGCGTGCTCCCTGGCACCTGACCCGACGACGAGGACCCGCACGGTCCGCGAGGCTAGCGCCAGGAGCACCCGGCGGGTCGGTCCGCCCGGATGCCCGTATGGTCACGGGCGTGCGCGCCACCGTCATCCACGCCCCCCGTGACGTCCGCTCCGAGACCCGGCCCGACGCGGCGGTCGTCGAGCCGACCGACGCCGTGGTCCGGGTCCTCGCCGCCTGCGTGTGCGGCTCGGACCTGTGGCCCTACCGAGGCGAGAGCCCGGTGCGCGAGCCCCGGCCGATCGGGCACGAGCACGTCGGGGTGGTGGCGGAGGTGGGGCGCGACGTCCGCGCCGTCCGCCCCGGGCAGGTCGTCGTCTCGCCCTTCACCTACAGCTGCGGGCACTGCGCCCACTGCCTCGCCGGGGTCCAGACCTCGTGCGTCGTCGGGGGCGGCGTCAACGGCTGCCAGGCGGAGCTCGTGCGCGTGCCGATGGCGGACGGCACCCTCGTGGCGGTCGACGGCTACGACGCGGCCTCCCCGCCGCCCGACGACGTGCTTCGGGACCTGCTCGCCTGCAGCGACGTCATGGGGACCGGTTGGCACGCCGCACGTGCCGCGGGCGTGCGGGAGGGGTCGTCGGTCGTCGTGGTGGGCGACGGCGCGGTCGGGCTGTGCGGCGTCCTCGCGGCCCGGGAGCAGGGGGCCGGGCGCATCGTCGCGATGAGCCGTCATGCGGACCGGCAGGCGCTCGCGCGGGCCTTCGGCGCCACCGACGTCGTCGAGGAGCGCGGCGAGGCCGGCGAGCAGGCGGTGCTCGGCCTCACCGACGGCGTGGGCGCCGACGCCGTGCTGGAGTGCGTCGGCACCGGCCAGGCGATGTCGACGGCGTTCGCCGTGGCCCGGCCGGGCGCGACGGTCGGCTTCGTCGGGGTCCCGCACGGCGTCGAGGTGCCGGTCCGGCAGATGTTCGGCCGCAACGTCGGGCTCGCCGGGGGTGTCGCGTCCGTCCGCGCCTACCTGCCGACGCTGCTGCCGAAGGTCCTCGACGGTGCCCTGCGCCCCGGGGCGGTCTTCGACACCGAGCTCCCGCTCGAGCAGGCGCCGGAGGCCTACCGGCGGATGGACGCCCGGGAGTCGGTCAAGGTCCTGCTGCGGCCCTGACGCCCGCGGGCCGCGGCGCCCGCCGTCAGGCCTCGAGGAGGTCGGCCGGGTCCCGCGCCGGCTCGGGCTCCGCGCGCACGAGCACGGCCATGGCGGCGGAGGCGGCGAACAGCACCGCCATGAGACCCGTCATGGTCGTGGGCGTCACGGCGCCGAACGCGGAGGCGAGCGGGCTGATCGTGCCGCCGACGGCGAACTGCAGGACGCCGACGAGCCCGGAGGCGAGTCCGGCCCGGTGCGGCGGCTGGCCGCTCAGCACGTGGGCGGAGGCGGCCGGCATCGCGAGGCCGACGACGCCCATGGCGACGGCGAGCCCGACGACGAGCACCGGCAGGGGCAGCGTGCCGAGCACCGACACGACGGCGAGCGCGCCGATCGTCACGGCGCCGACCACGGGGGCGCCCCGCAGGACGGCGAGCAGGCCGACCCTGCCGACGAGCCAGCTCGAGATCTGGCTGCCGGTGATGAGGGCGACCGTCACGACGGCGAAGACGAACCCGTACGCGAGGCTCGAGATCCCGTACTCCTCCTGCAGGACGAACGAGGAGCCGTTGATGTAGACGAAGAGCCCGGCGAAAGCGAGCGAGGCGACGAGCGCGGGCGCGATGAAGTCGCGGTCCACGAGGAGGCGGCCGTACTCGCGGCCGAGCGAGCGGACGGGCACCGGCCGGCGCTGCTCCCTCGGCAGCGTCTCCGGCAGCAGCAGCGCCGTCACGCACGCGAGCACCACGCCGATGACGGCGAGGACGACGAACACCCCGCGCCAGCTCGTCACCTCGAGGACGAGGGAGCCGAGGAACGGGGCGACCATCGGGACGGCGCCGACGACGAGGAACAGCCGGGCGAAGGCCCGTGCGAGGTCGCGCCCCTCGGACAGGTCGCGCAGGACCGCACGCGCGGTCACCATGCCGGCGGAGACGACGAACCCCTGGAGGAAGCGGCCGACGGTCATGAGCGTGAGCGTCGGGGCGAGAGCGACGAGCAGCGACGACACCGCCCAGCCGGCGAGCCCGACGACGACGGGCAGGCGCCGACCGACCCGGTCCGCGACCGGACCGATGACGAGCTGGCCGAGGGCGAGGCCGAGGACGCACGCCGTGAGGGTGAGCTGGATCTGGGTCTCGGCGACGCCGAACTCCGCCGCGAGCGTGGGGTACGCCGGCAGGTAGAGGTCGATCGTCAGCGGCCCGGCCGCCGTGATCATGCCGAGGAGGACGAGCTCGCGGACGCCGAGGCGCGAGAAGAAGCCCGTGCGGGGGCGCGCGGGGGCGCCGGCGGGCGGGGACGAGAGGATGGTGTCGGTACGCACTGGTTAGCGACGGTAACAGTTACCGCGGCTAACGACAATTCGGGGGCCCGTCCGGCGTAATGCCGCTCCGCGGGCCTGAGGTCAGCCGCCGAGCAGGTCGTGCCGCACGACGGTCTGGTCCCGGCCCGGCCCGACCCCGATGGCGCTGATCCGCGCGCCGCTCATCTCCTCCAGCGCCTCGACGTAGCGCTGGGCGGTGACGGGCAGGTCGGCGAACTCGCGGACGTGGGAGATGTCCTCCGTCCACCCGTCGAGGTGCTCGTACACGGGCACCGCGTGGTGGAAGTCGCTCTGCGAGGCCGGCATCTCGTCGTGCCGGACGCCGTCGACGTCGTACGCGACGCACACCGGCACCGTCTCGAAGCCCGTCAGCGTGTCGAGCTTCGTGAGGACGAAGTCCGTCACGCCGTTGACCCGCGCCGCGTACCGGGCGATGACGGCGTCGTACCACCCGCAGCGACGGGGTCGGCCCGTCGTGGTCCCGAACTCGTGGCCGACGGTCCGCAGCCGCTCGCCGTCGGCGTCGAGCAGCTCCGTCGGGAACGGCCCCTCCCCGACCCGCGTCGTGTACGCCTTGACGACGGCGATGACGCGGTCGACGCGCGTGGGGCCGATGCCGCTGCCGGTGCACGCGCCGCCCGCGGTCGCGTTGGACGAGGTGACGAAGGGGTACGTGCCGTGGTCGACGTCGAGCAGCGTCGCCTGGCCGCCCTCGAAGAGCACCGTCCTCCCGGCGTCGAGCGCGCGGGACAGCTCGAGCGCGGTGTCGGCGACGTAGGGGCGCAGGCGGTCGGCGTGGGACAGCAGCTGGTCGGCGATCTCGTCGACCCCGAACGCGCGGCGGTTGTAGACCTTGAGCAGCAGGTGGTTCTTCTGGTCGAGGGCGCCGGCGATCTTCTGCCGGAGGATCTTCTCGTCGAAGAGGTCCTGGACGCGGATGCCGACCCGGTTGATCTTGTCGGCGTACGCCGGGCCGATGCCCCGGCCCGTCGTGCCGATGCGGCGCGTGCCGAGGAACCGCTCCGTCACCTTGTCGAGCGTGCGGTGGTACGTCGTGATGACGTGGGCGTTGCTCGACACGAGCAGCCGCGAGCAGTCGACGCCGCGGGCCTCGAGGCCGTCGATCTCCTCGAAGAGCACCTCCGGGTCGACGACGACGCCGTTCGCGATGACCGGCACGACGCCGGGGCTGAGGATTCCCGACGGCAGCAGGTGGAGGGCGTACTTCTCCTCACCGACGACGACGGTGTGGCCGGCGTTGTTGCCGCCGTTGAACTTGACGACGTGGTCGACGCGCGAGCCGAGCGCGTCGGTCGCCTTGCCCTTGCCCTCGTCGCCCCACTGGGCGCCGATGAGGACGACTCCGGGCATGCCGCGGCTCCCCTCTCGTGGCCGCCCGTCGCGGCCCGGCGCGACCGGCCTTCGGCGGCGCCGCCCCGAGGGTAGTGCAGCGGGTCAGACGGCCTGCTCGACGCGACCGCCCAGCCGGGCGGCCAGCTCGCGGCCGAGGCGGTGCCCCGACAGCCACGCCGCCTCCACCCGGGACCGCTCGCCCCAGCCGTCGCCGCACACCCCGACCGTGCCGGTCGTGTCGAGGACGAAGTCGGGCGCGGGCCGGGGGCGGGTGGGGCTCGCGAGCGACCAGCGGTGCGCGCGGGCCCACTCGGGCTCCGGGACGGGCTGGTGACGGCCCAGCACCTCCCCGAGCGCGGCGAGGACGGGGGTCACTGCCTCGGCGGGGTCGTCGAGGTGGCGGGCGGCGAACACGCCGGTGGTGTGGGCGACGAGGACGGGCGCGTCGTCACCGCGGCGCCTGCCGTCGTCGGCGACCCACTCGACGACGGGAGAGTCCGAGACGAACACGCCGTCCAGCTCGGGCCACCAGCGCCCGGACCAGCCGGCGAGGACGGCGACGGTCGGCCGCCACGCCCACGCCTCCGACCCGAGCAGCTCGTCGCCGAGCGCCGGGTCGACGAGGTCGCGCACCTGCGGGTCGGGCATCGCGAGCACCGCGGCCCGGTAGCGCTGCCCGTCGACGCGGACCCCGTCGCCGTCGCGGACGACCTCCACCGCGTCGTACGGGTGGACGACGTCGAGGCCGTCGGCGAGGTCCTCCACGAGGGAGCGCAGCCCGCCGCCGGCCGCCCACCGCACGGGACCGACCTTCGTGCCGACGAGGCGCGTGCCGTCGGAGAGGTGGAAGGTGTCGGTCCACGGTCGCGCGAGCCCGCGCCGCTCCCAGTCGTCGGCGACCTCCCGGAACTCGTCGTCGCGGACGGTGAAGTACGACGCGCCGAGGTCGACGACGTGGCGGCCCTGGACGCTGTCGACGGTCCGGGCGCCCATCCGGCCGGAGATCCGGTGCCCCCGGTCGAGGAGCCGGACGGGCACGCCCGCACGGTGCAGCTGCCGGGCGCACTCGACGCCGGCGATGCCCGCACCGACGACGACGACCGTGCCGGAGGTGTCGAGGAGGGTCACCGGGTCAGTGTCGGGTGCGTCGCGCCGGGCGGCACCCGGAGCGGCGCCTTCCGGAGCGGGGGTCGCGCACGTCACACTGGGCGCGCGCCGGGTTGCTGCGAGGTGGCCGGCGGGTGGTCCCGAAGGGGTCCGGGACCGCCGGGGGCCGCGACGCCGACGGCGCGCGGCCCCTCAGCCCCCGATACGCTCAGGCGATCGAGGGGTCGCCGTCGCGCAGCAGGTCACCGAGCCGCTCGACCTCCGCGGTCTCCCCGACGTGCGCCGCCGCGCCGGCGAGCGCCCGCACGCTGCGCAGGTAGCCGCGGTTGGGCGCGTGCTCCCACGGCACGGGGCCACGGCCCTTCCACCCCGCACGACGCAGCGCGTCGAGCCCCCGGTGGTAGCCGGTGCGGGCGTAGGCGTACGCCGCGACCGCGTGGGCGAGCCGGGCGGCGTCGTCGCCGGCCGCGCGGGCGTCGTCGGCGCCCGCGAGGGCCTGCTCGGCGAGCACGGCCCACGGCAGGCTGGAGGCGGGCTGCGCGGCGGCGACGGAGGCTGCGGGCTCACCGGCCCCCAGGGCCGCCTCGGCCGGCTCCGACAGCTCCGCGGGCAGGTACGTGGGGGCGGGTCCGCCGAGCAGGTCGGCGCCGGGCTGGTGGGGCGTGGTCACGGGGAGGCCTCCGGGCCGGTCTGGGACGTGGTGTGGGTGGTGGACGAGAAGCCGGTCCGGGCGCCCGTCGCGTCGTGGTGGGCAGCCTCGGTGGCGAGGTGCGCCCACACGAGCTTGCCGGTGCGCGTCGGCGACCAGCCCCAGCGGGCGACCTCCCCGACGACGTGCAGGCCGTGGCCGCCCTCGCCGAGCGGGCGGGCCGGCACGAGCCGCGGCGGCTCCGGGTTGCCGTCCTCGACCTCGACGCGCAGTCCGGTGCCCGTCTCGAAGAGGCGGAGCTGGACGACCCCCCACCCGTGGAGCACCGCGTTGGCGACGAGCTCGGAGACGACGACCTCCGCCACCTGCGCCCGCGGCACCCCCCACACCGCGCACGCGCGCAGGGTCGCGTGCCGCGCCTTGCCGACGCTGCTGGGGTCGCTCGGCAGCTGCCAGCGCCGCTGCCGCGGGGCGGCGCTGCGCGGCGACGGCAGCTCCGTGACGTCGACGGGCACGCGGAGCACGACGACGGCGGTGTCGTCCTCCGGGGAGTCCCCGAGCTCGGCGAGCAGCCGCTCCCCGACCGCGGCCGCGTCCCGGGCGGTCGTCCGCCGCAGGACGTCCTCCAGCAGCCGCAGCCCGTCGGGCATCGGCCGGGAGCGGCGCTCGATGAGCCCGTCGGTGTAGGCGACGACGACGTCGCCCGGGTGCAGCCGCGTGGCGCCGGACTGCCGCGGGCCGTCGACGAGGCCGATGAGGGTGCCGACCGCGTCGGACAGCGCCCGCACGGTGTACCCCGCCGCCCCGTCGCCCGCCGTCCCGGTCGGTCGGCACAGCAGCGGCGGCAGGTGCCCCGCGGAGGACCACGAGAGGTCCCACTCCCCGTCGTCGCGCCGGTGCAGGCTCATGAGGACGACGCTCGCCATGCGGGCGATGCCCATGCCGCTCGCGAGGTGGTCGACGCGCATGAGGACGCTGCCGGGGTCCTCGAGCTCGTAGGCGTAGGAGCGCACGACCGAGCGGAGCTGGCCCATCGTCGCGGCGGCCTCGACGTCGTGCCCGACGACGTCCCCCACGACGACGCCGGCGATGTCGTCGGCGATCGGCAGGACGTCGAACCAGTCGCCGCCGACCTGGGCGTGGTCGACGTTCGGCATGTAGTGCGCCCACACGTCGAGGCCGGGGATGCTCGAGCGCTCGGGCAGCATCGAGCGCTGGAGGGTCTCGGCGAGCGCGTGCTCGCGGGCGTACAGGCGGGCGTTCTCCAGGGCGAGCCCGGTGCGCCGGGCGGCGACGCGGATGAGCTTGCGCTGGTCCTCGTCGGCGGTCAGCGCGGCCTCGAGCTCGTCGTCGGCCCCGCCGCCGAGCCCGACCAGCAGCACCGCGATGACGTTCCCGCGGCCCACCAGCGGCAGCGCGACGTACAGCCCCTCGGCCCGGCCCGCGACCGTCGCGGCGAACCAGCCCGTCACGGTGCCCGTGCCGTACGGCCGCGACAGGTCGACGACGGCCTCGTCGGCGCCGCCGTCGAGGACCGCGCGCAGGGGGTCCTCCTCCGGGTCCTCGTCACGAGGCGGACCGACGCGCCGCTGCACCCCGACGAGCTCGGGCAGCCCGGGCCCGGAGGCCGCGACGACCTCGACCGAGCGGTCGAGCTGGACGACGGCCGCCCAGGGGGCGATGGTCTCGGTGAGCACCCGCGCGAGCCGCGTCATCGACGCCGCGGCGTCGAGCTCGATGACGGCGTCGCTCACGCGGTCGAGCAGCACGAGCCCGGCGCGGGCGCGCTTCTCCGCGGCGAGGGCCCGCTCGCGCTGCTCCTGCACGAGGACGCGCTCGGTGACGTCGGCCTGCACCCCGACGAAGTTGACGAGCCGGCCCTCGGCGTCGAGGACGGGGCTGATCGACACCTGGTTCCAGAAGGCGGTGCCGTCCTTGCGGTAGTTGAGGAGCGTCTCGACGATCGGCTCGCCCGCGCGCAGCGCCTCGCGGATGCGGTTGACGGCGGCGCGGTCGGTGTCCGGGCCCTGGAGGAAGCGGCAGTTGAGCCCCAGGACGTCGTCGACGCCGTAGCCCGTCGTCCGCGTGAACGCGGGGTTGACCCACACGAGGGGGTTGTCCGGCTTCGACGGGTCGGAGATCGTGAAGGACAGGTCGGTGGCGATGACGGCGCGGTCCCGCAGCGCCGCCGCCTGGACGCGGGCCTCCTCCGCGGCCCGCCCGGCGGCGTCGGCGGCCTCCTGCGCAGCCGGGCCGAGGTCGGGTCGGGAGGACGCCGTCAGCCGCATGAAGACGACGAGCGCGCGGCCACCGAGGTCGGCTCCCAGGGGGAAGCCCGTCACCCACAGCGGGCCGACGACGTCGTCGACGACGCCGCCCGCCTCGGCGCTCTGGCGCTCCTGCTCGTCCCCCGCCGCGTCGGAGGCACGACCGGGTTCACGTCGGATGAGCTCCCCGGCGACGGGCTCGCCGCGCGCGACGCGCGAGAGGGGGCCGTCGGTGCCCGCGAGGTCCTCGCCCTCGGGGTCGACGAGCCCCGCGAGCCGGCCCCACTCGTCGACCCCGACGGGCAGGGCGTGGTTGCCGGCCATGGCGACGGCCTTGAGGTTGGCGTACTCGACCCGGCTCGTCGCGAGGTCGACGACGAGCACCGCGGCGTCGGCCTCGTGCATGACGCGCGGCAGGTTGCTCAACGGCACGCCGGCTCCTCGTCTCTTCCCCCCGGGGCTGGGGGCCCCGGCATCCTCGCGGTCTTGCTAGCGTGCCCGCAACGCGCGCAGCGGTCGCGACACCGCACCAGGGAGCAGGATGACACCGGATGACCAGACGGGTCAGCCGACCGGGCAACCGGGCGGTCGCCCCGCGTCGGACCCCCGAGCGGGCGACGCCTACCCCGTGCGTCCGGTCGACCCCGGCTCCGTGCACGTGCTCTTCGAGCCCGGCACGACCCGGGTCGTCCTCACGGGCGAGATCGACGCCGAGCTGGGACCGGACCTCCTCGAGGCCGCGGAGGACGCGCTCTCGACGTCGCGGCCCATCGAGGTCGACAGCCACCTCGTGACGTTCATGGACTCCACGGGCGTCGCGTTCCTCGCACGGCTCGCCTCCCGCGCGCCGCGTCGGGTGGTGCTCATCGACCCGCCCGACGTCGTGCAGTTCCTCATCGACACCACGCGGATCTCGTCGCTGCTCGACGTCGTCCGCAGCGGCGACCCCGGTGGTGCGGACCGCGCCGGGAGCGGCGGCCGGGGCGAGGAGCAGGAGGCGGGCGGCGACGCCTGAGCGCCGCCACCCGCCACCCGGCGCCCCGGTCAGGCGCTGAGGCTCGTCCCCGCGCTGCGGAGCGCCTCGCACGCCTCGACCACGCGGGCCGCGAGCCCGGCCTCGGCCGACTTCCCCCACGCGCGCGGGTCGTACATCTTCTTGTTGCCGACCTCGCCGTCGATCTTGAGCACGCCGTCGTAGTTGCGGAACATGTGCTCGACGACCGGGCGCGTGAACGCGTACTGGGTGTCGGTGTCGATGTTCATCTTCACGCAGCCGTGGTCGACGGCCTCGCTGATCTCCTCCGGCAGCGAGCCGGACCCGCCGTGGAACACGAGCAGGGCGGGCTTGCTGCCCTCGGCGGCGCCGACGTGCGCGGCGATGGCGTCCTGCGCCTGGCGGAGGATCTCCGGGCGGAGCCTGACGTTGCCCGGCTTGTAGACGCCGTGGACGTTGCCGAACGTGAGGGCGGCCATGTAGACGCCCTTCTCGCCGGTGCCGAGCGCGTCCACCATGGCGATGGCGTCCTCGGTCGTCGTGTAGAGCTTGTCGTTGATCTCGTTGGCGACGCCGTCCTCCTCGCCGCCGACGACACCGACCTCGATCTCGAGGACGACCTTCGCCTCGGCGCAGTGCCCGAGGAGCTCCTCCGCGATCCGGAGGTTCTCGTCGAGGGGGACCGCGGAGCCGTCCCACATGTGCGACTGGAAGAGCGGGCCCATGCCGTTGCGGACCCGGTCCTTGCTCGCCTCGAGGAGCGGGCGGACGAAGCCGTCGAGCTTGTCCTCGGGGCAGTGGTCGGTGTGGAGGGCGATCTGGACGTCGTACGCACGGGCGACCTCGTGGGCGTACTGCGCGAGGGCGGTGGCGCCCGTGACCATGTTCTTGACGGTGGGACCGGACAGGTACTCCGCGCCGCCCGTCGACACCTGGACGATCCCGTCGGACCCGGCCTCGGCGAAGCCGCGGATCGCGGCGTTGAGGGTCTGCGACGACGTGACGTTGATGGCGGGGTAGGCGAAGGAGCCGTCCTTCGCGCGGTTGAGCATCTCGGCGTAGGTCTCGGGGGTGGCGATGGGCATCGCGTGCCTCCTCAGGGCTCGGGGGTGCCTCGTCGTGGCCTGTGGCCCAGGTCACGCTCGGGCCCGATCCTTCCACGCACGGCGCCCGGTTCCTCGCCGGTGTCCCGACGGCCGGGCGGGCGGGCGCCGCCCAGGACGACCCCACGCCAGGTGGTTGGATGCCGGGCATGCGCGTGGCCGACAGACTCGCCGGGAAGCGGATCCTCCTCACCGGCGTGACGGGGTTCGTCGGCGAGGCCCTCCTCCACAAGCTGCTCGTCGCGGTGCCCGGCTGCACGGTCGTCGCGATGGTGCGCCCGAAGTCCGGCCAGCCCGCGGAGGACCGCGTCGCGAAGCTCCTCGCGAAGCCGATCTTCGCCGACCTCGACGACGCCGCGAGGGCGCGCGTCGAGACGCTGTCCGGCGACCTCTACGACGTCCCGCCGCTGCCGACGGACCTCGACGTCGTCGTCCACTGCGCGGGCGACGTCAGCTTCGACCCCCCGATCCAGTCGGCCTTCCAGACGAACGTCGTCGGGGTCAAGGGGCTCGTCGACCGGGTCGTCGAGGCCGCCCGGCGCGACGACGGCACGTACCGCCCGCTCCACTACGTCCACGTCTCCACCGCCTACGTCGGCGGGCGCCGCCGCGGTCCCGTCATGGAGGCGTCCGTCGAGCACACCGTCGACTGGCGCAGCGAGCGCGAGGCCGCCGAGCGGGTCGCCGCGCGCATCGAGGACACCTCCCGCACCCCTGCCGTGCTGTCGAGGCTCCTCGCGCGCGCCGAGAAGGACCACGACCGCGCGGGGCCGCTCGCCGTGGCCGCCGACGCCGAGCGCCGCCGCACCGAGTGGGTGCTCGAGCAGCAGAAGGCCGCCGGCGGCGAGCGCGCCCGCACCCTCGGCTGGACCGACGTCTACACGTTCACCAAGGCGCTCGGCGAGCGCGTCGTCGAGGAGGTCGCCGCCCCCGTCCTCCCGACGACGGTCTACCGCCCGAGCATCATCGAGTCCGCCCTCACCACGCCCCACCCGGGCTGGATCGAGGGGTTCAAGATGGCGGACCCGATCATCCTCGCGTACGGCCGCGGGGAGCTGCCGGAGCTGCCGGCGGCGCCGGACTCGGTGATGGACATCGTCCCCATCGACCTCGTCGTCAACTCCATCGTCGTCGTGGCGGCGACGCCGCCGCCGGTCGGCGCGCCGGCGTACTTCCACCTCGCCTCGGGTGCGCGGAACCCGCTGACGTTCCGGCAGCTGTACTCCTACGTCCGGGAGTACTTCGCCCGGCACCCCTTCGACATGGACGCCCGCGGCGCCGTGCGGCTCGCCGAGTGGCGGTTCCCCGGCGCGAGGATCGTCGAGCGGGCGCTCGCGACGGGCGAGCGCGCGTACTCGGTGGCGGAGGGCGCGCTGTCGCTCGCCCCGCGCAGCGACCGCGTGCGGGGATGGGCGCGCTCCCTCGACACACAGAAGCGGCGCCTCGACTTCCTCCGCAAGTACATGGACCTCTACCGCGCCTACGTGCAGGTCGAGCTCTACTTCGTCGACGACCGCATGCTCGCCCTCCACGAGGCCCTCGACGACGCCGACAAGGCCGAGCTCGGCTTCGACACCGCCGTCGTCGACTGGGAGCACTACCTCGTCGACGTCCACTGCCCTGCGGTGACGAAGGCCGTCCGCGACTACGACGTCATCCGCAAGCGGCGCAACAAGCAGGGCGGGCCGACCGCCCGGGTCGTCACGCCGCGGGACCCGGCGGAGCCGCTCGATCCGGCGGCACCGCCGGTGCTCGCGGTCTTCGACATGGACGGCACCCTGCTGTCGTCCAACATCATCGAGACGTACCTGTGGGTGCGCCTGCCGGAGCTGTCGGCGCGCGGCCGCGCGAAGGAGCTCGCCGCGGTCGCGGCGAGGCTGCCGCTGTACCTGCGCGCCGAGCGCCGCGACCGCGGGGCGCTCATCCGCAGCGCCTACCGCCGGTACGCGGGCGCCGACCTGCGGCTGCTCGAGGAGATGGTCGACGAGACCCTCACCCCGCACGTCCTCGAGCGCGTGAGCGGCGCGGCGATCCGACGCGTCCGGGAGCACCGCGCCGCCGGGCACCGGACGGTCCTCATCACCGGCGCGGTCACGCCCATCACCCGACCGCTCGCACCGCTGTTCGACGAGATCGTGTCCGCCGAGCTCGACGTCGACTCCCGCGGCCGCTGCACGGGGTTCCTCACGCGCCCGCCGCTGGTCGGAGAGGCGCGGGCGGCGTGGCTGCGCCGCTACGCCGGCCTGGTCGGAGCCGACCTGTCGCAGGCGTACGGCTACGCCGACAGCCACTCCGACCTGCCGATGCTCCAGGCGGTCGGGAAGCCGACCGCCGTGAGCCCGGACGTCACGCTGTTCCGGGAGGCCCGCAGGGCCCGATGGCCGATCGAGGAGTGGCGGACGGCCGGTCGCACGGCCCGCCTCTCGCTGCCGTCGGTCGACACGTCGCAGGCCCACCTGCCGGGCTGACAGGTGGACCCACGCCCGTCCCGGTGCCGGAGGGCCGGTCAGAACCGGGGGTCGAACCCTGCCGCCTCGCACGCCTCGCGCGGGCGGTGGACGACGATGGCCCGCTCGCTCACGACGCGGAAGTCGACGGACACCCCCCAGACGCCGAACCCGATCATCCCCGTCGTGCAGTCGAGGGTCGTGTCGACGACGCGTCCCGGGTCGAGGAAGCCGGTCGGGGTGACGGCGCCCGCGGCCCAGTCGATCGGCTCGCCGGTCCACCCCTCGTAGGGCGGCTCGTAGCCGCCGCGGGTCCGGTCGAAGCCGGCCGCGTCGACCGCCGCACCGACGACCGTCAGGACGAGGAGGACCGCGCCGACGCCGGCGAGGACGCGCACGCCCCAGCGACCGGCGGTGCGCAGGGCGCCCCTCACGCCGTCACCGCCACAGGGGCGTGGCCGCTCTCCGCGGCCGGTGGCCCGACCCGGCGCGCGACGAGCAGCGCACCGAGCGCGAGGACCCACAGGTACCAGGCCGTGTAGACGTTGAGCGCCCAGAACTCGAGCGTGGCCGCCTCGAACGCGGTCGCGACGGGGACGAGGACCGCCCACAGGGCGGCGATCGGGACGCCGAGGGCGCCGAACCACCGCGGCAGGCCGGCGGCCCGGAGCACGATGAGCGACAGCCCGACGGCCCACACGCCCTGGAACAGCCACCCGAGGTGCTCCCCGAGCGCGCCGCCCGCGTAGGTGTTGACGAGGTCGTAGGTGGCGGCGGTCGCCGCGCGCTCGCTCTCCGACAGCGACGGGTCGCTCCACCGGTCGGCGAGACCGGGGACGGTGATGGGCCAGCGCACCCAGCCGAGCGTCTGCGCGAACGCACCGAGCACCCCGAACGCGGTCACGACCTTCGCGGCGGTCTCGCCGCGGGTGAGCGCGTCCTGCACGCCGATGGCGGCGGGGACGAGAACGACGCTGGAGAGGAGGAACACGTAGAAGCCCGCGCGCACCCACTGCTCGGCGCCGACGAAGTCGTCGAGGGCGCTCGTGCCGGGTTCGTCGAGGACCGCCGGCCAGCCGAACTGCGTGCCGAGGATCGCGTAGCCGACGAGCGCGAGGACCCCCGAGGCGAGGAGGAACCCACCGGTCGCGGGGAGCCGGCGCATCAGGCGGCCCGCCCCGGGCGCTGGGCGCGGGCGTCGGCGACGACCCGGGCGAGGACGTCCTCCCACGGCTCCGGCTCGAGGCCGAAGCAGGCGCGGGCGGCGGAGTCGTCGAGGACGAACGGGGCACTGAACTGGTAGACGGTGCCGGCGAGCTCCCGCACGAACGGCACCACCACCCCGAGGGTCCGCACGGCGCGGGGGCCGAGGACGGAGACGCGCGGCGCGCGGACCCCGGCGACGCGCGCGAGGTCGGCGAGCGCCTCCCGCTGGGTCCGGGGCGGGTTGCTCGGGACGTGCCACACCCGGCCGTGGGCGTCGGGGTCGGCAGCCGCTGCGACGAGGAGCCGGGCGACGTCACGTGTGCTCGTCCACGTGTGGGGCTGGTCGGCGGAGCCCATGACGGTCGCGCGCCTGCCCGCGAGGACGGCGCCGGCGTTGCGCGCGAGGTGCGACTGGTCGCCGGCGTCGGCGAAGTCGCTCGCGCGGACCTCGACCGCGCGGACCCTGCCGGCGGTGTGCGCGGCGAGGGCGTCGGCCCACATCCGGGCCCGGACGGCGCCCTTCGCGTCGTGCGGGCGCTCGGGGGTGTCCTCGCTGATCGGACCGTCGACGACGCCGTATGCGTAGAGGTTGCTGACCGTCGCGAGGACGGCGTCGTGCGCCTGTGCGGCTGCGAGCAGGGAGTCCGCGACAGGCGGCCAGTCGGTCGTCCACCGCTCGTACGGCGGGTTCACGCAGTTGTAGATCACGGCGGCACCGGCGCTCACCTCGCGGAAGCGTTCGGCGTCGGAGGCGTCGGCGCGGACGCGGGCGACGCGGGGGTGCTCCGGCCCGGAGCCGGAGCGGGTGACGACGCGGACGTCGTGCCCGGCGTCGGCGAGGAGCAGCGCGACGGCGGTACCGACGGGGCCGGCGCCGACGACGACGTGGCGGACGGTCATGACAGGTCCTCTCGATGAGAGAGAGCGGTGCTCTCCGCTGAGAGCAGTAGACACGGCTACGCGGGCAAAAGCAAGAGCAGCGCTCTCCTTCGTGTGCGGCGCTCACATCAGTGGTTCACTGACCTCCGTGGGAACGCAGACGACGGCGGGAGGCGTGCGGGCGCGCGCACGGGCCGAGATGCGGCAGGCGATCCTCGACGCGGCCCGGGACCACCTCGCCGTGGACGGCGCGGCGTCGCTGTCGCTGCGGGCGGTCGCCCGCGACGTCGGCATGGTGTCGTCGGCGGTCTACCGGTACTTCGAGAGCCGGGACGCGCTCCTCACCGCGCTCATCATCGACGCCTACAACGCGCTCGGCGAGGCCGCGGAGGCCGCGGAGGCCGCGGTCGACCGGTCCGACGTCGCCGGTCGCTGGCGGGCGACGGCGACGGCGGTGCGGTCGTGGGCGCTGGCGAACCCCCACCAGTACGCGCTGGTGTACGGCTCGCCCGTGCCCGGGTACGTCGCCCCGCAGGACACCGTCGGCCCCGCGACGCGCGTGACGGCCCTGCTCGCCGGGATCCTCCGCGACGTCGCCCGGGAGCAGCCCGGCGCGTCGGGGTCGGGGGCGCAGTCGGGGACGGACGACGCGCTCGTCGCGATCGCCCCCATGCGCGAGTACCTCGGGCCGGAGGTCCCGGCGGACCTCGCCCAGCGGGGCCTCCTCGCGTGGACGAGCGTCTTCGGCTGGGTGTCGTTCGAGCTGTTCGGCCAGCTCCACCGGGTCGTCGAGCCCGACGGTCGCGCGACCGCCTTCGTCGCACAGGTCGACCGGCTCGGCGCGGAGATGCTCGGCGTACCGGTGGTCCCGAGCGACTGACGGCGTGCGGTTGGATGGCGCCCGTGATGCTGGCGCTGGAGCTCTTCCGCTCGGTCCCCCGCTACGCCGCCGCGCGCGCGGTGAGCGCCGTGGGCAGCCTGCCGGGCCTGCTCGTCGGCCCGATGGCCCCGCTGCGGCTGCTCACGACGTCGGAGCCGGTCGTGCGACACGACGGCTGGGCCGGGGTGAAGGTCCACCTCGCCGGGATCTGCGGGTCCGACCTCGGGGCCGTCACCGGCTCCACGTCCCTGTACTTCGCCGGCGTCTCGTCGATGCCGTGCATCCCGGGCCACGAGGTCGTCGGCACCCTGACGGAGGACTCCGGCGACCTCGCCGCGGGCACGCGGGTCGTCGTCGACCCGGTCCTCGCGTGCGCCGCCCGTGGGCTCGAGCCCTGTGAGCAGTGCGCCGCCGGCCGCACGAACCTCTGCGACCGCGTGACGGTCGGGCACCTCCGCCCCGGGCTGCAGACCGGGTACTGCCGCTCGACGGGCGGCGGCTGGGGCGAGCGCCTCGTCGCCCACCGCTCCCAGCTGCACGCGGTCCCCGACGACCTGCCGGACGAGCGTGCCGTGCTCGTCGAGCCGCTCGCGTGCGCCGTCCGGCTCGCCGAGCGCGCCGCGGTCGCCGACGGGCAGACGGTCCTCGTCTCCGGCGCCGGCGCCGTGGGCCTCTTCGCCACCCTCGCCCTGCGCGAGCTCACGGCCGCCGGCCGCATCGTCGTGGTCGCGAAGCACGGCGCCCAGGCGGCCCTCGCCCGCCGTTTCGGCGCCACGGACGTCGTCGCCCCCGGCGAGGCCCTGCGCGGCGTGCGCCGGGTCACCCAGGCGCTGACGGTCCGCACCCAGCTCCCGGGCCTCGCGTCGCGGGCCGACCAGGAGTACCTGCTGGGCGGCGTCGACGTCGCCGTCGACGCGGTCGGCTCGACGACCTCGCTCGACCTCGCCCTCCGCGCCACCCGGGCCGGCGGTCGTGTCGTCCTCTCGGGGATGCCCGCCCGCGGCGCCGACCTCAGCCCCGCCTGGTTCCGCGAGCTGGACGTCGTCGGCACGTACGCCTCCTCCGGGGACGCCTTCCCGACCGCCCTGCGTCTCGCGGCGACGGCGCCGCTCGGGGACGGCGTCGGCGGCGAGGGCGACGTGCTCGGCGCCGTGTACCCGCTGCACCGGTGGCGGGAGGCGCTCGACCACGCCTCGAGCGCCGGGCGGCTCGGCACCGTCAAGGTCGCGTTCGACCCGCGGCAGCGCTGACCCGGCCTCGTTCCCGCGGTCACCCGGCGACGGGAAGGGGCACCCACCGCGCCGCGCCGCCCCGGCCGACGACGACGACGCCGGTCGCCCCCGCGAGCCCGACCGCACCCGGGTCGCGGGCCTCGACGCGGCCCTGCGCGACGTCGAGACGAGCCGGGAGCACCCGTGGCCACGGGCCGGCGGTCACCTGACCGGCCAGCGCCACCTCGGCGAGGCCCGCGTCCGGCACACCGAGCCAGCCGCCGAGCAGCGGTCCCGCGAGCAGGAGGCCCAGGGCGACCGCAGCGACAGGTCGGCCCGGGAGCCCCACGACGAGCGGACCGTCGGGGACGGCGGCGACGAGCGCGGAGCCGCCGGGCTCGACGTCGACCCCCGGCACGACGAGCCGGGCCCGGACCCGCCGGAGCACCCCGCGGAGCCGGTCCTCCGCACCCCCGCCGGTGCCTCCCGTCGTCACGAGCACGTCGACCGTGCCGCGGTAGGGGCCCGCGACGGCGTCGAGGACGGCAGCCCCGTCGGCACCGGTCGACGCCACGCCGGCCTCCCCCGGGCCCAGGTCCCCGCCGAGCGCGACGAGCAGGTCGGGCAGCACGTGGGACAGGACGTCGCGGGTACGCCCGCCGCGCGAGGCGCCCGCGGCGAGGAGGCCGTCACCGGTGACGAGGAGCGCCACGCGCGGCGGGACGACCACGTGCACGGCGTCCGCGCCCGCAGCCGCGGCGGCACCGACCGCCAGGGGACCCAGCCGGGACCCGCGCGGCACGACCACGTGACCGGTGGGGTCGCGGACGTCGACGGCGAGGACGCGGCCGTGCGCCCGGTCGAGCGCGACCGGCACGTGCCGCGGCACGCGTGCCGCGCCGAGCGCCCGTGCCGCCGAGCGGGCCTCGTCGACCGTGAACGGCCCCGGCGCGGCTCCCGTCAACGGTCGGGGGTGCCGGCGTCCTCGCCGTGCTCGCGCAGCGCCTCCGCGAGCTCGCCGCGCAGCGCCGCGAGGTCCTCGCCGGCGGCCGGGGAGTCCTCCAGCGCCGCCCTGGCTGCGAGCGCCGCCCCCAGCAGGAAGGTCGTGAGGGGTGCGGCGGGCCGCGCGACGGTGTGCGCGGCGTCCTTCGCGACGTCGAGGACGTCGGCCACCAGCACGCCCGGGTCGTCGAGCAGGTCCCTCAGCTGGGGCTCGAGCCCCCAGCGGGCCGCCAGCGCGACGGTCCAGGCCTCGAGGTGGGCGCGGCTCAGCTGCTCGGGGGTGTCCACGTCCGACAGCCTGCCCGACAGCACCGGATCCGTCGCGGCCGTCCACCGCACCCGCGGGACGACGTCACGCAGGCCCGGGCCGCGCCCCTCCGGACCCACCGGCCGGGCGGCGAGCGCCGCCTCCAGCGCCGCCCGCAGCGGAGCGGTCCGGTACGCCGCCGCGAGCCACTGCTCCCGGCCGTGCCCGTCGACGGGGACGACCGCGTCGACGGCCGGTCCCGCCTCGTGGAGACAGCGGAGCAGCCCCTCGACGAGGCGCGCGTCCGCCCGGGGCAGGTCCGCCGCGAGCACGACGACCACGGGAGCGACCACGAGCTCGAGCCCCGCCAGGAGGGCCGTGACGGGCCCCGATCCCGGCGGTTCCTCCCGGGTGAGGACGACGTCGGCTCCGCCCGGCGCGGCGTCCTCGGGCAGCGACGGACCCACGACGGCGACCCGGCCGGCTCCCGCCAGGGCGGTGACGGCCGTGCCGAGCAGGCTGCGTCCGCCCACCCGCAGCGCCGGCTTGTCGGTGCCGCCCATGCGCCGGGCGGCGCCTCCTGCCAGCACGACGCCGTCGACCCGCACGTCCCCATCATGTCGCGGGTCGTGCGGGTCGACGCGGTAGCGCGCGTCAGCTCTCGATGCTGATCACCGGGCAGTTGACGATGACGCCGACCGGTCCCCACGGGGCTCCGCCCGGACCGGTGACGAGACCCTCGGCGACGAGCTCGCGGATGTCGTCGACGTCCGTCTGGACGGTGTCGAGACCGGCGGCGACCGCGGCGTCGGTCCACTCGGCGGCGTGGACGTCCCACAGCGGGCTGTACTCGTCGTCGTTCCCGTTCTCCGGCAGGGAGTCGATGACGTTGAGCGGGTCGCCCTCGCCGAGCAGTGCGCTCGTGAGGCCCTGCCGGTCGGGGTCGTCCGCACCGGTCCGCCCGTTGGTGAAGGGGACGATCGCGGACCGGGCGCTGTCGTCGTCGTCGGAGCCGGCCGAGGGCGCTGCGGCGAGCGCGGGGGCGTACGTGGCGTTCTCGAGCGCCGCGATCACGGGGTCCGTCGCCTCGAAGGACACGTAGTACACCTCCTCGCCCTCGTAGAAGCCCTCGCTCTCGCGGAAAACCCCGCGCTCGACGCCGCGCCCGACGCCGCGGCGACCGGGCTCCGTCCGCAGCAGCTTGTCGTGGGTGCCGGTCGCGTTGGCGACGTGCGACGCGTTGAGCACGGTGCCGTCCGGCAGCTGCACGAGCGGGGAGTAGCCGGCCTCGCCGACGGACCCGGGCTCGGCGACCGCGGGCGGGAAGGCGGTGGGACCGGGTTCGACGCGCAGGTGCGGGGAGAAGTCGACCGTCGCGGGGAAGACGACGACGCCGTCGACGACGTCGACCTGCTGGACGGCCTCCGTCCCCGCGGCCGCCGCGAGCCGCGGCGCGTGGTTGACCCCGCGCCGGGAGGCGTCCCCCCGGCGCGAGGACTCGGTGACGACGTACCGGACGACGGGGCCGTCCACCGACCCGACGCGACCGACGTGCAGCGGGAGCGAGGCGGTGTCCGCGACGACGTCCTCGATCGCGGACCGCGGCAGGACGTCGCGCTCCTCCTCCGTCGCGGGGCCGGAGGCCAGTGCGGGCGGGGCGAAGGCCAGCGCGGCCCCGGAGAGGCCGAGCGCGACGACGGCAGCCGCCGACCGGGGGGAGGTGCGGGCGAGGTGGGACATGAGGGCTCCTCGTGTCGGGTGACCCGGCCTACCTGACCGGTCCCTCCATCGAAGGTCGGTGCGGACCGGCAGGACAGAACGGGACGGTGACGAAGGGCTTACCGACCCGTGACGTGGTCAGTGCCCCCACGGACACCATCGGAGCGCCGTGCCGTCCGGGCCGGGACCTCCTGCCCCAGAGACAAGAGTTCGTAGGCGACGACCGGCTGCTCGTACCCCTTGAGCTCCAGCTCACGGGGGATCGTGTGTGTGCCTCCGGGCAGTCGCTCGGCCGTGGCCCGGCCGACGAGGACTCCCCCGACGGGAGCATGGGCCTCGAGCCTCGAGCCGAGATTGACCGCGTCCCCGACGGCCGGGTAAACGACATACCCGTCGCCGCCGAGCTCGCAGATGACGACCTCACCGGTGTTGACTCCGACGCGGAGGCCGGGCCAGTCGCGATGCGAGCGCCGCACGCGAGCCACCTCCGCCTGCAACGCCAGAGCAGCCCGACAGGCGGTCGTGGCGTGGTCGAGGTCCCGACCGTCACGGTTGAAGGTCGCGAACACACCGTCGCCCATGAACTTCTCGACCTCTGCGCCGAATGTCCGGTGCAGCAACGGCGCCGCCATCTCGTAGAAGGCGCGGAGCATGGCCGCCACCTCGGACGCCGGGTGCCGAGCGGTGTAGGTGGTGAAGCCGGCGAGGTCGGAGAACAGGACCGTCACCTCCTGACGGTGTTCGCGTGTCGCGGGCAGGTAGAGGCCCCGAAAGCGCTCCTCGCGCCACTGCCGCTGCGCGGCCACGATCACGAGCGCGAACGCACAGACGATCATTGCGTGCCAGAGCCACCAGGCGCCGTGCCACGTGCGCTCCCCGGCCAGAGCGACCCCCACCAAGGACTCGGCCAAGAGCACGAAGCACCCGACGACGCTGGTGACGAGAAGTCCCAGGTGTTCGCGGTGCCGCCACCCGAGCCTCGCGGCGGCCACGAGGTAGCAGGCGGCGGACAGGGCGTAGAACCAGGTCAGGACGTCACCTGGTCCCTCGCTGCCGGCCGATGCGACCGGCCACAGGCCGACGACCGACCACACCAGCCACGCCCCGAGCGACACTACGACGCCCCACAGCAGCCAGGACCGGTACCGCACGACCAGCCCCGGCCACGAAGGGCGCGAGTCGACCCATGCCGCGGCCAGTGCCCAGATCGACGCGACAGCGACCCCGACCGAGATGGCCACCGTCAGCCCCGGCCGACCGGCGATGAGCACACCGGGCGTTCCGAGCGCGTGGAGCGCCATGAAGCCGCCGATCACGAAGAAGGCGATCGCGAGCAGCAGGACCCTGGCGTCCCCGCGACGCGTGGCAGCCCGCACTGCACCGAGGGCCAGGCCGGTCGCGGTGGAGCCGACCAGGAGGAAGACGGTGAAGTGCACCCCGGCCTGGTGCCAGCGAAGGTCCTCGGGCGCCACGAGGAGGAGGGCGACGAGACCGGCGAGAGGGAGGAGGAGGGCGGCCCCCGTCGCGACCCTCACCCACGGGCTCCGACGGCCCTGTCGTCCCATGAGCCTGGTACGCACCTCACGGACCTCGACCACGACGACCCCCTTCGCCAGCATGCGGGACTCGGGCGTGAGCGCATCAAACACCCGCCTGGGGAACCGGGCCAGGACCTTGTCGTGGGGCGTCGAGCGGAGGAGCATCGGCATCTGCGGTCAGCGCCGACGACGGCGCCGGAGGAGCCATGGACCTGGTGGAAGGCTCGGTGACGAGCGTCAGCTGGATCCCGTCCGAGCTCGTCGACGGGATTCTGCGGGCGGGATTCGACGTCGGTCTCGGCCACTATGACCGGCCACCAGGCCCCCGGCTGCCGCCGGGTGCTCTTCGAGATCTAGTGGACAGCGACGCTGTGCGGGTCGTGCACCGGGTGTCCGGTCGGCTCCGACGGCGCAACGGCAGGGTGGACGCGGCGTTCGGGGCCGACAGCGACGGCTTTGCAGGCGGAACGACCTTGACGCTCGGGCCGGCGCGGCTCCGCTTCCCCGCCGTGTCCATGCCGCTGACGCGCCGCCCACCGGTCATCACGTCGTCCGGGGCGAGCTTCGTCCAGACCTTCGGAGCTCGTACCGCCGTGCCCCTCCCACGGACCCACCGGACCTGGCCATACCTGCGCCTCCGGCCGCCTCTGGTCTGGACGACCCTCGAGCTGCGACTCGATTGGGAGGGCGGAGTGCGGTGGCGCCTGCTGGACGCGAGCGACTTCCCGCGGCACTGGGTCTTCGACGCCGAGGGGGCTCTCGTCGGGCGGAGTGCCACGGCGGACTGGTCGTCGTGGTTGAGGGGGCAAGCGGGTGCGGGAGCAGATGCGCAGGAGCCTGCGGTGGCCGCTGCGACGTCGGACTTCGAACAGCGGCTCGCCGACCTGGTCATGAGCGTCCGTTCGCGACGCTTCGTACGGGTCTCCGCCGGCGAGTGCCTGATCAGACAGGGGGACCCTGACACCTCGGTGGCACTCGTGCTCGACGGGATCGCCGACGTCCTCATCGACGGAGAGGTCGTCGGCGTCGTCGGCCCCGGCGCGGTGGTCGGGGAACGTGCCGGACTCGGCACGGGCCTGCGGACAGCGAGTGTGGTCGCCCGCACGCAGTTGCGTGCGGCAGTCGTCCCGGCAGGGGCACTGGCCCGCCACGCACGCGAGGACCTCGCCGAGAGTCACGGCCTGGAGCGATCGGCACCAGAGACGTGACGTGCGGGGGCATCTGTGGACGGTGGTTGGATACCCCGCATGACCCGTCCCGGATTCGTGCTCGAGGTCGACGACCGGACCCCACCGCTCGTGGTCCACGAGGGCGAGGGGTTCCGGCTCGAGCGCTTCCCGCGCGGCACCCGGGTGGTCTACCCGCCGGAGAGCCTGCCCGGGGTGCCCGACGTCGACGAGGCCATCGAGCAGGCGCTGCTGCACCCGGTCGACAGCGAGCCGCTGCCGGCGCTGCTCACGGCGGGCATGCGTCTCACCATCGCCTTCGACGACATCTCGATCCCGCTCCCGCCGATGAAGGCCCCCGACATCCGCCAACGGGTCATCGAGGCGGTGCTCGAGCTCGCCGCCCAGGCCGGCGTCGACGACGTCGAGCTCGTGAGCGCCAACGCCCTGCACCGCAGGCTCACCCCCGACGAGCTCAAGCACATCGTCGGCGAGCGGGTGTTCCGCAGCTTCTTCCCGCAGGGGGCGCTCTACAACTTCGACGCCGAGGACAAGGACACCATCGCCCACCTCGGGCGGACGAGGCACGGCGAGGACGTCGACATCCACAAGCGGTCGGCGGAGTCCGACCTGCTCGTCTACGTCAACGTCAACCTCGTCGCGATGGACGGCGGGCACAAGTCCGTCGCGATCGGCCTCGCCCCGTACTCGAGCCTGCGCCACCACCACAACAGCCACACGATGGTCCAGAGCCGCTCGTTCATGGACCACACCCGCTCCGCCCTCCACGGCAGCGCGTGGCGGATGGGCCGCGTCGTCGCGGAGCACGTCAAGGTGTTCCAGATCGAGACGACGCTCAACAACACGATCTTCCCGGACGCCTACTCGTTCCTGCAGAAGCGCGAGTGGGAGTGGAACATCAGCGACCAGGCCCGCTTCGTCGGCGTGCGGCGCGGGCTCGCGGTCGCGCCGAAGCGGCTGCGGCACCGCGCGTTCCACGGCATCCGCTCCGAGTACAGCCTCACGGGCATCACCGCCGGCGAGGTCGAGGCGGTCCACGCCCGGACCATCGAGGCCGTCCACCGCCAGCAGCTCGTACCGGTGCAGGGCCAGAGCGACGTCATGGTGCTCGGCGTGCCGTTCGTCGGGCCGTACAACGTCGACTCGGTGATGAACCCGATCCTCGCCGCGTGCATGGGGCTCGGGTACTACTTCAACTCCTACCGGGGCGCACCCGTGGTGCGCCCCGGCGGCGCGGTGATCCTCTACCACCCGGTCGAGCAGGAGTTCCACCAGCTGCACCACCCCAGCTACGTCGACTTCTTCGAGGAGGTCCTGTCGACGTCGACGGAGCCCTCCGTCATCGAGAAGCAGTTCGAGGAGCGGTACGCGACGGACCCCTGGTACGTCCACCTGTACCGGACGAGCCACGCCTACCACGGCGTCCACCCGTTCTACATGTGGTACTGGATCGCCCACGCCCTCGACCACCTCGGCGGCGGCCGCAACGTCGTGTGGGTCGGCGGCAACCGCGCCGCGTGCGCCCGGATGGGCTTCCGCGCCGCGTCGAGCCTGCAGGACGCCCTCGAGATGGTGTCCGACACCGTCGGACCGGACCCGTCCATCACGTACCTGCACAACCCCCCGCACCTCGTGGCGGACGTGTCGGTCCCGGACCTCGCCGCGGCGGGCGGCCTGGTGGGCGGCGCGTGAGCGGAACGGCGATGACGCCGTGGCGGTTCGTCCGCGACGGCTACCGCGACGTCCGCACCGTCGCGCGCGGCTGGCGCTGGGGCGTCGGGCGGCGTGCCCTCGTCCCCCGCTCCGCCGAGCCGTTCGTGCCGCCGCGCTCGACCAAGGTGTTCCCCACCCGCTGGGCGCGCGGCCCCGTCGCCCGCGCGGTCCGCGAGGTGGCGCTCGGCGTCGGCATGAACGCCCTCCTGCGCTCGCAGGTGAGCGTCCGGGCCCACGGTCTCGACGTGCTCGACCGGATCGACGGGCCCGTCGTCTTCGTCGCCAACCACTCCAGCCACGTCGACACCCCGCTCATCCTCAACACGCTGCCGCCCCGCTGGCGCCGCCGCACGGCCGTCGCCGCCGCCGCGGACTACTTCTTCGACACGTGGTGGCGGGCCGCGGGCTCCGCCGTGCTGTTCAACACGTTCCCCATCGAGCGACGCGGCGGGACGCTGTCGAACACGCCCGGCTACCTGCTGAAGGACGGCTGGTCGATCGTCGTCTACCCCGAGGGCACCCGCTCTCGCGACGGCTGGACGCAGCCGTTCAAGCTCGGTGCCGCCTTCATGGCGATCGGCGCCGGTGTCCCCGTGGTGCCGCTCGCGCTGCGCGGGACGTTCAACGCGATGCCCCACGAGCAGGGCTGGCCGAGTCCGGGCCGCCCGCCGGTCAGCGTCCGCTACGGCGAGCCGCTGCGACCGCGTGAGGGCGAGGGGCCGCGCGAGCTCGGCCGCCGCATCGAGGCGGCGATGGCCGCCCTGCTGGAGGAGGACTCCGGCGACTGGTACGGCTCGCGCCTCCGTGCGGCCGGAGGCGGGAGCGCCCCGACGAGCGGTCCGGACGTCGCCCGCTGGCGCCGGGTGTGGCAGACGAGCCGGCCGCCGCAGCGGCGGGCCCGCCGCACGGTCTGGAGATGACGTGGAGCACCTCGCGCCCCTCCTGCTGAGCCCGCTCCTCGTGCCGAAGCCGTGGGGCGGGCGCCGCCTGGGGGCGCTCGGCCGCTCCCTCCCCGACGGGGTCGACGTCGGGGAGTCGTGGGACGTCGTCGACCTCGACCCCGCGGACACCGTCGTGCCGGACAGCTCGAGCCGCGTCGCCCACGGTCCCCTCGCGGGCGCGACGCTGCACGACCTCGTGCGGGAGCACAGGGACGCGTTGCTCGGCACCACCGCCCCGGCGCCGGGCGACCGGTTCCCCCTCCTCGTCAAGCACCTCGACGCCCGGGAGCCGCTGTCGGTGCAGGTCCACCCGCCGGCCGCGGTCCTCGACGAGCTGCCCGGCGCGCGACTCAAGTGCGAGTCGTGGGTCGTGGTCGCCGCCGACCCCGGGGCCCACCTGGCGGTGGGTCTCCGGCCCGGGACGACGCCCGAGCAGCTCGCCGTCGCGGCCGGCACGCCGGAGGTGACCCGGCTGCTGCGCTGGGTGCCGGCCCGGGTGGGCGAGGTCCACCACGTGCCGCCCGGCACCGTCCACGCCCTCGGCGCGGGTGTCGTCGTCGCCGAGCCGCAGACCCCGAGCGACACCACGTACCGGCTCTACGACTGGTCGGTCGAGACCGGCCGCACGCCCCGCCCACTCCACACGGGTGAGGCGCTCGCGTGCGTGCGGGCGGCGTGGGAGGCGAACCTCGCCCCCGCCGACCCGGTCGACGGCGACGGGGTGCTCGTCGAGACCGAGCGCATGCGGCTGTCCCGCACCACCGCCCTCCTCGACGGCAGCGTCCACGCCCCGCAGCGGCTCACGCCGCGCGTCGTCGTGGTCGTGTCCGGCGAGCTGCGGCAGGAGCAGCTGCCCGCCCCGCTCGGGCCCGGCGCCGTGGTCCTGCTGCCGGCGGCGTGGGGCGGCACGTTCGACGTCGCCGCCGGCACCACCTGGCTCGACGTCGACGCCCTCTGAGGCCCGGCTCCCGGCGCACCCGGACGAGTTGCCGCCGACCGCCCGCGCCCGCAACCTGACAGCGTGAGGAGCAGCGCCGCCCCCCTCGTCGGCGACCCGGCCGTCGCCCGGGTCGGCACCGTCGCGCTCGTCGCAGCCGTCGCGCTGTCCCTGCTGCTCGCGCCTCTCGGCGAGCCGTGGCGCACGGGTGTCGCCGCGGTGGTCGCTGTCGTCGCACTGGCGCTCGGCAGCCCGCACGGGGCCCTCGACCACCTCGTCGACCTCACCCGGTCAGGTGCCGCGGAGCGTCGCCCGGCGGGACGGTTCGCGGGCGTCACGGGACTGCGTGCCCGCTTCGTCATCCCCTACGTCGCCGTCGCCGGGGCCGCGCTCGTCGGGTACCTCGCCGCCCCCCGGTCCGGCTTCGCCCTCTTCCTCCTCCTGAGCGTCGTGCACTTCGCGGCCGGGGAGGCCGGGGTGGCCGTCGAGCGCGGCCTCGCCCGGTCGTGGGGGGACCCGCTCGCGTGGAGCGCCGCCCTCGGTGGGGCCGTGGTCGTCGTCGTGCCCCTGGCGTCGCCGGAGGCGAGCGCCGCGCTCGCCGCGGTGGACCCGCGCCTCGCCCCCGTCCTCGCGCCCCTGCCCGCGCTCGCGCTCGTCGTCGCGGCGCTCGTGGCCACCGCCCTCGCCGTGTGCGCGGTCGCCGCCGTGCTCGGCGACGCCCGCGCCCGCACCGTCGGCCTCGAGCTCGGCGGTCTCACGGCGGTGGCGTGGCTCGCCGACCCCCTGCTCGCCTTCGCCGCGTTCTTCGCGGGCTGGCACGCGGTGCGCCACCAGGCGCGGCTCGCGACGCTGCTGCGCACGGAGGTGGGGACCCCGCCCCGCGGGCTGCGCGGCCGTCCCCTGCGCGAGGTGGTCCGCTCGGCCCGCGCGGGTCTGCCCGCGACTGCGGGGGTCCTCGCCGCGGCCGTGGCGGTCGCGCTCAGCGGCGCGACCGTGCTCGGGGCGCTCCTCGCGGTCGTGTGGGCGCTCACCGTGCCGCACGCGGCCGCGGTCGCGCTCCTCGAGGTGCGGTCCGCGCGGTCCCGTCGTCGCGCGCCGACGACCGCGGGGGCACCGGCGGGGGAACCGGCGGGCGGTCGGGACGCGTCCAAGCCGCATGACATCGCGACGACCACCTCGGGCCCGCCTGTGGCCGGTCCCCCTGCTGCTCCTGCTGAGCGCCTGCGGCGCGGCTGACGAGACGCCCGACGGCGCCGCGGGCGCCTGCCTCGAGGGCGCGACCGACTGCGCCGACATCCCGACCGGCACCGGCGGGGTGACGTCCCAGCCCGACGGCAGCGTCGCCGTGGCCGACGCCGCGACCACACCCATCGACGGCCCGTTCGTCGTGAGCGGCTACTGGGTCTCCGACGGCTCGGGCGGGCCCGACGGGCGCCTGTGCGAGGCGCTCGCCGAGTCGTTCCCCCCGCAGTGCGGCGGGGAGTCGATGCCGCTCGACCTCGCGGGCGCCGCGCTGGGCGCCGAGACCGAGTCGGAGGGGGAGGTGTCGTGGTCCCCAGCACCGGTGCGCGTCGAGGGCTCGATCGTCGACGGCGTGTTCGTCGCCGGGTCGCCCTCCTGAGGAGGGCCGGGGTGCTGGCCGAACACCCAGCGCCGCACCCAGGCGTGCATGACGACGGCGGCGGCCGCGCCCACGTTGACCGACCGGGTGGAGCCGAACTGGCTCACCTCGACGACGAGGTCGCAGTGCGCGAGCGCCTCCTCCGACAGGCCCGGGCCCTCCGCGCCGAACAGCAGCACGCACTCCCGCGGCAGCTCGACGGTCTCGACGGGTAGCGCACCCGGGACGTTGTCGACCCCGACCACCGGCAGGTGCTCCGTGCGGGCCCACGCGTGGAGCGCGGCCGCGTCCGGGTGGTGGCGGACGTCGAGGTAGCGGTCGGTCACCATCGCGCCGCGACGGTTCCAGCGCCGTCGTCCGACGACGTGCACGGCGCGCACGCCGAACGCGTTGGCACTGCGGACGACGGAGCCGATGTTGAAGTCGTGCGCAAGGTTCTCGACGGCGACGTGGAACGGGTGCGCGCGGGCGGCGAGGTCCGCGCGGATCGCCTCGACGCTCCAGCCACGGTAGCGGTCGACGACGTTGCGACGGTCGACCTCGGGGTCGACCGGCTCGTCGTCGGACACCATCAGGCGTGGACCGTCAGCGCCGGCTCACGTCCCGAACGACACGTCCGGGCGCGCCCGGACAGCGGGGTCGCGGACCTCGAAGTACTCGGCCCGGCCGATCCCTGCCGCGCCCGCGACGAACGTGCTGGGGACCACCTCGACCTTCGTGTTGAGCGCACGGACGTTCGCGTTGTAGAGCCGACGGCTCGCGGCGATCCGGTCCTCGGTGTCGGTGAGCTCGCGCTGCAGCCCGAGGAAGTTCTCGCTCGCGCGCAGCTGCGGGTAGTCCTCGGCGAGGGCGAACAGGCGGCCGAGCGCCCCGCTGAGCGCGTCCTCCTGCGTCGCCTGCTCCGCGACACCGCTGCCGGGCCGGGCGGCGAGCGACCGCGCGGCGACGACGTCCTCGAGCACCTGGCGCTCGTGGGCGGCGTAGCCCTTGACCGTCTCGACGAGGTTCGGGACGAGGTCGTGGCGGCGGTGGAGCTCGACGTCGACCTGCCGCCACGACTCCTGCACGAGGTTCCGCAGGCGGACGAGGCCGTTGTAGAGCGCGACCACCCACAGCGCGAGCACGACGACGGCGGCGACGAGGAGCACCACGAGCACGGTCGCGAGGTCCATGGCGAGAGGTTAGGGCCCGGGTGCGCGGTCGGGGGCGGCCTCCGGCTCGCCGCCACTCTCCCGCCACAACCAGTCCGGCACCGAGGCGACGATGCGGTCGAGCAGCACGAGGCGGTGCTGAAGCGCCGCCGGCTCGAGCGCGCCGGACCACCACGAGACGAGCACCGGCCCCTCGCTCGAGAAGTCGGTGCGCCACTCAGCCGGCTCGACGGTCGTGAGGAGCTCGACGAGGCGGGGGTGGAGGATCGCGACCGCCGCCCGGCGGTCGCGGGCCTCGACCCGGTAGCGGCGGTTGAAGTCGTGGCTCTCGACCTCGATGTCGTCGGCACCGAAGGCCTGCAGGACCCGGTCGAACACGCTCTCCGGGCCCACGTGCACCCGCGGGAGGGGCACGGGCAGGCGCAGCGCGACGACGGCGTGGTCGTAGGTGCGGGTTCGCCGGTTCTTCCCGGAGCCGGACGTCTGCTTGTAGCGGTAGTCGAGGGCGAGCGCCTCCCTGCTCCCCCACCGCCCGCGCAGGACCGTCCGGACCTCCCGGCTGTGGCCGCGGCCGAACGGCGCGCCCGGCAGCAGGTCGACGAGCCGCGGGTCGCCGGGGGCGAACGACCAGGCCCTGTCGACGGACCACGCGAACAGCGCCTCGCGGCGGCGTCGCTCCGCCACCCAGCCGAGGACCGCGACCCCGATGACGACGACGACGGCGAGCCCGAGGAGCACGGGCAGGAGGGTTCCGGGGACGCCGGCACCGGCCGTCGCGACGTCCCCTCCCGTCACGGCGCGAGGCCGAGGTCGGCGAGGCCCAGGGCGTAGCGGTACGGCAGCCCGGCGTCGCCGACGCGCTCGGCGGCGCCGGTGGCCCGGTCGACGATGACGGCGACCGCGACGACGTCGGCGCCCGCCTCGCGCAGCGCCTCGACCGCAGTGAGCACGGAGCCACCGGTCGTCGAGGTGTCCTCGACCGCGAGGACCCGCCGTCCGGCGACGTCCGGGCCCTCGATGCGGCGTTGGAGGCCGTGCGCCTTGCCGGCCTTGCGGACGACGAACGCGTCGAGGCGACGGCCACGGGCTGCGGCGACGTGGAGCATCGCCGTCGCGACCGGGTCCGCGCCGAGCGTGAGCCCGCCGACGGCGTCGAAGGCGAGGTCGTCGACGAGGTCGAGCATGACCTCGCCGACGAGCGGGGCGACCTCGCCGTCGAGGGTGACCCGGCGCAGGTCGACGTAGTACGGCGCCGTCGCGCCGGAGGCGAGCGTGACCTCGCCGTGGACGACGGCGCGCTGCGCGACGAGCGCCGCGAGGCGGCCCAGGGCGGTCGGGTCGGCGGTCGGGTCGGTCATCGGGTCTCCTCCCGGGAGGTGCCGGTGCGCCGGCGGGACGCGGTGAGCACGCGGGCGCGGTAGCCGCCGGGAGGTAGTGCGGACAGCAGGCCGGCGAGCGCCTTGTACCGCCGCGACGGCACGCTGAGGACGCGCCCCCGCCTCACGTCCGCGAGGCAGTCCTCGACGAGGTCGTCGGGGTCGAGCCACCAGCCCGACGACCGCGACCCGACGTCCATCCCCGCCCGCTCGTGGAACTCGGTCCGCACGAAGCCGGGGCACAGGGCGGTCACCGTGACCCCGGTGCCGCGCACGCTCGCCGCGAGGTGCTCGGTGAACGACGTGCACCACGCCTTGGCCGCGGAGTACGTGCCCATCGGCCCGAACCCCGCGACCGAGCTGACGTTGACGACGACGCCGCGGCGGCGCTCGACCATCCCGGGCACGGCGGCGTGGCACAGCACGAGCACCGCGGTGGCGAGGACGTCGAGCTGGCGGAGCTCGGCGTCGACGTCGCCACCGACGAAGCGCCCCCGCACTCCGAAGCCCGCGTTGTTGACGAGCACGTCGACCGGTCGCCCGGCGTCGCCGAGCCGCTCCGCGACGCGGTGCACGTCGGCGCGGTCCGACAGGTCGGCGGGCAGGACCTCGCACGTCACACCGTGGCGTGCCTCCAGCGACGCGGCGAGCGCGGCCAGGCGGTCGGCGTCGCGGCTCACGAGGACGAGGTCGTGGCCGTCGGCGGCGAGGCGACGGGCGAACGACTCCCCGATGCCGGAGGTGGGACCCGTGACGAGGGCCGTCGGACGGCGGTCTGGTCCTGGCACGGTCGCGAGCCTACTGACGGGCCCGGGCGGTCGCGTCCGACCCGTGGCCTACCGTGACCGCGTGCGCCTCGCGACGTGGAACGTCAACTCCCTCCGCTCCCGGCTCGACCGGGTGGTCGAGTGGCTGCAGACCTCCGGGACGGACGTGTGCGCGCTGCAGGAGACGAAGGTCCCGGACGCGAAGTTCCCCGTCATGGCGTTCGAGGCGGCCGGGTACGAGGTCGCCTTCCACGGACTGAACCAGTGGAACGGGGTCGCGGTCGTCTCCCGGGTCGGCATCGACGACGTGCAGCTCGGCTTCGACGGCTGCCCCGGCTTCGGCGACCCGCTCGCCACCGAGGCCCGCGCCATCGGCGCCACGTGCGGCGGGGTGCGGCTGTGGAGCCTCTACGTGCCGAACGGGCGCACGGTCGACGACCCCCACTACGCCTACAAGCTCGAGTGGCTGGCGGCGCTGCGGCGGGCGGCGTCGACGTGGGACGCCGAGCACCCCGGTCGCCCCCTCGCGCTCGTCGGCGACTGGAACATCGCCCCGACCGACGACGACGTGTGGGACCCGGCCGTGTTCGTCGGCTCCACCCACGTCACAGAGCCGGAGCGAGCGGCGCTGCGCGCGTTCCTCGACGACGGCTTCACCGACGTCGTGCTCCCGCGCACGGGTCCGGGTGTCTTCTCGTACTGGGACTACCAGCAGCTCGCGTTCCCGAAGAAGCGCGGCATGCGCATCGACCTCGTCCTCGGCAACGACGCCTTCACGGAGAAGGTGACCGGGGCGTTCGTCGACCGGGAGCAGCGGAAGCCGAAGGGGTCGAGCACGGGGCAGGGGCCGAGCGACCACGCGCCGGTCGTCGTCGACCTCGACATCGCCCCCGACCTGCCGGGCGCGGGCGCGTGAGCGGCCCCCGACCGCACCCGTCGCTGCGCGGCGGTCGCACCGACCTGCCGTACGGCGCCCGCCTCCCGGGCTACCTCGTCGCCGGCGGGCTCATCGGCGCCGCCGAGGTGGTGCCCGGTGTCTCCGGCGGCACGCTCGCTCTCGTCGTCGGCGTCTACGACCGGCTCATCACCGGCGCGGACCACGTCGTGCGCGCCGCCACCGCCCCCGTGCGGCGCGGCGCCGGCGCCGCGCGCGAGGAGCTCCGCCGGGTGCACTGGTCGGTGCTGCTGCCGGTCGGGGTCGGCATGGTGGCGGCGGTGCTGCTGGGCGCGGCCGCCATCGAACCGCTGCTCGAGGACCACCCCGTCGGCATGCGGGCCCTGTTCTTCGGGTTCATCGCCGCCTCGGTCGCCGTGCCGCTGCGGATGAGCGGCGGGCTGCGCCGCGCCCGGGACTGGGCCGTCCTCGTCGGCGCGGCCGCGGCGGCCGCCGTCCTCACGGGCCTGCCGCCCGGTGAGGTGACCGCACCCGCGCTGCCCCTCGTCGCCCTCGCGGCCGCCGTCGCCGTGTGCGCGCTGGTCCTGCCGGGCGTCAGCGGGTCGTTCTTCCTGCTGAGCGTCGGCCTCTACGACTCCACCATCGCCGCGGTCAACGACCGCGACCTCGTGTACCTCGGCGCCTTCTTCGTCGGGGCGGTGCTCGGTCTCGCGAGCTTCGTCCGCGTCGTCCGCTGGCTGCTGCACGCGCACCGTCACGTCACGCTCGTCGCCATGGCGGGGCTCATGATCGGGTCGCTGCGGGCCCTGTGGCCGTGGCAGGACGCCGACCGCGGCCTGCTCGCCCCGACCGACGGGGTGACGGGCGTCCTCGGTGTGGTGGCGGTCGCGGCGGTGGGCGCCATCGTCGTGGCCGGGCTGTCGGCCCTCGACGCCCGGCTCAGCCGGCAGGCGGCTGCGACGGGCCTGGAGCCGCCGGTCCACTGACCGGCGTCACCGGGCCGGTGCCGCGCGAGGCCCCTGCGGTCAGTTCTCGACGTCGAGGACCACGCGGGTCGGGTCCTCGAAGAGCCGGACCCGGAAGGGCTGCTCGCCCTCGACCCCGACGAACGCGTCGTAGGTCCCCTCGAACCAGTTCCCGACGAGCACCTCGGTGATCGTCTCGAACGAGGCGGCGGCCACCCGCTGGGCACCGTCGTACGGCGTGACGCCGGCAGGGGCGTCGGTCGGCAGCGCGGTGCCGTCGATCGCGACGGACAGCGTCCCGTCACCCTCGAGGTCGACCGGCTGCCCGGAGCCCTGCCGCGTCGGGTCGTCGACGTACTCCGCGCGCCAGCCGGGTGTGCCGTCGCCGGCGAACTCCCACACGACCCGGTCGTACTCCTCGTGGGAGCCGACCCGGACGTCGACGAGCGTGACCGGCTCCCCTGTCGCGTCGCGGGTGTCCGGCTCGGTGCTCGCGTCGATCCCGCCGTCCTCGTCGCCGGCGTCCACGGCGGAGCCGTCGTCGGCGTCGACGGTCTCGGTCTGCGTCTCGACGACGGTCTCCGTGTCGGTGACGGTGGACTCGTCCGTCACCGTGTCCGTGACCTCGTCCGTCACCTCGCCCGTCACCACGGTCGTCGCCTCGTCGGTCACGGTCGCGACGACGTCGGTGTCGACGACGTCCGGCGCGGCCGTGTCCGAGCCCTCGTCCCCGCACGCGGCGAGGAGGAGGGAGGCTCCCGCGACGGCGACGACCAGTGCTCGTCCGTGAGCTCGTGCGTGGGTTCGTCCCTGTGTGCGTGGCATGCCGTCCCACCGTCCTCGCGTGTTCCCCCGGCTGTCGATTCCGCACGAGGACGCGACAGGGCCCGCGAGCAGGTCGCTCGCGGGCCCCGTCGGGTGGTGCTCAGGTCACGTCACGACCGTCAGGACTCCTCGCCCTCGTGGTCGTGGTCGTGGTCGTGGTCGTGAGGGCCGTCGCCCCCCAAGGGGCCGGCGAAGGTGTACCGCGGACCGTCGACCTCGGCGGGGACCGAGAACCTGCCCGGGATCCTCGCGCCGCTGACGCCGTTGACGTCCTCCGTGGAGGCGGCGTAGGTGAAGACGGCGTACGCGACCGCGTCGGAGTTCACCGCGAGCGCGTGGGCGTCGTAGTTGTCGATCGTGTCGCACGCGAGGTGGTAGCAGGGGTCGAACTGCTCACCCGCGGTGCCGCCCCAGATCGCCTCCTGCTCGGGGGTCTTGACGACCTCGGCGCCGGTGAAGAGACCGCCGGAGGGGATGCCGTTCTCGATGAAGGCCTGGTAGTCACTGCGCCCGGAGTAGGCGGAGTCGTCGTACGGCTCGCCTGCCAGCGTGTAGTACTCCTCGAACGTCCGCTCGATGTCCTCGGAGCCCTCGGGCACGACGACGGGCGCCTCGAAGCTCGACTCGTTCGCGTCGTAGATGCCGAGGTAGTAGTTCGGCGACCCGATCATGTCGAAGTTGAGGTAGAGCGCGATCTCGTCGAGCTCCTCCTGCGTGCGCTGCTCGACCCACTCGGTCGAGCCGATCAGTCCGAACTCCTCCGCACCCCACCAGGCGAACCGGACCGTGTTGTACGGCTTCGACTTCGCCATCTGCTCCGCGATCTCGAGGAGCGCCGCGGATCCGCTGCCGTTGTCGTTGATGCCGGGGCCCTCGGGAACCGAGTCGAGGTGTGCACCGGCCATGACGACGTTGCCGTCGGTGCGACCGGGCAGCTCGGCGATGACGTTCTCCGACACGTTGGTCGGCACGAACACCCGCGCCGTGGAGCCCGGCTGGGCGAGCGACTCGCCTGCGGCGAACGTGGTGCCGACGACCGGGATCGGCGACTCGACGGGCTCGATCGTCGGGTTGATGGCGTTGTTGCGGTCCGGTGCCGCAGTGTCGCCCTGGTTGAAGATGATCACTGCGCTGGCGCCCGCGTCGATGGCGTTCTGAGCCTTGATCGCGAACGCGCAGCTGCCGCGCTGCACGAGCGCGATGGTCCCGGCCGGGAAGCCCGCGAAGTCGGCGGCCTCGCAGCCACTGCTGTTCGCCCGGTTGCCCGCGAGGTTGATGTCGACCGGCGTCACGGTGCCGGTGACGTCGCCCCCGCCGGTGCCGGTGGCGTCGTTCGTCTCGTACGTGGCCTGCACCGGCGAGAGCTGCTGCACGACGGTGTCGATCCCGCCGACGTACTCGAAGGGCACGCGCTCCACGTCCCAGCCCGCAGCAGTCATGACGTCGACGACGTAGTCGACGCTCGCCTCGTAGCCGGGGGTCTGGTCGGCGCGGGTGCCGTCGTTGGCGTCGGCGATGGCCTGGAAGGCCTCCATGTGGTCGACGACGCCCTCGACCCGGACGCACTCGAGGAGCTTGCTGTACGTGTTGTTCGTCCGGCTGTCGCAGCCGGCCTGGGCCGGGGCGGCGGTCGCAGGCAGGGCGGCCACCGAGGAGGCGACGAGCGCACCGGCGGCGGCGGCGACGGTGCCGACGCGCCAGGAGCGGGTGTGGGCAGGCATGACTCGGTTCCCTTCGCAGATGATTCCCCCCTGAACGGGGGAACATATCGGCGAATACCCGGCGGTAACAGGCCCTACGGCGAAAATACTCGTGTCGTGGCATAGGAGCGGGCGTTCGTGTGTCGACCGGATCGGCGAGGCGTGACGCGACAGGGCCCGCGAGCAGGTCGCTCGCGGGCCCTGTCGGGTGTGGTGCTCAGGTCACGGGGTCTGGAACACGTAGAGCCCGTAGTCGCGGTCGCTGGCGAGGACGTACGTCTCGCCGTCCCGCTCGATGACCTCGACACCCCAGAAGTTGTTGCCGCCCTCGTCGATGAAGGCGCCGACCTCCGTCATGCCGTCCTTGCCGTACTCGACGACCCGGAAGCCGGCGGCGTAGTACGACAGGTAGGCGAGGTTCTCGTCGGGGTCGATGGCGACCTCGTGGACCGACAGGTCGCCGTAGCCCTCGGCGTACGCGGGGTCCTGGGACTCCTCGACGGCGTAGGTGTCGATCTGGGAGATCGAGCCGGTGGTCTCCTTCGGGCTGCGCGGGATGTCCGTGCTGAAGAGGCGGACGTAGCCCCAGCCGTCGAAGATCGCCTCGATCGTGACGTCGGCGGACCCGCTGCCGACCGCGGGGCTGGCGACGGTGCACGGGCTCGACGTCGGGTCGATGCCGAGCATCTGCAGGCCCGTGGTGCGGTTGACGAAGACGAACGGGGTCGTCTCGCTGTCCGCGAGCATGTTGACGTACGTCTCGCAGTCGGCGCGCACCGCGTTGAACACGATGCCCGCGTCGTAGCCGGCCGCCGTGATGTTGTCGAGCTTGACCTGGAAGGCGCAGGTGCCTCGCTCCACCAGGGCGGTGCCGGACCCCGCGGGCAGTGCGGAGCACGCCTCACCGACGAAGGTCGTGGGGCCGGAGATCGACTGGTCCTCGCTGATCGCGGGGGTGCCGCCGGCCTGGACGGCGCGGAACTCGGTGCCGGCGTACGGACCCGAGTCGATGGTCGCGACGATGCGGAACGGGTTGAAGTCCTCGTCGGTACCGATGAGGAACTTGCCGTTGGGCGAGATCTCCGACTGGTGGGCGTTGCCCTCCGGCGAGATCTCCTGGCCGCGCGCGAGCCTCTCCTCGTCGAGCGCGGCGTAGTCGCTCTCGGCGATGAGCTTCACCGCACCGGGGCGCGGGTCGGAGACGTCGAGGACGACGTACCCGCCGTCCCAGTAGTTGAGCGACATCACGTACTTGCTGCCGAGCTTCACGACGTCCATGTCGTGGCTGAAGATCGACGTGAGGCCCGCGGGCGAGTCCTGGCTGACCCCGAAGAGGGCCTCCATGTCGAGGGTGTCGTTCACCATGACCGGGTTGGCCGGGTCGCTGATGTCCATGATGTCGACGTCGGCGAACTCCTCGTTGTCGACGAGCGCGGCCCAGGTGCGCTTCGACTTGTGGTCGTACCACGCGTAGAAGCTGTGGACGGTGTTGGCGGACGCGCCGCCGTCGGTGTCACCGGCGTGCGCAGCGAGCTGGACGGGGTTGGTGGGGTCCGTCACGTCCCAGAGGTTGATGCCGCCGAAGGTCCCGGCGTCCGGCGTCGCCCCCGGGCAGGTCTCGTTCTGGTGGATGAGGACGTCCCGCTTGCCGATCGTGATGACCTGGACGCCTTCGCCGGCGTACGAGCCGGGGCTGGTGGGGATGAAGGAGTCGGGCACCTCGGCGGGGTTCTCGAGGTCGGAGATGTCCATGACGAAGACGCCGCCGACGCACGCGTCGGTGCCGTTGCCGCGGAACGACGTGAGGTAGGCGTAGTCGCCCTTCGCGTACACGTCGGCCACGCGACCCTCGAGGCCGCCCTCGGTGGGGCTGACGGGCGCCTTGCCGACGACCTCGACCCCGTAGCTGACGGGGTCGAGGTGGCCCTCGTCACCCCCGTGCTGCTTGTCCCCCTCGACGATGACCCCCTCGCCGGGGAACATCTCCTTGCCGGACTGCTGCCCGTGGTCCGGGTGCGCGTAGGCGGCCATGGGCAGGAGCAGGGTGGCTGCTGCTCCGGCCGCGATCGCTGCCGGTAGTCGTCGTCTCATCCTCGACCTCATTCGTGGCTGAGGCGGCTCGTCCGCCGCCGTCGATGGCGGCGAACCTAGCGGGACGTACCCGGCGGTAACAGGCCTCCGGCAGAAGTTTGTGTTTCCAGACGGTCGGGTGGCAGGACGGTCACGTGCTGCCGACGAGGTCCTTGCGACGTCGTCCGGTCTCTCCCGTCATGTCCTCCAGCTCGCGCCCCTTGGTCTCCTGCACGACGGTCGCGACGAACAGCCCGGACAGGAGCGCGAAGGCCGCGTAGCCGCCGTAGGTCACGGCGAGACCCGCGTTCTCCGACAGCCACGGGAAGGTCGTGCTGACGGCGAAGTTCGCGACCCACTGCGCGGCCGCGGCGACCGCCAGGGCGGGCGCCCGGAGCCGGTTGGGGAACATCTCCCCGAGCAGCACCCACACGACCGGGCCCCACGAGACGCCGAACCCGACGACGAAGACGTTCGCCGCGACGAGGGCCACCGTCGACCACGGCTCCGCGAGGCTCACGTCCTCCCCCGACCCTGTCGCCTGCGAGAAGCACACGGCCATGGTGGCGAGTGCGGCGGTCATCGCCGTCGAGCCGATGAGCAGCAGCGGGCGCCTGCCGATCCTGTCGACCAGGAGGATCGCGACGACCGTCACGGCGACGTTCGTCACGGACGTGATGACGGTGACGGTGAGGGCGTCGGACTCCTCGAAGCCGACGGAGCGCCACAGCGTCGTGGAGTAGTAGAAGATCACGTTGATGCCGACGAGCTGCTGGAACAGCGACAGGGCGATCCCGACCCACACGATCGGCTGCAGCCCGAGCGCCGCGCCCCGCAGGTTCGACAGCCCGACGGCCTTCTGCCCCTGGAGCGACTTCTTGATCGCGTCGATGCGCTCGCGGGCGCTCTCGCCGGACATGAGCCGCAGCAGCACCGTGCGGGCGCGGCGGTCCTCGCCCCGCGCGACGAGGAAGCGCGGCGACTCCGGGATGGTGAGGGCGAGGAGGCCGTAGGCGACCGCGGGGACGAGCTCGGACAGGAACATCCACCGCCACGCGGTCAGCCCGAGCCACAGCTCCTCGGCGGCACCGCCGGCGGCCCCGGCGAGGAAGGCGTCGGACAGCAGCGCGACGAAGATGCCGGTGACGATCGCGAGCTGCTGGAGGGAGCCGAGCCGGCCGCGGATCGCCGCGGGCGCGATCTCCGCGATGTAGGCGGGAGCGATGACGGAGGCGGTCCCGACACCCAGACCGCCGACGACGCGCCAGAGGATGAGGTCCCACACGCCGAACGCGAGGCCGGACCCGATCGCGCTCGCGGTGAAGAGGACGCTCGCGATGATCATGACCTTGGGCCGACCGAACCGGTCGGCGGCGCCGCCGGCGAACCATGCCCCGGTGGCGCAGCCGAGCAGTGCGCTGGAGACGGCGAAGCCGGTGAGACCCGGGGACAGCTCGAAGTCGCCGCTGAGGGCGTCGACGGCGCCGTTGATGACGGCGGTGTCGAAGCCGAAGAGGAACCCGCCGATGGCGGCGACGACCGAGATGAGCACGGCGTTGGCGGTGTGGCTGCGGCCGCCCCCCTGCTCGCCGTCGCCGGGGTCGCCCGCGGCGGTCCGAGCCGCCGCGCTCGATGCGCCTGCCGTGGAGCCGCCGGGGCCGTCCGTCATCGTCGCCGCCTACCCGCACCGCCCGTCGTCCGCGGGCGCCTGGACGCCGGGTACCCGCGTGGGGTCGGGACGAAACGGACGGTCAGAGGGGGCGTGACCGGCTCACGCCTCGACGCGGGCCACCGGCAGGACGCTGAGCCCGGTCGCGCCCTCCCCCGAGGCGACGTCGACGACGACGGTGTCGCCGTCGACGACCTCGCCGGCGAGGAGCTCCTTCGCGAGCCGGTCCCCGATCTCGCGCTGGACGAGGCGCCGCAGCGGTCGGGCGCCGTAGGCGGGGTCGTAGCCGGTGAGGGCGAGCCACTCCCGGGCCGCGGGCGTCACCTCGAGGATGAGGCGCCGCTCGGCGAGGCGGGCGGCGAGGGCGTCGACGTGGAGGTCGACGACGTGCCCGAGCTCCTCGAGGCTCAGCGGGTCGAAGACGACGACCTCGTCGAGCCGGTTGACGAACTCCGGCTTGAACGCCATGCGCACCGCGTCGAGGACGGCGGCCCGGCGCTGCTCGCCCGTCAGCGACGTGTCCATGAGCGAGGCGGAGCCGAGGTTGCTCGTCAGCACGAGGATCGTGTTCCGGAAGTCGACCGTGCGGCCCTGCCCGTCGGTGAGGCGGCCGTCGTCGAGCACCTGCAGGAGCACGTCGAAGACCTCGGGGTGGGCCTTCTCGACCTCGTCGAGGAGGACGACGGAGTACGGCCGGCGCCGCACCGCCTCGGTGAGCTGGCCGCCCGACTCGTAGCCCACGTAGCCGGGGGGCGCACCGACGAGCCGGGCGACGGAGTGCTTCTCGCCGTACTCGCTCATGTCGATGCGGACCGTCGCGCGCTCGTCGTCGAAGAGGAAGTCCGCGAGGGACTTCGCGAGCTCGGTCTTGCCGACGCCCGTGGGGCCGAGGAAGAGGAACGAGCCCGTCGGGCGGTCGGGGTCGGAGATGCCGGCCCGCGAGCGGCGGACGGCGTCGGAGACCGCGCGGACCGCGGTGGTCTGCCCGACGAGGCGCCGGCCGAGCACCTCCTCCATGTGGAGCAGCTTCTCCGTCTCCCCCTCGAGGAGGCGGCCCGTGGGGATGCCCGTCCACGCGGCGACGACCTCGGCGATGTCGTCGGCACCGACCTCCTCGTTGACCATGCGCTCGGCGCGCTCGTCGGCGTCGGCGCTGCCGGCGGCGTCGAGCTCCTTCTGCGCGAGCGGGATCTCCCCGTAGAGGAGCCGCGACGCGCGCTCGAGGTCACCCTCGCGCTGCGCGCGCTCGGCCTGGGCGCGGAGCTCGTCGATGCGGGCGGTGAGCTCCCCGACCCGGTTGAGACCGGCCTTCTCCGCCTCCCACCGCGCCTGCAGCCCGGCGAGGCGCTCTGCCTTGTCGGCGAGGTCGGCGCGCAGCCGCTCGAGCCGCTCCTGGGAGGCGGCGTCGTCCTCGTGGGACAGCGCGAGCTCCTCCATGCGCAGCCGGTCGACGCCGCGGCGGAGCTCGTCGATCTCGACGGGACTGGAGTCGATCTCCATGCGCAGGCGGCTCGCGGCCTCGTCGACGAGGTCGATCGCCTTGTCCGGCAGCTTGCGCGCGGGGATGTAGCGGTGGCTGAGCGTCGCCGCCGCGACGAGCGCGGAGTCGGCGATCTTCACCTTGTGGTGGGCCTCGTAGCGCTCCTTGAGGCCGCGGAGGATGGCCACGGTGTCCTCGGGCGACGGCTCGCCGACCATGACCTGCTGGAAGCGCCGCTCGAGCGCGGCGTCCTTCTCGACGTTCTCGCGGTACTCGTCGAGCGTCGTGGCGCCGACGAGCCGGAGCGCACCCCGGGCGAGCAGCGGCTTCAGCATGTTGCCCGCGTCCATGGCGCCCTCGGCGGCGCCCGCGCCGACGACGGTGTGGAGCTCGTCGATGAACGTGACGATCTGCCCGTCGGAGGCCTCGATCTCCGCGAGGACGGCCTTGAGCCGCTCCTCGAACTCCCCGCGGTACTTCGCGCCGGCGACCATGGCCCCGAGGTCGAGCGCGACCAGACGCTTGTCGCGCAGCGACTCGGGCACGTCGCCGGAGACGATCCGCTGGGCGAGGCCCTCGACGACGGCGGTCTTGCCCACGCCGGGCTCGCCGATGAGGACGGGGTTGTTCTTCGTGCGGCGGCTCAGCACCTGCACGACGCGCCGGATCTCCGCGTCGCGGCCGATGACGGGGTCGAGGCGACCCTCGCGCGCGTCGGCGGTGAGGTCGCGGCCGTACTTCGTGAGCGCGTCGTACGTGCCCTCGGGGTCCGGGCTCGTCACCTTGCCGGCGCCACGGACCTGCGGCAGGGCGGCGAGGAGGCCGTCGCGGGTGGCCCCGGCGCCGCGCAGCACCTCGCCCACCGGGCCCTGGTCCGCGGCCAGGCCGAGCAGGAGGTGCTCGGTGGAGACGAACGCGTCGTCGAGGCCGCGCATCTCGTCGCCCGCGGCGGCGAGGGTGGTGTGGACGCCGCGGGAGACCCGCGGTTCGGTGACGGAGGTGCCGGACGCGCTCGGGAGGGCGTCGACGAGCTGGTCGGCGCGCCGCCGCAGCGCGTCGGCGTCGGCCCCGACGGCCGCGAGGAGCGCAGAGGGCACCCCGGCACGGTCGGCGAGGAGGGCCTGGAGCAGGTGTGCCGGCTCGACGAAGGGGTTGCCCTCCGTCGTGGCGCGGTGGGCGGCCGCGGAGAGCGCCTCCTGGCTGCGGGTGGTGAGCTTCGGGTCCAACAGACGTCCTCCTGGTCTTGAGCCGATCGGGCTCAAGTATGGAAGTTGAGCCACGTCGCGTCAACTTCGGTGGGCTGCCGCCGGACGTCCCCACCCATAGGCTCGTCCGACATGGCGAGCAGGCAGTCCACCCGCGAGTCCGACGGCACGACGAGCGCCGCAGGCGACGGCAGCGGCACGCACGAGGACTTCGAGTCGCGCGCGTGGCTCACCGACATGGACGGCGTCCTGGTGCGCGAGGGGGAGATGGTCCCTGGCGCCGACCGGTTCCTCGCCGCGCTGCGCGAGGCAGGCCGACCGTTCCTCGTCCTGACGAACAACTCGATCTGGACCGCGCGCGACCTCGCGAACCGGCTCCAGGGCAGCGGCGTCGACGTCCGCGAGGAGGAGATCTGGACCTCCGCGCTCGCGACGGCGACGTTCCTGCGCGACCAGGCCGAGGGGGCGTCGGTCTACGTCGTCGGCGAGACCGGCCTGACGTCGGCGCTGCACGAGAGCGGGTTCGTCATCACCGACACCGACCCGGACTACGTCGTGCTCGGCGAGACCCGCACGTACTCGTTCGAGGCGATCACCAAGGCGATCCGTCACATCACGAACGGCGCCCGCTTCATCGCCACGAACCCCGACCCGACGGGCCCCTCCCCCGAGGGACCGCTGCCCGCGTGCGGAGCCGTCGCCGAGCTCATCGCGACGGCGACGGAGCGCCGCCCGTACGTCATCGGCAAGCCGAACCCCGTGATGTTCCGCTACGCCATGAACCTCATCGGGGCGCACTCGGAGACCACGACGATGGTCGGCGACCGGATGGACACCGACGTCGTCGCCGGCATGGAGGCGGGCCTCCGCACCGTCCTCGTGCTGTCCGGGTCCACCCACGAGAAGGAGCTCGGCCGCTACCCGTACCGGCCCACGCTCGTGCGGGAGTCCGTCGCCGACCTCGTCGACATCGTGTGAGCCCGGGCCGCGCGCCGGGGTGGCCCGGTCGGCGCGGGGTCACTACGGTCGGGCAGGTCCCGCTGCTCCCGGGCACCGGCGCCCGGGTCCCGACCCGAGGGAGCCCAGATGTCCGCGAGCCTGCCGCTGCTGGCGACGAGCGCCACGACCGGTCCGATCGAGCGGGTGGAGAACGCCATCGACGGCGCCTTCACACCGGTGTCCGACGCCGTCAGCGCCGTCATCTTCGCGCCCGTCACGTTCGGGGAGATCTCGTTCCCGTGGATCGTGTCGTGGCTCATCATCGGCGCGGTCGTCTTCACCATCGGCTACAAGTTCATCCAGATCCGCGGCTTCGCCCACGCGACCGCCCTCGCCCGCGGGAAGTACGACGACCCCACGGCGCCCGGTGAGGTCACGCACTTCCAGGCGCTGACCGCGGCGGTGTCGGGGACCGTCGGCCTCGGCAACATCGCCGGCGTCGCGGTCGCGGTGTCGATCGGCGGGCCGGGCGCGACGTTCTGGATGATCGTCGCCGGCCTGCTCGGCATGGCGACGAAGTTCGTCGAGTGCACGCTCGGGGTGGCCTTCCGCGAGGAGCACCCGGACGGCACGGTGACCGGCGGTCCGTTCCGCTACCTCGCCGTCGCCTTCCGCAAGCTCAAGGTGCCCGGCCTGGCCAAGGTCCTCGTCGCCGTCTACGCGGTCGCGATCCTCGCCTTCGGCCTCGCCGGCGGGAACATGTTCCAGGCCAACCAGACCTTCGCGCAGGCGGAGAACGTCACCGGCGGCGCGGACGGCCCGCTCGGCTCCGGCGGCGCGTCGCTGATCTTCGGTCTGGTGCTCGCGACGCTCGTCGGCGCCGTCATCATCGGCGGCATCCAGTCGATCGCGAAGGTCACGAGCCGGCTGGTCCCCGCGATGGCGATCGTCTACGTGCTCGCGTGCCTCACGGTCCTCGCGTTCAACGCGACCGCGGTGCCGGGGGCGTTCGCCGCGATCGTCGACGGCGCCTTCGACCCCGAGGGGGTCGCGGGAGGGATCATCGGCGTGATGGTCGTCGGCTTCCAGCGCGCGGCCTTCTCCAACGAGGCCGGGCTCGGGTCCGCGGCCATCGCGCACTCGGCGGTCAAGACCCGTCACCCGGTGACCGAGGGCTACGTCGCCCTGCTCGAGCCGTTCATCGACACCGTCATCATCTGCACGATGACGGCCGTCACGATCGTCGTGGCGTCGCCCCAGTCGTGGCTCGACGCGCGGGACGCCTACGCGGCCGGTGAGAGCCCGAGCCCCGACGGCGTCGTCCTCACCTCCGACGCCTTCGCGACCGTCATCCCGTGGTTCCCCGTCGTGCTCGCGATCGCGGTCGCGCTGTTCGCGTTCTCGACCCTCATCACGTGGTCGTACTACACGCTGAAGGCGTGGACGACGCTGTTCGGCCGCACGCCCGGCAGCGAGCTCACCTTCAAGCTCCTCTACTGCGTCTTCACCGTCATCGGCACGGTGCTGACGTTCTCCGCGGTGCTGAGCTTCGCCGACGCGATGCTCTTCATCTGCGCGCTCGTCAACATCCTCGGGCTCTACCTGCTGTTCCCCGAGGTGCGGCAGATGCTGCGCGACTACACCGCGGCGCGTCGGGCGGGCGAGATCGTTCCGATCGCGGAGCGCGAGCCCACCGCCTGACCGCCCACGTCGGCAAGAACGCAGACCTACGCGCCAACCGTCGACACAAACGCAGACCTACGCGCCAACCGTCGACACAAACGCAGACCTACGCGCCAGAAGTCGGCAAAAACGCAGACAGACGGCGGGGCGGGTCAGGCGCGGGACTGCGGGCGCCAGACCACGAGCGCCGTCGACACCTCGCGGCGGCGGGGGCGGCGGCCGGGCGGCATCGCGACGATGTCCCCGGCGGCCCCGGCGGCGAACACCCGGTCGGCGGCCTCGCGGGTGCGGCGCAGGTCGTCGCGCGCGGCGGCCAGCTCGTCCTTCAGCCGGCGGACCTCCGCCTCGAGCTCGAGGATGCGGCGGATACCGGCGAGGTTGACGCCCTCCTGCTGCGACAGGCGCTGGACCTCGCGGAGGCGCTCGACGTCGTCGTCGGTGTAGCGCCGGCCGCCGCCGCGGGTGCGGGTCGGGGTGACGAGCCCCTCGCGGTCGTACTGGCGCAGCGTCTGCGGGTGCATGCCGGCGAGGTCGGCCGCGACGGAGATGACGTAGGCCCGGCGGACGGTCCTCGCCTCGCTCACGACGCCACCTCCTGGCGCAGGGACTCCGCCGCGGCGAGCAGGTCGGCGCGCGGGTCCGCGCCCTCGTCGGCCCGGCGCAGCGTCTCGACCGCCGCACGCGCCTCGCCGCTCAGCTTCTGCGGCACGACGACGGTGACGGTCGCGAGCAGGTCGGTGGGAGCGCCCTTGACGGCGGGGCCGCGGCCCTTGAGCCGGAACGTCCGCCCGGACGGGGTGCCGGCGGGCACCTTGAGCCGGGCGACGCCCTCGAGCGTCGGGACCTGCACGGTCGCCCCGAGGGCGGCCTCGGCGAAGGTGACAGGCACGTTCACGCGCAGGGCGGCACCGTCCCAGGAGAAGACCTCGTGCGACTCGACGCGGACCGTCACGAGCAGGTCGCCCCGGCCCGCCGACCCGGTGGCGCCCTTGCCGCGCACGCGGACCTTCTGCCCGTCCTTCACCCCGGCGGGCAGGCGGACGTGGACGGTGCGCGGACCGGCGCCGGGGTCGGCGACCTGGACGTCGACCTCGGCCCCGAGCAGGGCGCGCGCGAGCGTCACCCGGGCGGTGGCCGTGAGGTCGGCGCCCTTGACGGGGCCGCGGGTGGCACCGGGGAAGCCGCCGGTCGGCCCGCCGCCGGGCGCGCCCCCGAACCCGGCCTGCCCGCCGAGGAGGTCGGCGAGGAGGTCGTCGAACTCCTGCGAGCCCTGGCTGCTGCGGCGGCCGCTCGTGCGGGTGCCGTAGCCGCCGCGGGGCGCCCCGCCGAACATGCCGCCGAACAGGTCCTCGAAGCCGGCGCCGCCGGGGCCCGCCCCGCTCCCCGCGGTGAAGCGGGCACCGGAGCGCATCGCCCGCACGGCGTCGTACTGCTGGCGCTTCTCGGGGTCGGACAGGACCGAGTACGCCTCGCCGATGTCCTTGAACCGCTGCTCCGCGGCGGCGTCACCGGCGTTGGCGTCCGGGTGGTGCTTGCGGGCGAGCGCGCGGTACGCCTTCTTCACCGCGGCGGCGTCGGCGTCCTTGGGCACGCCGAGGACCGCGTAGAAGTCCTTCTCCAGCCAGTCCTGTCCCGTCATGGTGCGGACCAGGGTGCAACCCTGAGTCGGGTCGTGTCAAGTTTGGCTCAGCCGTCGACGGCCGAGGCGGTGCGAGCCGCCTCCCTGAGCGCCGCCAGGTACGCCATCGACACCTCGAACGGCGTGTACCCGTTCGACATGACGACGGCGGGCGCGCCGCGCTCGTGCCCGACGACCGCGCGCAGCGCGGAGCCCACCGGACCCTCGCCGTGGAGGACGGCGGCCTGGACGGCCTCGTCGACGCCGCTGGAGCGCAGCGTCTCGGCGGGGTCGCTGCCGAGCACCTCGGAGACCGCCGACAGCAGCCCCGCCGTGTAGGCGACGTCGCGGTGCTCCGGCTCGAGCCGGCCGCACGCGCCCGCACGGGCGAGCATCGTGACGACGTGCTCGCGGGGGACCTTGCGCGACCCGCCGAGCACCATGAGCACGACCCACGCGCTGAGGATGCGGGGCCCGAGCAGGACGACGGCCTGCAGGACCGAGCGGACGGGGCGCCCGACACCGGCGGGGCTGCTCGCCGTCCGCAGCACCCGCAGGGCCAGGCCCGGGTCGGAGGACACGAGCGCCTCGACCTCGGACGCCTCCGCCTCCGCGGCCAGCGCGGCGAGGAGCCGGACGCACGCGACCTCGGACGGCGTGAGCGTCGACGTCGCGACGGTGCGGGGACGGTCGAGGAAGAAGCCCTGGACCAGGTCGGCGCCGGCCGCGGCCGCGAGCTCGAGGTCGAGCTCGGTCTCGACCCGCTCGACGAGGACCTGCGCGTGCGGTGCCACGGCTCGGGCCTGTTCGACGACCTGGTGGAGGGCGGCCTGGCCGAGGCGGGACAGGTCGATCTTCACGACGTCGGCGACCCGCAGGAGCGGCTCGCGGCGGGCGTCGCCGTCCCAGTCGTCGATCGCGACCCGGTAGCCCTGGGCGCGCAGCCGCTCGACGCCCTCGAGGACCTCGGCGTCGACACCCACGTGCTCGAGGACCTCGACGACGACCCGGTCCGGCACGTCGGGCAGCGGGACGTCGCCGACCACGTAGCCGCGCGGCGCGTTGACGTAGAGGGGCAGCCGGCCCGAGATGTCGTCGACCCCGAAGTCGCCGAAGACGGCGCTCAGCACCTGGGCCGTCGCCGCCTCGTGGTCCTGCTCGTCCTGCAGCGACTCGATGGGGAGCTGCCGGAACAGCAGCTCGTAGCCGACCAGCCCACCGGCGATCCCGCCGACGAGCTCATGGATGCCCTGACGGCCCACGAGGACCGTGTGGAGGCTGCTGGTGCTCACCGTCACACGGTCCTCGTTCGGCACCGCCCGTGCCCGACTTGACCCTCAGGCGGGGGTCGCCACCGCCACACGGGCGGGGCGCAGGACACGTTCACCCGTTCGGTAGCCCCGCTGGAGCACCTGGGTGCACGTCGGCACGTCTACCTCGGTCTGCCCGTCCTGCAGCAGCGCCTCGTGGAGCGAGGGGTCGAACGGCTCGCCGGCCTCCCCGAACGCCTCGAGACCGAGCCGCTGCAGCGTGGCGGTCAGCTTGTCCGCCACCGCCGCGAAGGGACCCGTGAGGTCGCCGTGCTGCCGGGCGCCCTCGACGTCGTCGAGGACGGGCAGGAGCGCGGCGAGGACGGCGGCGCGCGCCTCCTGCCCCGCCTGCTCCCGGTCGCGCTCGACGCGCCGGCGGTAGTTGACGAAGTCCGCCCGCTCCCGCTGGAGGTCCTGCAACCGCGCGTCGGCGAGGGCGAGCGCCTCACCGAGCGGGTCCGACCCCTCCCCGGCCGGCCGCTCCGGGCCGTCGACCGGCGGCAGCCCGCCCTCGGCCCGGGCCGCCGCCTCGTCGGCGGCGGCCACGGACTCGTCGGGTCCCGGGTGGTCGGTCCCTACGGCCTCCTGCTGGTCGACGGCCTCCGCCGCCGCGGCGAGGTCGTCGCCGGCGGGTGCGGGGACGTCGCTGCCGGGCTGGCTCACGCTGTCCTCGGGCTGACCGGTCACTTGCTCTCGTCCTCGTCGACGACCTCCGCGTCGACGACGTCCTCGTCGGACCCCGCACCGGCGTCACCGGGGGTGTCGCCGGCCGCGCCCTGCGCCCCCTCACCCGAGGCGGCCGTGGCCGCGTACATCGCCGCGCCGAGCGCCTGGCTCGTGCTCGACACCTTCTCCACCTTCGCCTTGAGGTCGTCGACGGGGGTGGCGGGGTCCTCGAGCGCCTTCTTGAGGTCGGCGAGGGCCGTGTCGACCTCCGCCTTCTCCGACTCGGGGAGCGTGTCGGCGTTGTCGGCGAGGAACTTCTCCGTCTGGAAGACGAGCCCCTCGGCCTGGTTGCGGGTCTCGGCCTCCTCGCGGCGCTTGCGGTCCTCCTCCGCGTGCTCCTCGGCCTCGCGCACCATGCGGTCGATCTCGTCCTTCGGCAGCGCCGAGCCGCCGGAGATCGTCATGGACTGCTCCTTGCCCGTGCCGCGGTCCTTCGCGTTGACGTGGACGATGCCGTTGGCGTCGATGTCGAAGGTGACCTCGATCTGCGGCACGCCCCGCGGGGCCGGCGCGATGCCGGTGAGCTCGAAGGTGCCCAGCGGCTTGTTGTGCTGCGCGAGCTCGCGCTCGCCCTGGAACACCTGGATGAGCACCGACGGCTGGTTGTCGTCGGCGGTCGTGAAGACCTCGCTCCGCTTGGTCGGGATCGCGGTGTTGCGCTCGATGAGCTTCGTCATGAGCCCGCCCTTGGTCTCGATGCCGAGGGACAGCGGCGTGACGTCGATGAGGAGGACGTCCTTGCGGTCGCCCTTGAGGACGCCGGCCTGGAGGGCGGCGCCGAGGGCGACGACCTCGTCCGGGTTGACGCCCTTGTTCGGCTCCTTGCCGCCCGTCAGCTGCTTGACGACCTCGGTGACGGCCGGCATGCGGGTGGACCCGCCGACGAGGACGACGTGGGAGATGTCCGAGACGCTGATGCCGGCGTCCTTGATGACCTGGTGGAACGGCGCCTTCGTGCGGTCGAGCAGGTGGGAGGTCATCTGCTCGAACTGCGCGCGCGTCAGCTGCTCGTCGAGGTGGACGGGCCCGTTCTCCGTCATCGACAGGTACTGCAGGGAGATGCTCGTGCTCGTCGAGCTCGACAGCTCCTTCTTCGCCTGCTCGGCGGCCTCCGAGAGGCGCTGCATGGCGATCTTGTCCTTCGACAGGTCGACGCCGGTCGACATCTTCACCTTGCCGAGCAGGTGCTCGACGACGGCGTTGTCCCAGTCGTCACCCCCGAGGCGGTTGTCCCCGGAGGTCGCGCGGACCTGGATTGTGGAGAAGCCGTCGTCGTCCTTGCCGACCTCGAGGAGGGACACGTCGAACGTGCCGCCGCCGAGGTCGAAGACGAGGATGTTCTCGTCCTCCTTGCCCTTGTCGAGGCCGTAGGCCAGGGCCGCCGCGGTGGGCTCGTTGATGATGCGGAGGACGGTGAGGCCCGCGATCTCGCCGGCCTCCTTCGTCGCCTGCCGCTCGGCGTCGTTGAAGTACGCGGGGACGGTGATGACGGCGTCGGTGACGGCTTCGCCGAGGTAGGACTCCGCGTCGCGCTTGAGCTTCTGCAGGACGCGGGCGCTGATCTCCTGCGGCGTGTACTTCTTGTCGTCGATCGACTGGGACCAGTCGGTGCCCATGTGGCGCTTGACGGAGCGGATGGTCCGCTCGACGTTGGTCACGGCCTGGCGCTTGGCGATCTCGCCGACGAGGACGTCGCCGTTCTTGGCGAACGCGACGACGGAGGGCGTGGTGCGCCCGCCCTCGGCGTTCGCGATGACGCTGGGCTCGCCGCCGTCGAGGATCGCGACGACGGAGTTGGTGGTGCCCAGGTCGATGCCTACTGCACGGCCCATCGGGGGTACTCCTTCTGCTGGGGCGTTCGCGCGGCCCGCCGGGTCGACGGGCCGTTCCGACCACGAGAGTCGGTCTTGAGCCGTCCCGTGTCAAGTCGGGACGCCTCATTCTTGAGCCGATCGGGCTCAACTCCGGCGATCTGTTGCCGCCACGGGTCTCCAGGGGCAGGGTCGGGACATGCCGACCTTCGCGTGGAAGCTGATGTCGATCGCCTTCCGCTTCGCCGCCCTGGCCGTGGTCAACAAGGTCCTCCTCGTCACGTGGAAGGCCGTCACCGGACGGGAGGCTCCCGAGGAGCCGGAGAGCCCGGAGGTGCGCGCGGTCGAGGCGCTCGTCTTCGCAGCGATCAGCGGCGCGGCCGTCACCGTCATCCGGACCATGGCGACGCGGCAGGTCGCCGCCCGGACGGCGAAGAAGGGCAACCAGCTGCCCGAGGCGATGCAGACGCCCTACACGGGCGACGAGACTCGCCCGAGGCGTCGTCGCTGAGCGCCCGTACCCTGGCTCCGTGCTGAGGTTCCTGCGCGGGAGGACCGCCGACGGCGAGGTGTCGCCCGCGGCCCGGCTCGTCGCCGTGCTCGTCGTCGTCGCCATGCTCGTGACGGCGGCCCCGCTCCTCGTGGTCGCGACCCGGTGGCTCGTCGGGCTCCTGTGAAGGGCAGCGGCCGGCGTCACAGCTGGTCGCGGACCCCCGCCTCGTGGCGGACCTCGCCGAGCTGCTGACGCACGTCGCCGTGCATCGCCACGCCGGCCGCCCCGCGCCGCCCCAGCGGCAGGGAGGTGCGGTGCGAGGCGTCCTCCAGCTCGAGGGCGAGGGCGGCGTAGAGGGCGAGCGCCCCGAGCACGAGCCCGGTCGCACCTGCGGCCGACGACCAGCCCGCCGACCCGGTGAGCTCCGCCACCCCTGTCACGGCGAACCGGAGGGCGGACAGGGCGATGACCGCCGCGGGCACGAGCTTGGTGCGCGCAGCGGCCGCCGGGACGCTCAGCGCGAGCGCCGAGAGCACGAGCAGGACGCCGAGGCCCGCGCTCGAGGCGCCGGGTGCAGTCGTGAGGGTGACGTACCCGACGACGACCCAGGTCCCTGACAGCACCGCCATACCGGTCCCGGCGACAGGGTCGCGTGCGAGGAAGCCGAACACGGACGCGAGCAGCTGGACCGGTGCGGTGAAGAGCAGGGCCGCGAGGGCGACCACCCGCCCCTGCTCCGGCGGCAGCCAGCCGAGCTGGAGGACCGCGAAGGCCGTCGTCGCCACCGCGAGACCGAGGAAGCCCAGCGGGAGGGGCGTGCCCACGGGTCGCAGGACGATCCTCGTCATGCCCAGCGCGTCGTCCGGGGAGCCACCCTCCCCCATCAGCTGACGAGGATCTGGGTGGCGGACTCCTTGAGCTTCGCGTTCGCCCACCGCATCTGCCGCAGCGTCTCGGGGTGGCAGGCCTTGCTGAGCGCCAGCAGCTCGGCGTCCCGCACTCCCTGCGCCGCCTGCGCGACCAGCTCCCAGTCGACCGAGACCCCGCACGCGAGCGTGTAGACCTCGCGGACGTCGACGAGCAGACGGAGGGCAGCCCGCGGGTCCCGACCGACGGCGTCCGACCACCGCTCGCGCGCGGCTGCCAGCAGGCCCTGCCCCGTGACCGGCTCGGGGTCGAGGTCGACGTCGTAGCGGCTTCCCGCGTCCGCGAGCGCGCGGACGTGCGCTTGCGACCACGACGCGAGCTCACGGCCGAGGTAGAAGACGTCGTGGTCGACCCGGTGCCGCTCCGACACCTCGAGCAAGGCCCGGGCGAGCTCGTTCTCCGAGCGGTGCAGCTCCCGCAGCGCCATCCCGATCTTCATCGTGCACCTCCGGCGACCCGGGCGCGGACGTCCTCCTCGACCGCGGCCGCCGGCCCTCCCGCCGTGGCGGGCGGACCGGTTCGCACCGAGCGGGACGCGGTCGTCGAGGGCGCGGCCGACGGCGTCCCGTCACCGCGCTCGAGCAGCCGGACCCGCGCGACGGCCGTCTTGAAGATCGGCTGCTTGGAGCAGGGATCCCACTCGGTGACCGTGAGCTCGTTGGCCGCGCGCGCGCCACCGTCGGGCTCGTGCCCCGACGGGGTGTCCCAGTAGCCGTAGTGGAAGGGCAGGAAGACGACGCCTCGCCGGATGCCGCTCACCCGCAGCCGCGCCTGCACGGCGGCGCGCGGGGACGCGACCTCGAGGAGGTCGCCCTCCGCGACGCCGTACGCGTCGGCGTCGTGCGCGGACATCTCGACCCACACCTCCGGGGCCGCGGCCTGCAGCTGGGGCGCCCGGGCCGTCTTCGTGCGGGTGTGGAAGTGGTAGAGGGTACGGCCGGTCGTGAGCTGCAGCGGGTACTCCTCGCTCGGCAGCTCGTGGGGCGGGACGTACCGGGCGTACTTGACGACCGCCTTGCCGTGGGGGTTGAGGGCCTTGTACTCGGTCTGGCTCACGGGCGCCCCGGTGACGAGGTCCCGCCCGTAGCTCTCGCAGTAGTCCGGTGCGCTCCAGAACGCCCCGTCGACGTACAGGCGCTCGGTGCCGTCCGGGCTGCGGTCGTTGCAGGGCCACTGGACGCCCGATCCACCCTGCAGCCGGTCGTACGTCAGCCCCGTGTAGTCGCACGGCCGACCGCGCGTGCACTCCTTCCACGCCTCGAAGGCCGACTCCGGGTCGTGCCAGTGCACGAGCGGGCCGCCGTCCTTGTCCTGGAAGCCCATGCGACGCGCGTAGTCGAGGAAGATGTCGAGGTCCGGTCGCGCCTCGCCGGGTGGCTCGACCGCCTTCCCCGAGTAGTGGACGGTGCGGTCGACGTTCGTGAACGTGCCCTCCTTCTCGCCCCACGTCGCCGCGGGGAGGACGACGTCGGCGATCTGCGCCGTCTCGGTGAGGAAGATGTCCTGGACGACGAGGAAGAGCCGTTCCTGGGACAGCACCGAGCGCACCCGGTGCAGCTCCGGGAGGGACACGAGCGGGTTGGTCGCCTGCACCCAGAGGAAGCGGATCGAGCCCTCCTCGGCGTAGCGCAGCTGCTGCATGACGTGGGTCGGCGGGGTGTAGTGCGGGATCGTCATCGGGTCGACGTTCCACACCCGCGCGAGGTCGGCGACGTGCGACTCGTTCGTCCAGTTCCGGAACGCCGCGAGGTCGCCGTCCGCGCCCGCCTCCCGCGTGTTCTGTGCGGTCGGCTGCCCGTTCATCTGGAGGATGCCGTTGCCAGGCGTCCCGAGCCTGCCGCGGACCAGGTGGATGTTGTTGACCTGGACCGCGGCCGCGGTCGCCTGGTTCGACTGGTAGAAGCCCTGGAGCACGGTGGAGAGCAGCCGGTCGGCGGTGCCGACGAGCCGCGCCGCCTCGCGGAGGTCCTCGACGGGCACGTCGCAGACGTCCGCCGCTCGGTCGGCCGACCACGTGGCGAGCTGCTCCTTCAGCTCGTCGAACCCGACGACGTGGCGCTCCACGTAGTCGTGGTCGACCCAGTCGTGGGCGATGACCTCCGCGAGCAGTCCGTTCATGAGCGCGACGTTCGTGCCGGGGCGTGGCGCCAGGTGCACCGCCGCCTCGCGCGCCACCGGGGTCAGGCGCGGGTCCACGCACACGACGGCGGGCGGGTTCGGCCCCGCGAGCCGGTCGAGGATGCGGGTCCACAGCACGGACTGCGTCTCCGCCATGTTGTGCCCGTACAGGGCGATGACGTCGGCGTGGTCGACGTCGGTGTACGACCCGGGCTGGCCGTCGCAGCCGAACGACTGCTTGAGCGCCGCGGCCGCCGTCGCGGTGCACAACCGGGTGTTCCCGTCGACGTGCGGGGTCCCGACACCGGCGTGGGCGACGACACCGAGGGTGTAGTACTCCTCGAGGAACAGCTGACCGGTCGTGTAGAAGCCGAGGGCGGAGGGTCCCTGCTCGGCGAGGAGGTCCTGGCTGCGGCGCACGACGAGGTCCATGGCCTCGTCCCAGTCGGTCTCCACGAGCCGGCCGCCCCGGCGGACGAGGGGACGTGTGAGGCGGTCCGGCGAGCGGTTCGCCTGCCACCCGAACAGGTCCTTCGGGCCGAGCCGGCCGTGGTTGACACGGTCCTCCCCGCGCCCCCTCACCCCGACCACCCGGCCGTCCTTGACGGCGATGTCGAGGGCGTCGCCGTTGCTGTGGAGGATGGACGCCGACTGGACCCACCGGTCGACGTCCGCCTCGGTCACCCCGTCGGCGAGGTGCATGTCGACGCGGACCGGCCACACCTCCCCCCGCCCGTAGGGCGTGCGGGTGCCCCACGGCGCCGCGATCGCGTCCCTGCTCATGCTGCCGCCCGTGTCCGCCGCTCCTGCATGGGCCTCGCGTACCCGGTGACGCAGGTTCGACACCCTCAGGTGGTTACTGGTCGGTAACATGAGAGGCTGAGCGCACCCGGAAGGAGCTTCAGCGTGGACTCTCTGCAGGTGCTGCAGGCCGTCGCCCTCGTCATCGCGCTCGCGGTCACCGCGGCCGGCGTCGCCCTGTTCGTCGCGACGCTCGCCCGCATGGTCGCCGTGCTGCGGCTCGGTCAGCCCGATCCCACGCGCACCGACGCCCTCGGCACACGCCTCGTCACGACCGTCCGGGAGGTCGTCGGGCACACGCGGATGCTGCGGCGGCGGTGGGTCGGCGCCGCCCACTGGTTCGTCATGGTCGGCTTCGTCGCGCTCGTCGGGACCCTCGCCACCGCGTACGGGCAGCTGACGGACCCCGGTTTCGTGCTGCCCGTGATCGGCCACTTCCCGCCCTACGAGTGGGTCGTCGAGGCGATCGCGTGGCTCACCGGCCTCGGCATCCTCACCCTCGTCGTCATCCGCCAGCTCCAGGGGCCGCGCGCCGCCGGCCAGCCGCGCCGGTCCCGCTTCTACCGCTCGACGACGTGGCAGGCCTACTACGTCGAGGCGACGATCCTCGCGATCGTCGTGTGCGTGCTCGCGCTCCGGGCGCTGGAGTACGCGTACGAGAGCGCCGAGGGCGCGGGCACGGCGACGCTGCTGCACTACCCCCTGACCGCGTGGCTCGGCGAGGCGCTCGTCGGGATCTCGACCGGCGCGCTGGCGGCCGCGATCACGGTCGTCGCCGCCGTCAAGATCGTCGTGTCGATGGCGTGGTTCGTCGTCATCGGGCTCACCCCGACGATGGGCGTCGCGTGGCACCGATTCACCGCGCCGTTCAACGTCTTCCTCAAGCGGCACGCGTCGGGCCGGACGAGCCTCGGCGCGGTGCAGCCGATCCGGGTCGGCGGGGAGGTCGTCGACCTCGAGGCGGCCGAGGACCTGCCCGACGACGCCGCCCTCGGGGTCGGCTCGGCCTCCGACCTCACGTGGAAGGGCCTGCTCGACGTCACGACGTGCACCGAGTGCGGCCGCTGCCAGGACCAGTGCCCGGCGTGGCAGACCGAGAAGCCCCTGAGCCCGAAGCTCCTCATCACCTCGATGCGCGCCCGGGCGTACGACGACGCCGCCCGCGCGCTGGACGGCCACGACTCCGGCTCTGACGCCCTCGGGCGCCCCCTCGTCGGCGAGGTCGCCGGCGGGGGCGACTACGCGGGCGTGCCCGCGGGGTGGGAGCGCGACCCGCACGCCGACGTCCTCGGCTCCCTCGTCGCGGCGGGCGCCGGCTCCGACGGCGCGGCGATGAGCGAGGACGTCCTGTGGTCGTGCACGACGTGCGGGGCGTGCGTCGAGCAGTGCCCGGTCGACATCGAGCACGTCGACCACGTCGTCGACATGCGCCGGCACCAGGTCCTGCTCGCCGACGCCTTCCCCACCGAGCTGGGGAACCTCTTCGGCAACCTCGAGAAGCGGCAGAACCCGTGGGGTGTCGGCGCGAAGCAGCGCATGGACTGGGCGAAGGGGCTGTCGTTCCCCGTGCCCGTCGTCGGCGGGGGCGGACCGGACGACGTCGACGCCTTGAGCGAGGTCGACTACCTGTTCTGGGTCGGCTGCGCGGGCGCGTTCGAGGACCGCGCCAAGAAGACGACCCGCGCCGTCGCCGAGCTCCTCCACACCGCCGGGGTCCGCTTCGCCGTCCTCGGCCCCGCGGAGGCCTGCACGGGCGACCCGGCCCGGCGCGCCGGCAACGAGTTCCTGTTCCAGATGCTCGCGGCGCAGAACGTCGAGACGTTGCAGGAGGCCGGTGCCGAGCCGGGCGGCACGAAGGTCGTCGTCACGTGCCCCCACTGCTTCAACACCCTCGGCAACGAGTACCCCCAGCTCGGGACGCAGCTCGACGTCGTCCACCACACCCAGCTGCTGAACCGGCTCGTACGCGACGGCCGCCTCACGCCGGTGTCGGCGCCGGACGCCGACCGTCGCGACGTCACGTACCACGACCCGTGCTACCTCGGGCGGCACAACGGCGTCTACGCCCCGCCGCGGGAGCTCATCGAGGCCTCGGGCACGCGCCTGACGGAGATGCCCCGCAGCGGCACGACGAGCTTCTGCTGCGGCGCCGGCGGCGCCCGCATGTGGATGGAGGAGAAGCTCGGCACCCGCGTCAACATCAACCGCACGACGGAGGCCGTCGCGACCGGAGCCGGGGCGATCGCGGTCGGCTGCCCGTTCTGCCGCGTCATGCTGTCCGACGGCCTCACGAGCCTCCAGGGCGAGCAGAGGGCACCGGAGAGCACGGAGGTGCTCGACGTCGCCCAGCTCCTGCTCGAGGCGGTGCGCCGCGGACAGCCGGCGGGGCAGTCGCAGGAGAGCGCCGAGCCCGCCGGCCAGGCCTGACGCCGGCCGGCGCCCGGATCAGACCTGGTAGCGGTCGACGAGGAAGCCGTCGGCGTCGACGATCGCGCCGCCGCCGAGCTCCGCGAGCGTGCGCGTGATGGCCGCCATCGGGCGGCGGGCCCGCTCGCGGCACGCCAGCGCAAGGCCCTCGAGGTGCTCGAGGAGGTGCCACTCCTCGTCCGGGGCCACCCACCGGACGTCGTAGACGGCCATCGGACCCGCCCCGAACGGCTCGCCCGCCACGGCGGGCTCCGGGTGCTCCGCCACCTGCCCCTCGACGACCACGGCCCCGGCCGGGCCCATCGGCAGGTGGACGACGAACGGGGTGCCGTCCGGCGCCTCGAGCGCCTCCGGGGAGGTGTCGCCGCCGACCGCGACCTGGACGCCCTCGCCCTCCTGCGCGCACACCGCCGCGACGTCGGCGGGCCGGATCCACGTCGGGGACACGACGCGCGTCTCGACGGCCGTCGTGTGGTCGGGCGTCAGCGCGTCCCGCGACCCGACGGGACGGACGGCACCGCCGAGCCGGCGGGCCAGGGCGAGGAGCAGCTCGAGCCCGGCGAGCTCGGCCCCGGTCGGGAGCCCGTCGGGGAAGGCGCGGTGCAGGCCGTCGGGTCGACGCGGCGGCTCGCCGGGTTGACGCGGCGAGCGCTCGACCTCGAGGTCGTAGGCCACCGACCACGGGGTGGGGACCTCGGCCGCGACGGCCGCCTCGGTGCTGATGTCGTGGGGGCCGTGGAGGGCAGCGACGCCGTCGAGGTCGGCGGTGCCGGTGCCGACGAGGTCGGCCTGCGGGTACCAGCAGCGGACGAGGGCGTCGACCTGGTCCGGACCGGCGACGGTCGGCACCAGCAGCAGGTGGCGGCCGCGCAGCGGCGCCCACGGGTCGGCGGCGGCCCGTCGGCGCAGTCCCGGCACGGCTCAGACCTCGCTGCGGTGGAAGTTCTGCCACGACCGGCTGGCCGTGGGTCCGCGCTGGCCCTGGTACCGGTTGTGCCGCTCCCCGCCGGAGCCGTACGGGTGCTCGGCCGGGCTCGAGAGCCGGAAGAAGCACAGCTGCCCGATCTTCATGCCGGGCCACAGCGCGATCGGCAGCGTCGCCATGTTCGACAGCTCGAGGGTGACGTGGCCGGAGAAGCCGGGGTCGATGAACCCGGCGGTCGAGTGGGTGAGCAGACCGAGGCGCCCGAGGCTCGACTTGCCCTCGAGCCGGGCGGCGAGGCCCGCGCCGAGCGTCACCTGCTCGTACGTCGAGCCGAGGACGAACTCGCCGGGGTGGAGGACGAACGACTCCCCCGCAGGCACCTCGACGAGCCGGGTCAGGTCGGGCTGCTCGACGCTGGGGTCGATGAGCCCGTAGCGGTGGTTGTCGAAGAGGCGGAACCACCGGTCGATGCGGACGTCGACGCTGCTGGGCTGGATCATCGTCGCGTCGTAGGGCTCGAGGACGATCTCCCCCGCCGCGACGGCGGCGGCGACGTCGTGGTCGGACAGCAGCACGAGCCGACCGTAGCCGAGCCAGGCGTGCGGCTCACGACCCGAGGTCGGACGCAGGGCGGGCGCGCTCAGGAACCCGGGCCGTTGCGCCGATGTGACGGACGTCATGTCGTCTCGACGGAGGAGGAGGTCGGCATGCGCACTCGCGCCGTGTCCCGCGACGCCGTCCTGCTGCTCGTGTACGTCGTCGCCATGTGGGTCGGCCGTGAGACGCGCCCTGAGGGTTCCCAGGTGTCCCTCGTGTGGCCGGCGGCCGGCGTGGGCGTGTGGTGGCTGCTGCAGCACCCGACGTGGCGCCGGGCCGCCCTCCCGGCGACGCTGCTCCTCCTGTGCACGGTCCTCATGAACCGGTGGACGGGCGCGGCGTGGGACCTGGCTGCGGCATACGGAGCGGTCAACGTCGTCCACGCCGCCCTCGGGGCCGCGCTCGTCCGCCGCGCGCTCTCGGGCGGGTCCGCGCTCCGCGAGCCCGGCGAGGTCATGCGGCTCCTCGCCGCGTGCCTCGCGGTCGGGGTCGTCAGCGGCACCCTCGTGACGGTGGCGCTGGCCGCTCTCGCCGATGCGAGTGCGTGGCCGACGTGGGCACTGGTGTCCGCACGGAACGGGGGCACGACCTTCGTCGTGCTCGCGGTCCTCCTCTCCCTGCGCCGTACCCGGGGCGACGCCCAGTGGGTGCGCCGCCCCGTGGAGACAGCCCTCGTCTGCTGCGCCGCCGGGGTGCTCGTCACGTGGCTCTTCCTCACCGACGGCGGCATCAGCACGCTGTTCCTCGCCCTCGCGGTCCCGGTGTGGTCCGGGGTCCGGCTCGGCCGACGGACGAGTGCCCTCCTCAGCGCGGTCGTCGGGGTCGTCGCCGTCGTCGGCACCGTCATCGGCACCGGGGCGTTCGCGGTCGTCTCGGACGAGGCGGCGCGGGCGGCGCTCGTCCAGTGCTTCACCGTCCTCGTCATGGTGACGAGCCAGGCGCTCGCGACCCTGCAGGAGTCCCGCGACACCCTCGCGGCCGAGCTCGCGGCCTCGCGGGACCGGCTCGCCGAGGCCAGCGACGCGGCGGTCATCGGCAAGGCGGTCGTCGTGCGGGGCACGGACGGTGGCTGGGTGCTCCGCGACGCCAATCCCGCGCTCGTGGTCCTCCTCGGACGCGACCCGTCGACGCTGCGCTGGCGCGAGCTCCTCGACCCCGACGACGCCCGCCGCACCCGCCGCGCCCTCGACGAGATCGCCCACGGCACGCGGACCCGGTGGGACGGGGAGGTGCGCCACCTGCGCCCCGACGGGACGCCCGTGTGGACGCAGGTCCACGTCTCCCTCATGTCGGCGCCCAACGGCCGCACGACCGTCGTCGCGCAGGTACTCGACGTCACAGAGCGGCGCGCCGCGCAGGAGCGGCTCGCGTTCCTCGCCCACCACGACCCGCTGACAGGCCTCCTCAACCGCCGTCGCCTCGTCGAGGAGCTCGACACCGTGCTCGCCGACCGGCGCAACGGCGGTGTCGCCGTCCTGTTCTGCGACCTCGACCGCTTCAAGGACGTCAACGACACCCTGGGGCACGAGGCGGGCGACCTCGTGCTCCGGCTCGTCGCGACCCGGCTGCGGTCGACGCTGCGCCCGCAGGACGCGACGGGGCGCCTCGGCGGTGACGAGTTCGTCGCCGTCTGCCCCGGCGTCCCCGACGCCGCCGTCGCCGACATGCTCGCCGATCGCGTCCGCGGGGCGCTCGCGCCCGCCCTCGCCGACGCGGCACCCGGTCTTCCCGTGGGCGCGAGCATCGGTGCCGTGGTCGCGGTCCCCGGCGATGACGCGGCCTCGCTCCTGCGGCGCGCCGACTCCGCGATGTACGAGGTGAAGCGTGCCCACCGGCGCCCGCCCGGGGTGCCGGCGCCGCGCTGAGGCCCTAGAGGAACGCGACCCCGACGATCGCCGCCACCCAGATCGTGGGGATGGCGAAGCCCTCGAAGCCGATCCCGCGGCGTCCGCGCAGGAGCAGCCCGGCGGCGAGCAGCGCGCTCATGAGGAGGGCGGCGGCGAGCAGCAGCAGACCCGTCGGTCCGGCGTCGGCGTAGACGACGCCCTGCCGGTAGAAGACGTCGGCGAGCGCGATCTGGAGGGCGTCGAAGACGTTGCCGCCGATGATGTCGCCCACGCCGAGCGCGAGCGCGCGCATCCGGACGGCCGCGATGAGCGTGACGAGCTCCGGCATCGACGAGACCCCGGTCGTGAGGGTCGACCCGACGAGGCCCCCGGAGAGTCCCGTCGCCTCGACGACGCCGAGCCCGGCGCGTCCGACCGTGTAGCCGGCCACGGCCATCGACACCGCGAGCGAGAGGAACAGCACCGCGAGCCGGCCCGCGCTGCGCTCCGACGGCTCCTCGGGCTCGTCGTGGACGGTGTCCGGGGTCTCGACCGGCTCCCACATCGGCTCGTTGCGCTGCTGGCGCACGAGGACGAGACCCGCGACGTAGAGGACCGGGATGGCGAGCGACGCCGGGTGGACGGCGAACAGCGACAGGTTCGGGACCGCGTAGCCGAACAGCGGCACGGCGAGCAGCCCGACGAGGATGAGGGACTGCATGAGGTTCTCGCTGCTGGCCGCGGCGTGCTCGAGGTTGACGCGGCGGTAGAAGATGTCGGCGACGCTCAGCCACACCGTCTGGATGAGGATCCCGCCGACGGGATTGGCGAGCGCGAACTGCGCGTCGCCGGCGAGCGCGCCCGTCGCGAGCGTGACGAGTCCGGGCAGGGACGTCGTCGCACCGAGGAAGATCGCCCCTGCGATGGCCTCCCCGAGTCCGGTGCGGTCGGCGATCTCGTCGACGACCCCGGTGATCTTCGTCCCGGTGTAGACGATGACACCGGCCGAGAGGAGGAGGGCGACCAGGCTCGGCCACAGCGGCCACGGGTCGCTGCCGGGCAGCAGCGCGGGCAGGACCTGCGGGAGCACGCGTCAGCCCTTGAGCGGGTCGTGCCCCCAGTTCATGAGGCTGTACCGCCAGGGCGTGTCCTCGACGTCGCCCTTCGGCCGCTGCTTGCTGTGCCGGGCGACGTAGCCGACGACCTTGCGCATGTGGGCGACGTCGGACTCGGTGAGGTCGGCCTTCTTCGTGTCCTTGATCTCGAGGATCCGCCGCCCGCTCGCGTGCCCGGTCGACTCGCCACCGCCGGAGGAGTCACCGACGGACGTGGACTCGTCGGTGTCGAGCCACTCGCGGAGCTCCTTCGGTGTCATGTTGACAGCGTCGTTGAAGTCGCCGTAGACGTCGTCGAGGTCCTCGGGCTGGGCGGAGTCGGCGGCCATGCGCTCGACTCTGTCGGGAGGACCCGCGGCCCGCCACCGGTGGCGCTCGCTACCGGGCAGCGCCTCCCGCTGGCTGGACCTGGTCGCCGCCCTGGCACCGCTCGGGTCCGTGGTGTCGGTCGACGTGCCGGGAAGCCTCACCGGCCTCACCGGCGCACCCGCCGGCCACCGGCCCGCGGTCCTGTCGGACGCGCGGTTCGTACGGGCCCTCCTGGACCACCTCGACCTCGAGCGCGTGGTGCTTGCACGGGTGATCCGCCGGCGGGCTGATCGCGGTCCTGGCCGCTGATCTCGTGCCCGATCGGGTGGGGGGACTCGTGCTCGCGGCCCCGGCCCTGCCGTGGCGGCGCACCGGACGGTCCGAGGTGCTGCTCTGGCGGACCGCGGGTCGTGCCGTCGTGGCGGCGGCACCGCCGGTGGCCCGTGCGGTGCTGCGCGTGGCCGGCGCGCCGCTGCTCCCCGCGACACGCGGCTCCGTCGAGGACCGGGTCGCGCCGGCCACCTGGCGCTCGGGTCTGCTCGGCGGCGACCCGTCCCGCGTGTCGGCGGCGCAGGCGCCTGTCTGGGCCGACGACGTCACCCCGGTGCGGACCCGGGTCCGCCACCTCGACCGGTTCGTCAGCGGGTTCGCGTCGACGGTCGAGGCGGTGCTCGTCGACCAGGAACCGGTGACCGCGGTCCTCGACCGGCTCACGGCGCCCGTGCTGCTCCGGTGGGGGGCCGACGACCACCTCGTCGACCCGCCCTCGCTCCGAGGCCACGCCGCACGAGCGGGATGGACCGCGCACGAGGTGTCGGGCGCCAGGCACCTGCTGCCGGTCGAGGTCCCTGAGGACCGCGCGCGCGACCGGCGAGTGGTGGGCGTCCGTCACGCAGTCGTCGGCGTAGCGGTGGTCACGGCAAGGCGGCCGTCGCCGCTTCCTGGACGACCAGCCCCGCCCGGTAGCGGTCGAGGTAGCGCGCGTACCCGGCCACGTCGTCCGGCTCCGGCTCGACGACCGCGGTGGCGGAGCGGGCGAACACGGTCCGGTCGAGGAACTCGGCGAGCTCCTGACCGGTGTCCCGCACCGCGTAGGCCGCCAGGACGGCGATGCCCCACGCGCCGCCCTCGTCCGCCGCGTCGTTGACGGCGACCGGGATGCCGAGCGCGGCCGCGAGCAGCCGCTGCGCGACACCCTCGGTGCGGAACAGACCACCGTGGCCCACCATCACGTCGAGCTCGACGCCTTCTTCCGCGAGCACCTCCATGCCGAGGCTCAGCGTGCCGAACACGCCGTACACCTGGGTGCGGGCGAAGTTGGCGAACGTGAGCCGGCTGTCGGGGGTGCGGACGACGAGCGGCCGCCCCTCGTCGAGGCCCGTGATCGGCTCACCGGCGAGGTAGTTGTAGGCGAGGAGGCCGCCGCCGTCCGGCTCGCCGTCGAGCGCAGCGCGCAGGAGCGCACCGAAGACGGCATCGGGGTCCGCACTCGCCCCGAGCGCCGCCGCGAACCCCCCGAGCAGGCCGGCCCACGCGCCGAGCTCGCTCGCGCCGTTGTTGCAGTGGACCATCGCGACGAGGTCCCCGACCGGCGTCGTCACGACGTCGATCTCGTGGTGAACACGGGCGAGGGGCTGCTCGAGCACGGCCATGGCGAACACGCTCGTGCCCACGCTGATGTTGCCGGTTCGGGGAGCGACGGCGTTCGTCGCGACCATGCCCGTGCCGGCGTCGCCCTCGGGAGGACAGAACGGGACCCCCGGCTGCAGGTCACCGGACGGGTCGAGCAGTGCCGCCCCCTCCGCCGTGAGGCGACCGGCGTCGGCACCCGCGGCGAGGGCGGTCGGCAGGAGCGCGGACAGCGCAGCCGCGGACGCGTTCCGCCGAGCCACCAGGGCGTCGACTCGAGACAGCAGGTCCGCGTCGTAGTCCCGGGTCGACGGGTCCACAGGGAACATCCCGGACGCGTCGCCCACCCCGAGGACCTGCTCCCCCGTCAGGCGCCGGTGGACGTACCCGGCGAGCGTCGTGAGCGACGCCACCTGCGGCACGTGCGGCTCGTCGTCCAGGACGGCCTGGTAGTAGTGGGCCACCGACCAGCGCAGCGGGATGTTGAACCCCAGCTCCTCGGTGAGCTCCGCCGCCGCCGCGCCGGTGGTCGTGTTGCGCCACGTGCGGAAGGGGACGAGCAGCTCGCCGTCGGCGTCGAGGGCGAGGTACCCGTGCATCATGGCCGACACCCCCGCGGCGGCGAGCCTTCGCGGGAGGACGTCGAAGCGCCGCTCCGCGTCGGCGCGCACCGCGCGGAAGGCCTCCTGGACGCCCGCCCACACGGCGTCGAGGGAGTACGTCCACAGCCGGTCGACGAAGTCGTTCTCCCACGCGTGGCCGCCGGTCGCGAGCACGTTGCCGGCGGGGTCGACGAGCACGGCCTTGATGCGGGTCGAGCCGAGCTCGATCCCGAGCACGGCGCGACCCTCGGCGAGGGTGCGGACGGCGTCGTCGCGGTCCACGGTCATGAGGTCCTCCGGGTGGTCGGGGGCGGGGCGGTGCTGGACCGTACGGCCAGCGAGGGCGTGACGGTGCGCTCCGGTACGCGGCCCCGGGGCACCTCGGCCCCGGCGACGAGGTCGAGCAGGGTCGCGACCGCGAGCTCGCCGAGCTCGGGGAAGTTCTGCCGGACGCTCGTGAGGGCGGGGCCGTAGAAGGGCGCCTCCGGCACGTCGTCGAACCCGGCGACCGAGACGTCGTCCGGCACCCGGCGCCCGGCCTCCTGCAGGGCGCGGACGACGCCCAACGCGGTCGGGTCGTTGGCGGCGAAGACGGCGGTGACGTCGGGGTCGCGTGCGAGCAGTTGCCCCGCGGCGTAGCCGTCGGCGGCGGTCCAGCCGCCGCCCACCGGTTCGGGGACGCCACGGCCGGAGTCGCTCAGCGTCGCCCGCCACCCGGCGACCCGCTCCTCGGCCTCGAGCCAGTCGGGCGGACCGGCGACGTGGTGCACTGTCTCGTGGCCGAGGTCGAGCAGGTGCTCGGTGACGAGCGCGGCGCCGAGCGCCTGGTCGACGCAGACGATGGGGAGGTCGGCGACGAGGCCGCCGTCCACCGCGACGACGGGCGTCCCCTCGGGCAGGGCGAGCATGACGTCGGCAGCCGTGCGCTGCGGAGCCACGACGACGACGCCTCCGACCCGGAGCTCCTCGAGGTAGGCGAACGCGTCCGCGACCGAGGCGACGTCGAGGTCGGGCAGGGACGCGACGTTGACCTCGCGCCCGCGTCGGCGCACCGACTGCTCGACGGCGAGGAGGATGCTCGCCGGGCCGAACAGCGTGGTGTCGGCGACGACCACCCCGACGGCGGCCGACCTGTCCGTCACCAGAGCGCGCGCCGCGGCGTTCGGCCGGTAGTCCAGCTCGGCGATCGCGGCCTCGACGCGCTCGCGGGTCGCCTGTCGGACGCCCGGGCTCCCGTTGAGGACGCGGGACACGGTCTGGTGGGACACGCCGGCGAGCCGGGCGACGTCGTGCATGACCGGCGCACGGCGGCCGCCGCGCCGACCCGCAGGAGCACCCGGCGCCGTCGTCACCTTGACGAGCCTACCCTCGTTAACGTTCACTTGTGAACGTTCACACCAGCCTCGTCGAGGAGGAGCCCGTGCCCCCCGCCACCGTCGACCTCTCCCCGGGCACGGACCTCGGCGCACGCGTCGCCGCCGTCCGCGCCGACGTCACCCGCCTCCACGGCGAGCTCGTCCGCTACGGCCTGGTCGCGTGGACCGCAGGCAACGTCTCCGGGCGCGTGCCCGGCGCCGACCTCTTCGTCATCAAGCCGAGCGGGGTCTCCTACGACGAGCTGACGCCCGAGGCGATGGTCGTGTGCGACCTCGACGGCGCCCTCGTGGAGGGCGACCGCTCGCCCAGCTCTGACACCGCCGCGCACGCCTACGTGTACCGGCACCGCGCCGACGTCGGCGGCGTCGTGCACACGCACTCGACGTACGCGTGCGCGTGGTCGGCCGTCCGTCGCCCCATCCCGTGCGTGCTGACGGCGATGGCCGACGAGTTCGGCGGGGAGATCCCGGTCGGCCCGTTCGCGCTCATCGGCGACGACTCGATCGGCCGCGGCATCGTCGAGACCCTCGAGGGACACCGTTCGCGCGCCGTCCTCATGGCGCAGCACGGCGTCTTCACGATCGGCTCCGACGCGAAGGACGCGGTGAAGGCGGCCGTCATGTGCGAGGACGTCGCCCGCTCGACGTTCCTCGCCCACCAGCTGGGAACGCCCGAGCCCCTGCCGGCCGAGGCCGTCGACAGGCTGTTCGAGCGGTACCAGAACGTCTACGGCCAGGGAACCGAGGGAGACCCCCGATGAGCGCGCGCGAGATCTGGTTCGTCACCGGCAGCCAGGGCCTGTACGGCCCGGAGGTCCTCGAGCAGGTCGCGGAGCAGAGCCAGCAGGTCGCCGCGCTGCTGCACGGGTCCGGCGCGCTGCCCGCGGACCTCACGTGGCGCCCGGTCGTCACGTCCTCCGAGGGCATCCACCGGCTCGCGACCGACGCCAACGCCGACCCCTCGTGCGTCGGGGTCGTCGCGTGGATGCACACGTTCTCGCCCGCGAGGATGTGGATCCGGGGCCTCGACGCCCTGCAGGTGCCGCTGCTGCACCTGCACACGCAGGCCAACGAGTCGCTGCCGTGGTCGAGCATCGACATGGACTTCATGAACCTCAACCAGGCCGCCCACGGCGACCGGGAGTTCGGCTACATCCAGTCCCGGATGGGTGTCGTCCGCAAGACCGTCGTCGGCCACGCGTCCGACGTGCACGTCACGGCGCGCCTGGCGGCGTGGACCCGCGCCGCCCTCGCGTGGCACGAGGGCCGCCGGCTCACCGTGGCCCGCTTCGGCGACACCATGCGGAACGTCGCCGTGACCGAGGGCGACCGCACCGAGGCCCAGTGGCGCCTCGGCGTCACCGTCAACGCCTTCGCGGTCGCCGACCTCGTCGCCGCGGTCGACGGCACCTCCGACGCCGAGGTCGACGCCCTCGTCGGCGAGTACGAGGACACCTACGACGTCGTGCCCGAGCTGCGCCGCGGCGGCGGGCGGCACGAGGCGCTGCGCTACGGCGCCCGCCAGGAGCTCGCGCTGCGCGGCCTGCTCGGCGACATCGGGGCGAAGGCGTTCACCACGAACTTCGAGGACCTCGCCGGGCTGCGGCAGCTGCCCGGTCTCGCCGTGCAGCGGCTCATGTCCGACGGCTACGGCTTCGGCGGGGAGGGCGACTGGAAGACCTCGGCCCTGCTGCGGATGCTCAAGGTCGCCGGCGAGGGACTGCCCGGCGGCACCTCGTTCATGGAGGACTACACGTACCACTTCGGGCCCGGCGAGCCGCTGTCCCTCGGCGCGCACATGCTCGAGGTCTGCCCCACGATCGCCACGGGGACCCCGCGCGTGGAGATCCACCCGCTCGGGATCGGCAACCGCGAGGACCCGGTCCGGCTCGTCTTCGACGCCGAGCCCGGTCCCGCGGTCGTCGCGTGCCTGTCGGACCTCGGCGACCGGTTCCGGATGGTGGCGAACGAGATCGAGGTCGTCGTGCCGCCCGAGCCGCTGCCGCGGCTGCCCGTCGGGCGCGCGGTGTGGAAGCCGGCCCCGGACCTTCGCACGTCGGCCGAGTGCTGGATCGTGGCCGGGGGCAGCCACCACACGGTCCTGTCGAGCCAAGTCGACGCCGAGGTGCTCGCCGACCTCGCGCGCATCACGCGCACCGAGCTGGCGCTGATCGACGCCGACACGCGGCCGGCTCGCTTCGAGCAGGAGCTGCGCTGGAACGAGGCGTACCACCGGCTCGTGCGCTGAGCGACGGGGACGACCGGCCGCGGAGTGGGACGACCTGTCGCCGACAGGGACGTCTCCGGGCCGGTTCCGACTACCGGCGTCCCAGTCGGCCCAGGATCGTCCCAGTCGTGGCCGACCGGCGTAGCGTCCCGCCCACAGCGAGGGAGAGGGGTCGACGTGGCCGACGACGAGGAGACCTCCGGGGGCTTCAGCGCCGCCGAGCGCGAGGCGATGAGGCGACGCGCGGAGGAGCTGAGGGTGGAGAAGGGCGGGGCGAAGAAGGCGGACGCCCTGCAGGCGACGCTCGACGCCATCGCCGACATGCCGGACGCGGACCGGCAGCTCGCCGAGCGGGTGCACGCGATCGTCACCGAGGTCGCCCCGCACCTGCAGGCGCGCACGTGGTACGGCATGCCGGCGTACGCCGACGGCAAGCAGGTCGTGTGCTTCTTCCAGGCCGCTGCGAAGTTCGACGCCCGCTACGCCACGCTCGGCTTCAACGACGCCGCCCGGCTCGACGACGGGGTGATGTGGCCGGTGACCTTCGCGATCACCGAGTGGACGGACGAGGTGCAGGACCGGGTCGAGGCGCTCGTGCGCCGCGCCACGGGCTGAGCGTGCGACGGCCCCGCACCCACGAAGGGGTACGGGGCCGTCGCCCGTGGCCGGTGAGGCGTCAGACCGAGGCGCGCACCGAGCTGAGGTAGTTCCAGCCGACCCGCGCCGTGGTGAGCGGGTCGACGTCGGGCTGGTCGTTCTCGACGATGTACTCCTGGACGCGGTGGTCACCGAAGATCAGCGGGAAGTCGATGAACCCGGTGCCGACGTCGGCGAAGGCCCGCTCGGACGACGTGCCGGCGTCGCGGTCCTTCACGTGGTACTGGAGCGTCTTCTGCGGGGCCGCCGCGATGACGTCGCTGGCGAACCGGCTCGCCGTCGCCTCGGTCGCCTGGCCGCTGAGGATGCCGCCCGTGACCGCCCAGTACAGGTCGACCTCGAAGTGGACGAACCGCGGGTCGAGGCGCTCGGTGAGGATGTCCCACGCGTTGGAGCCGTCGTCGAGGGTCTCGTACCACTCGTGGGCGTGGTTGTGGTAGCCGTAGCGGAGCCCGTACGTCCGAGCCACCTCGGCCTCGGCGTTCATCGCGTCCGCCCACGCGCGCCACTGGTCGGACGACTGCGACCGGAGGTACGGCACGACGCTGAAGCGCTGCCCCAGCGTGCGGGCGTCCTCGAACTTCGCCCGCGCCGCGTCGAGATCAGCGCTGAGACCCGAGTGCGCCGACGTGGCGGAGATGTCGTAGGAGTCGAGCAGGTCCTTCATCTCCTGCGCGCTGTAGCCGTACGTGCCCGCGAGCTCGACACGGCGGTAGCCGTAGCCGGACAGCGAGGCGAGCACGTCGGCCACGGTCGTGCCGTTCGTGATCGACCGCAGGGTGTACATCTGGATGCTGATCTTGGCGTCCGGCACGGGCGAGCCGGGCCCGAGGCCGTTGCCGGTGCCGGGTGCGGCGAGGGCGGGGCCGGCGGCGAGCGTCGCCGCTCCGCCGACGAGAGCGGCGCCGAAGCCGCGAAGCACGCCGCGGCGGTCGAGACCGCCCTGGCGCTCGGCCACCTCACGGACGGCCTTGTGGCCGTCGAATCCGAAGCACATGTCGTGGTTCCTCTCAGGGTGCAGTGGTGGGGTCGGTGCGGGGGTGACGACGTGGCGGCGGTGCCACGGCGGTCGCGGCCAGGGACCTCGGTGGTCCCTGGCCGCGACCGCCTTGTCGTGCGGGAGCGGTCAGCCCACGGGGACGAGACGCACCTGGTCGGTCCCGGTCTGCGGCGGGATCGCACCCGCGCCCGGGTCCGTGTAGCTGGCGACGAAGACCGCGCTGATCTCGTCGACCTCCGGGTCGTGACCCTGCGGGAGCGAGGTCTGGATCGTCCCGGTGCAGCCGGACGCCGTCGTGATCGGGTGCCCGTGCTGGTCGTGGCCCACGATGTAGGTCACGGTGACGGCGTCGCAGTCGACCGGCTGGTCGTCGGAGACGGTCACCTCGTAGCTGATCGTGTCGCCCCAGCTGAAGGTGTCGCCGTTGCCCGGGGTGACGAAGTCGACGACGGGCGCCTGCCCGCCCACCGAGATCTCGACGTACGTCGACGCGCTGCGCTTGCGGTCCTTGCCGCCGACGTCCGTCACCTGGAGGCTCGCCCGGTAGTAGCCCGGCTCCTCGTAGGTGAACGACGCGGTCGCGGAGGTGCTGTCGACCGTCCCGTCGGAGTCGAAGTCCCACGCGTACTTGAGGCGGTCACCCTCCGGGTCGCTCGACCCCGTGCCGGCGAAGTCGACGGTCAGCGGCGCCTCGGACCCGGTGACGGGGTCGGCCTCGATCACCGGCTGCGGGCTGCGGTTGCCGCCCTGGCCGATGAAGTCGAAGCGCGACAGCTGCGCGTCGGGGTTCTGCCGGAAGTACCCGTCGCCGTACTCGAGGACGTACAGCGCGCCGTCGGGGCCGAACTCCATGTCCATCGGGTTGTCGAAGACGAGCGACGGGAGGACGGAGTCGATCTCGACGATCTCGTCGGCGTCCTCGTCGAGGGTGAACATCTTGACGTAGTCACGCGTCCACTCACCGAAGAGCGGGTGCCCGATGTACTCCTCGGGCCAGGCGACGGACGGACGGCCCTTCATGAGCCCGCGGACGCCGGGCTCGACCCCGCGGTAGACGTCGCCGGCCATCGGGCCGATCCCGCCGGTGCCGAGCTCCGGGAACTCCGCGCTCGCCCCGAACTGGTACTCCAGCTCGCTGTCGGCGACCGGCGGCAGCTGCACGAGGCCGGTGTTGTTCGGCGACTCGTTGACGGGAGCGGCGCAGTCGAACGGCTCGCCGCTCTCGCCCGTCGCGAAGTCGTAGTCGACGTAGGGGGTGGTCGGGTCGACGCAGTACGGCCACCCGAAGTTCTCCCCGCCCTCGACGACCATCCACCGGCCGGTCCCACCGGGCCCGCGCTCGGGGTTGGCGAAGCGCGCGTCCGGCGAGTAGTCGCCGACGAACAGCAGTCCGGTCTCCTGGTCGAGCTCGATGCGGAAGGGGTTGCGGAAGCCCATGGCGAAGATCTCGGGCCTCGTGCCCTCGGTCCCGGGGGCGAACATGTTGCCCTCGGGGATCGTGTACCCGCCGCCGTCCGTCGGGGTGATCCGAAGGATCTTGCCGCCGAGGTCGTTCGTGTTCGCCGAGGTCCGCTGGGCGTCGTACGCCGGGTTGCGGTCCTCCCGCTCGTCGATCGGCGTGTACCCGCCCGAGGAGAAGGGGTTGGTGTCGTCGCCGGTGGACAGGTAGAGGTTGCCGTCGGCGTCGAAGACGATGTCGCCGCCGACGTGGCAGCAGATGCCCCGGTCGACGGGCACCTGCATGATCTTCTCCTCCGTCGACAGGTCGAGCTCGTCGCCGACGAGCTTGAACCGGGAGAGCTGGAGGTAGCCCTCGTAGGGCTCGAAGTCCTCGGGCTCGCCGAAGGCGGGCGCGTCGCCCTCGTTGACGTTCGGCGTCAACGGGTCGTCGAGCGGGGTGTCGAGCACGGGCGAGTAGTAGAGGTAGACCCAGTTGTTCGTCGCGAAGTCCGGGTCGATGGCGACGCTCTGCAGTCCCTCCTCGTCGTGGAGGTACACGTCGAGCTCGGCCGCTGTCGTCGTGAGGCCGGAGACCGGGTCGTGCAGCCGGACCTCACCGGCCCGTGTCACGTGGAGCACCCGGAGGTCCGGCAGGACCGCGAGGTCCAGCGGCTCACCGGGAGTCCGGTCGATGGTCACCTTGTCGAAGGCGCTGTCGGGGGGCAGGTCGGCGTCTGCGACGTGACCGGAGTGGAGCGGGGCGACCGTCGTCACCGCCGGGGCCGAGGCCCCGAGGGAGAGGACGAGCGCTCCGGCGGCCACGGCGGTCACACCGACCCGCAGGGGAGTTGTCGTCATGTGGAGTGTCTCCTCGTCGTCTCTGACAGGCAGAACGACGACGAACCTATGGACGGAAGGCCACTTCGGTCAAGCATGCGTCAAAAGTCATGTGTGATGCCGCACAAGCCGCGCGTTACTCCACTGGAAGACAGCAGGTCACGAGCAGTTGGCGTGCCGTGACCTTCAGGTCAGCCCAATCGCACGACCGCCCACGACAGCGGGGGGAGGCGGAGCGCCAGCGCGCCGCCGTCGACCGTCACGCCGGCGAGCCGGCGCAGTCGCACCCGCTCGGGGCCGGTCGCGTCGTTGCGCACGTGGCGGTCCTGGCCCTCCTCCGCGGCCAGCACCTGCGCGTCGACGACCCGCAGCGACCCGAAGTCGAGCAGGTCGGCGGTGAGGGTCGACGTCTCGTCGACGGAGCGGTTCGCGACGAACAACGACAGCGACCGCGAGTCCTCGTCCCACGTCGCGCTCGCGTCGACGACGGGCACGTCGCCGTACGCGTCGGACTCGTGACGGTCGCCTCGGCTCCGGACCGCGAGTACCTCGCCGACCGCGTGGCGGCGCACCTGCTCGAAGGGGTGGGCGATGGTCTGCTTCCACGCCGCCCCGCCCGGCTCGCTGCGCAGCAGGCCGATGACGTTGACGAGCTGCGCCTGGCAGCCGATGGCGACGCGGTCGGAGTGGCGGAGCAGCGAGTTGAGGAGCGTGCCGACGACGACGGCGTCGGTGAGGGAGTACTCGTCCTCGATGACGCGGGGCGCGACCGCCCACTCGCTCGTGCCGGCGGCGATCTCGCTCGCGCGGTAGCGGCTCTGGTACCAGACGTTCCACTCGTCGAACGAGATCGTGATCGTCTTCGAATGCCGGCCGCGGGCCCGGACGGCGTCGGCGGTGGCGACGACCTCGTCGACGAAGGCGTCCATGTCGGCGGCGCACGCGAGGAAGTCCGCGAGGCCGTGCGGGCCCTCGTGCTCCTCGTAGTACGCGTGCGCCGAGATGTGGTCGACGACGTCGTACGCCTCCTCGAGGACGACCCGCTCCCACTCCCCGAACGTCGGCATCGAGCGGCTGGAGCTCCCGCACGCGACGAGCTCGACCGACGGGTCGACGAGGCGCATGGCCCGCCCGGTCTCCGCGGCCAGCCGGCCGTACTCGTGGGCGGTCTTGTGCCCGACCTGCCACGGCCCGTCCATCTCGTTGCCGAGGCACCACAGCCGCACCCCGTAGGGATCTGTGTCACCGTGCGCCCGCCGCAGGTCCGACAGCCGCGTGCCGCCGGGGTGGTTGGCGTACTCCAGGAGGTCGCACGCCTCCTGCACCCCGCGAGTGCCGAGGTTGACGGCCATCATCGGCTCCGTGCCGACGAGGTCGGCCCAGCGCACGAACTCCGACAGCCCGAACTCGTTGGTCTCGATCGAGCGCCACGCCCGCTCGAGGCGGCGCGGACGCTCGCCCCGCGGGCCGACGCCGTCCTCCCAGTCGTAGCCTGACACGAAGTTGCCGCCGGGGTACCGCACGACGGTCGGCCCCACCTCCCGCGTGAGGTCGAGGACGTCGCTGCGGAGGCCGTGGACGTCCGCCTTCGGGTGGTCCGGCTCGTAGATCCCCGTGTAGACGCAGCGGCCCATGTGCTCGACGAAGGAGCCGAACAGCCGGGGCGGCACGGGCGCCACCGTGAAGTCGCGGGCGAGGCTGAGGTGGGTGGCAGGCACGGGCGGTCCTCTCGGCGGTGACGGAGTGGCGTCGGCCGCAGGATGCGGCTCGAGCTCCTCACGCTGCCACGACGGTCGGCCGAGGAACGGCCCGGGTGCCGTGACGGCGTATCGCCCCCATCCTGGTCACATGCCCGACACGCCCCTCGACGGCCCGCTCACCGTCCTCGTCGCGGGCGCGTCCGGCTTCATCGGCAGCCACCTCTGCGAGCGGCTCACCGAGGCCGGCCACACCGTGCGTGCGATGACCCGCCACCCGGACAACTACGACGGCGCCGGGACGCCCGTCGAGGGCGACGTCGCCGACCCCGCGTCGCTGCGCGACGCGCTCGCGGGCGCGGACGCCGCCTACTACCTCGTCCACTCCCTCGGCTCGGACGACTTCGAGGAGAAGGACGCCGAGGCGGCCCGGAACTTCGCGGCGGCCGCCGGGCAGGCCGACCTCCGGCAGGTGATCTACCTCGGCGGGCTCGGCCGCGAGGACGAGGACCTGTCCCCGCACCTGCGCTCGCGCCGCCAGGTCGAGAAGATCCTCGCCGACGGCCCGGCCCCCGTGACGGTGCTGCGGGCGGCTGTCGTCGTGGGCCACGGCGGGATCTCCTGGGAGATCACCCGCCAGCTCGTCGAGCACCTCCCCCTCATGATCACGCCCCGCTGGGTCGACACCCGCACACAGCCGATCGCGCTGCCGGACGTCGTCCGCTACCTCGTCGGGGTGCTCGGGCACCCGGATGCCCTCGGGCGCACGTTCGAGGTCGGCGGACCCGAGGTGCTGCGCTACGTCGACATGCTCCAGCAGGCCGCGCAGGTGGAGAGGAAGCGGCTGCCGCGCATCCGCGTCCCGCTGCTGACGCCCCGGCTATCGTCGTACTGGCTCGCGTTCGTCACCGACGTCGACATCCCGACCGCGCGCAATCTCGTCGACTCCATGACGAACGAGGTGGTCGTCACCGACCATGCGATCCACGACGTCGTCCCGGGCCCGACGCTGCCCTACCGGGAGGCCGTGGCCCAGGCGCTCGCCGAGCGGCGCGCCGAGGAGCGACAGCCGGCCGGACGCTGACCGGGCGCGACAGGCGGGGACGGGTGAGCGACGCGACACCGGTGTGGCGGCGGCTGCTCGCACCCCTCGCGCCCGCGCTCATCGACAAGGTCGAGCGCGACCACACCCAGCCGGACGCGGAGTTCCGGCGCCGGCGCCTCGTCGTCGCCGTCGTTCTCGTGGTCGGTGCGGTGCTGCTCGGGGTCTCGCTCGCCGTCGAGCCCGGCGACCCGGCGTTCTACCCGCTCACCCTGCTGACCGCCGGGGTGTGGGTGCTCGGCGGCATCCTCTCCGGGCCGCTCCACCTCGGCCGCATCCCGTTCCGCGGGACGCTGCGCCGACCCGTCGTCACGCCGGTCCTCCTCGGTCTCGCGGTGGCGGCGGTGTTCGTCGTCGGGGCGCTCGTCGTGCGGCAGGTGCCGCTCGCCGAGGGGTACGTCGACGACGTGCTCGCGCACTTCTTCGCCGGTGTCGTGCCGCTCGTGTGGACGGTCGCGCTCGTCAACGGGGTCGCGGAGGAGGTGTTCTTCCGCGGCGGGCTCTTCGCCGCCATCGGCCGGGAGCACCCCGTCGTCATCTCGACCGCGATCTACGCCCTCGCGACCGTCGCGACCGGCAACCCCGTCCTCGTCCTCGCCGCCGTCGTGCTCGGCGGGGTGCTGGGACTCCAGCGGCGCGCGAGCGGCGGGATCCTCGGCCCCGTCCTCACCCACGTCACGTGGTCGAGCGCGATGCTGCTCGCCCTGCCGCCGCTGTTCGGGTCCGGCTGAGGCGGCGCGCCACGCGGCGGAGCCGGTCCCGGGCCAACGGGCCGGTCCCGCGGCGCACAGGCCGCGGGACCGCCCCGCCGTCGGGCTCGTCTCAGCCCTTGCCCTGCTTCGCGGAGCCTGCGCCGTACTCCTTGAGCACATACAGGCCGCCGTTTCGGTCGGACGCGTAGATCCACGGCGACCTGGCCTGCTTGTGGATGCCCCACACGTCCTGGATGCCGCCGTTGCGGGCCTCGAACTCCGGGCCCGACTCGTGGTACCTCGCCACCTCGACGGGGTTGTACGGGTCGGACACGTCGAGCACGAGCACGCCGTCGGAGTACCAGCTGATGTACGCCTTCGTGCCTTCGACGATGACGTTGTGGCTGGAGTACGTGCCGCGCGGGTCGCACCCGTCGGCCACCGGGTCCGCGCTGCACACGGTGTTGAACGTGCTCGCGAGCACCGGGTTGGCCGGGTTGGAGTAGTCCCAGATCCGCATGCCGCTCCACCCGTTGGGCTCCACCGCGACCGTGACGGTCTCGCCGGCCGCTCCCAGCACGAGGTCCGCCGCGGAGCCGACGCCGGCGATGAGGAGCCCGGCCGAGTGGCCGACGAAGACGCCTGGCAGGTCGACCGGGTCACCGCCCATGCTGACGAGTGCATCACCGCGGGCCGCGTCGTTGAAGACGACGACGCCGTCGTAGCCGGCAGCGTCCGCGTTGTTGATCTTGTCGGTGAACGCGCAGACGCCGCGCTGGATGAGTGCGATCTGGCCGTCACCCGTGGCGGCGGGCAGCGGGTCGCCGTTGCACGCGAGACCGACGTAGACGGTCGGTCCGCTCATCTCGTCGCCCGGAAGGCTGTCGATGGGCACGGTGATGGCGCCCTCGGACGCGGCGTACTCGCCCGCTGCGGGTCCGGAGTCGATGGTGAACACGGTCTCGAAGGGGGCGAAGTCCTCCTCGCCCTCGACGACGATCGTGCCGTCGGCCGTGGGCCACACGGAGTGGCTGTTGACCTCGCCGTCCTCGCTCGCCGGGTCGATCGCCTGGGAGACGAGCGTCGCCGCCGAGCCGTCGAGGTCGCCCAGGTCGACGAGCAGGAGCCCGGCGTCCCAGTTGGCGAGGTACGCCTGCGCGCCGTCCGGTGTCACGTAGTGGTCGTGGAGGAACCGGTTCTGCGACGCCCCGTACCCGCTGAAGAGGTACGCCTCGGCCTCGATGATCGCGCTTATGTCGGTCGTCGTCGCCCAGTCGACGCCCGGGTCGAGCAGGTACTCGGCGCCGAACCACGAGACGAGCTCGACGTTCGCCGGGTCGGTGATGTCGTACACCTGGAAGCTGCCGAGCAGCCCTTCGACCTGGACGGCGTTGAAGTCGCGACCGTCCCGGCTGAACAGGTAGTTGTTGTGGACCCCGAAGTCCGTGTAGCCGAACTGCTCCCGCAGCAGCACGTTGATGTCGTCGGTCTGCACGTGGGCGAGGTGGACGGGGTGGCTCGGGTCGGTCACGTCGTAGATCTCGAAGCCGCCGGGGCCGCCGTCACAGCTCTCGTTGGAGTGGACGAGGACGTCGCTGCCGTCGCTCATGGTCGCGACCTTGACGTCGTTGATCCGGCTGCCGTCGACCGACGGCAGGTTGCCGACGTACTCGACCTTGTTGGGGTTGTGGACGTCGAAGACCACCACGCCGGGCGCGGTGCGGTCGTCGATGAGGTCGACGGCGCCGCCCTCGGCGTAGCCCTCCCCGGTGCCGCAGGGGTCATTGAAGGTGCCCAGGTAGGCGTAGCCGTCGTGCGACCACACGTCGGTCGTGCCGTCGGCCAGCAGTCGCTCGCCCCGCCCGGCGACGGCGAGGTTCTTCGTGACCTTGGCGTTCGGTCCGCTGCTGACGATGTCGTCGGACGTGGAGGCGTCGTGCTCCAGCAGGGGCGCCGCCGGGTCGGGTGGCGGCTGGATCTGCGTGGGGTCGGCGTGGTTGCCGTGCTCGTCCTCGTGGCCGGGTTCGTCGGTGACCGCACCGTCCGGGTGGGCGAAGGCGGGAGCCGTGAGGAGGGACAGCACCACAGCCGAACCTGCGAGGCCGACCCACCCCCTCCGCGTGTGTGTCGATCGGAGTCTCATCGTCGAGTCCTTCCGTCAGTGTGCCGCGGCGTCATTGCCGCAACTGTCATGGGACCCGCAGCACGCAACCACCGCGGCCGGCGCCGTGGCAACTTCCTGACGATCCGTCACCGCCGACGACACCGAGCGTGGTCGGTCAGCGCCGCCGAGCGACCGATCGCGCGCAGTCGATGCACGTGCGGGCCTCCGGCCGCGCCTCGAGCCGGCGCGGGTCGATGGTCGCGCCGCAGCGCTCGCACGTGGTCGCCTCACCGCGGGCGCGCGCGGCGACCGCCTCCTCCAGCGCCGCGCGGCTGCGGCGCACCTGGTCGAGGACCGCGGCGAGCTGCTGCCGCTCCCACGCGATGGTCGCGCCCTCGGGGTCGTGCTCGTCGTCGGCGTTCGACTGCTCGGACGCCGCCACGACCCGGTCCAGCTGCGCGAGCAGACGCTGCTCCTGGGCGGCGAGCGCGGTGAGCCGTGCGGTGAGGAGGTCCTCGTCGCTCACGCGAGACCCGTCCGCTCGAGGACGCGGTCGACGAGGGCGAGCTGCCGCTCGGGCGGGTAGCGGCGGGGGTCCGCGACGGCGTAGACCGCGAGCCCGTCCACGGCGCTCAGCACCTCGTCGGCGAGGAGCTCGACGTCGTCGTCCGTGGCACCTCCGTCGGCGTCTCCACGGCGGGCGCGCAGCTCGGCGACGAGCCGCTCCTGCGCGGCGGCGCACCGGTTCGCCAGCCGCTCCGCGAGCTCGGGGTCCTGGGCGCCGGCCTGGACCCCGGCGAGCCAGACGGTCACCTCCTGCCGACGGGTCTCGTCGAGCGGGAGCATCTCGGCGAGACCGGCCCGCGGACCCTCGCGCCGCCAGCTCGCGAGCAGCCGCGCCATCGACTCCTCCACCGCCGTGTCGACCGTCGCCTCGAGCAGGGCGCGCCGGTCCGCGAAGTGGTGGGTCACCGACCCCGTCGTGCACCCGGCCTCGGTGGCGATGCGCCGCAGGGTCGCCCCCTCGAGACCGTCGCGGGCGAGCACGCGGTAGACGGCCGCGACGATCTCCCGCCGTCGACCACCCGCGTTGACGTCGCCTGCCACGCCACCTATCGTAACAAGCGTTATGCATAACAGTCGTTACGCCTCCGCCTCCCGCCACAGCCGCACCCGCTGGTGGGGCCTCGCCGCCGTCCTGCTGTCGACGGCCGGCCTCGGCCTCGCGTACGGCATCGGCTACACCGTGACGAGCCTGCGCCTCGACTCGTGGGGCGCGCCGGGCTGGCTCGTCGGCCTGGCCGGCGCAGCGCCCTCCCTCGCCGTCGTCCTCCTCGTCCCGCTGGTCCCCCGGCTGGCCGCCCGCCTCGGCACCGTGCCGACGATGGTCGCCGGCGGTGCCATCGTCGGTGCGACGTTCCTCCTCATGCCGGTGCTCGAGGGCACGTGGTGGTGGGTGCTGCTCCGCTTCGTCTCCGACCTCGGCCTCACGCTCCCGTGGCTCGTCGGCGAGACGTGGATCAACACCGTCGTCCCCGACCGGGTCCGGGGCCGGGTGCTCGCCCTCTACGCGATGCTCCTCTTCACGGGTTGGGCCGTCGGCCCGGTCGTCCTCGAGCGCACCGGCACGGAGGTGTGGTCGCCGTACCTCGTCGGCACGGCCGCGACCCTGCTCATGTGCGTGCCGTTGCTGGCCGCGCGCAGGCTCGCACCGGCCGTCCCTGCGCACCAGGGCCTCACGCTGCGCGGGGCGGTGGCGTTGGCGCCGCTCGCGATGGCCGCCGCGGCCGTCGGCGGGGTGGCCGAGTTCGGCTGGATCTCGCTGCTGCCGAGCTATGCCCTGGACGCGGGCACCGGCACGAGCCTCGCGCTACGGCTGCTCACCGCGTTCCTCGTCGGGGGGCTCCTCCTGCAGCTCGCCGTGGGCTGGCTCGCGGACCGCCTCGACCGGCTGCGCCTGCTGGGCTCCCTCGGGGTGGCGCTCGCGGTCACGAGCACGCTGTTCGCCCTCGCGGTGGCGCGCGGCCCGGTGGCGGTCCTCGCGGCGGCCCTGCTCGGCGGGGTCGCGATGGGCTTCTACGCGGTCGGGCTCACCGTCCTCGGCGAGCGCGTCCCGGCGACGTCGCTGGCGACGGCCAACGGCGCCTTCCTCGTCTCCTACGAGGCCGGCGCCACCGTCGGACCGGTCGCCGGTGGCGTCGCGCTCGACGTGTGGCCGCCGCACGGTCTCGTCGTCCTCGTCGCGATCGTCGGTGTGGTCCTCGCCGCAGGCGTCCGCGTCGTGCGCCGACGACCGGAGCCCGGCCCGGCGCCCGTACCCTGCCGCGCGTGAACGTCCTCTCGATCCAGTCCCACGTCGCCTACGGCCACGTCGGCAACGCCTCGGCCACGTTCGTGCTGCAGCGGCTGGGCACGGAGGTGTGGCCGGTCCACACCGTGCAGTTCTCCAACCACACCGGCTACGGCAGCTGGCGGGGCCGGGTGTTCGACGGGGCGAGCATCGACGAGCTCGTCGACGGCATCGGCGAGCGCGGGGTGCTGCCGACGTGCGACGCGGTGCTGTCGGGCTACCTCGGCTCGGCCGACGTCGGCCACGCCGTGGTGGCCGCGGTCGCCCGGGTCAAGCGCGCGAACCCGGAGGCCCTGTACTGCTGCGACCCCGTGATCGGCGACGTCGGCCGTGGCGTCTTCGTGCGGCCCGGCATCGAGGAGCTCTTGCGCGACGTCGCGCTGCCCGCGGCGGACGTCGCCACGCCCAACCACTTCGAGCTCGACCTCCTCACGGGACGCACGACGACCAGTCTCGCCGAGGTGACGGCCGCGGTCGCGGACCTGCAGGCCGTCGGGCCGCGTGTCGTCCTCACGACGTCGCTCGACGTCGACGACACCCCCGCCGACGCCGTCGACCTGCTCGCCTCGGAGGGTGGTCGGCACTGGCGGGTGCGCACCCCGCGCCTGCCGCTGAGCGTCAACGGCGCGGGGGACGCCACCGCGGCGCTGTTCCTCCGGCACTGGGCGACGACGCGGTCCGCACCGGACGCGCTGGCCGCGACGACCGCGTCGGTGTGGGGTCTGCTCAAGGCGACCGCGGACGCCGGCTCGCGCGAGCTGCTGCTCGTCGCCGCGCAGGACGAGCTGGTCCGGCCCCGGCGGCTGTTCGACGTCACCGAGGTGTGAGAAGCGCTGGGAGCAGGGGTCAACCCTCGAGGCCGTAGCGGCTGACGAGCCACTCGACGGACGTCGGGTCGACGACGATGTCGTGCTCCGCGGCGACCTCCGCTATCCGGTCGAGGTCCGAGCCCTGGGCTCCGACCGACTTCGCCAGGTCCCAGAAGAAGCGCTCGAAGCCGGCCGGCGTGATGAGCTCGACGAGCCGGGCCTGCTCCTCACCGGGGTTCCAGAACGCGTGCCAGACACCCGCCGGCTTGTGCACGACGTCGCCGGGGCCCGCGGTCATCTCCTCGTCGCCGATCCGGACGCCGACGGTGCCCTGCACGACGACGCTGATCTCCACCGTGCGGGCGTGGACGTGCCACGGCGAGGCGAGGCTGCGAGGCGGCAGGACGTGGTCGACCACCGCCAGTCGACCGCCGGTCGCGGTCGCCGGCACGAGCTCGTGCACGAGGAACCCGTCGAGATCGACGCCGCCTCGCTGTCGTGCCGACCGCAGAAACGTGGTGTCGAGGTCCGTCGGTGAGGTGTCGCTCATGGTGGTCTCCGGTCTCCGAGGTCAGAGGGGGACGCCCGTGCGGACGAGTCCGGGTCGGGTGATGCGGCCGACCAGCGTCTGGCAGGAGAACCCTGACGCCCCGTGACCCGGCGCGCACGGCGTCCGACGCACGTGACGCCTGGTCCCGCGGGACATCGGTCCCGCGAGGCCCCGTCCTGTCCGAGGTGCCACCCTGGACGCCATGAGCGAGCAGCCCGACCACGAGCTCGAGGTCCTCGAGACCGACGAGACGGTGCCCCCGCGACCGGAGGAGGAGGCGGCCGACACCTACCGGGACGGGTCGTGAACGACCCCGACCTCGGACGGTTCCTCACCGCGCAGGACTCCGGCGGCACGTACGAGGCCGCCCTCGCCGAGCTGCGCGCCGGCCGGAAGCGGTCGCACTGGATGTGGTTCGTGTTCCCGCAGCTGGCGGGGCTGGGCCGCAGCAGGACCGCGCAGCACTACGCCCTCGACGGGCTCGACTCCGCCCGGGCGTACCTCGCCCACCCGGTGCTCGGCGCGCGACTGCGCGAGGCGTCCGACGTCGTGGCCTCGCTCGCCGACCCCGATCCGGTGCGCCTGCTCGGCGACGTCGACGCCCTCAAGCTCCGCTCGTCCATGACCCTGTTCGCCCACGCCGACCCGGCCGAGCCGGTGTTCCGGACCGTCCTCGAGCGCAGCTACGGCGGCGCGGAGGACGAGGAGACCCTTCGCCGCCTGTGACGGGCGCAGGGCCGGCGTCCACCAGCCCTGCGGCACAGGGGATATAGCGCCGGACAGGGCGATCTCGCGTCTACTCTCCCTGCGGCACAGGGGGTATAGCGCCGGACAGGGCGATCTCGCGTCCACCATTCCTGCGGCGCAGGCGTTGTAGCCCCAAGAGCAGTTTGAGCCGCTACACGTCGCGGCGGCTCAGCACCAGGACGGCGAGCGCGAGGACGACCGCGACCCACCCGGCGCTGTAGAGGACGAACCCCCACGCGATCGGCTCGGGACCGAGGAACGGGAACCCGCCGGCGACGTCGTCACCGGCCATCTGGAGGAGGGCGGTCGGGTCCTGGAAGGCGTTCATCGCGCCACGCCACAGCCCGTCCGTGGGCAGGAGCATCCGCGACACCGTCCCCACCCGCGCGAGGCTCTCCGGACCGAACGCCGCGCCGACCCCGCCGACGACGCCCGCGATCCACGTCGTCCCGAAGAGCCCGACGGCGACGATCCCCGACGCCATCGGCGACACCGCGGTCGACAGGAGCAGGCCGAGCGTGAGGAGCACGGTGGTCTGGAAGGCGAGCAGGAGCAGGCCCTCGACGGGGTCGGGCGGGGTGTAGCCGACGCTGAGCCGCACGACGAGCAGCTGCGCGAGGCCGGCGACCAGGACGAAGCCGCTGCCGAAGGCGGCCAGACCCAGCCACTTGCCGACGAGCACCGCGGAGCGACGCACCGGGCGGGCGAGCACCGCGAGTGCCGTACCGGACTCGAGGTCGCCGGCGAGGGAGGGACCGGCGAGGAAGGTCGTGCCGAGGGCGGCGATGAGGCTGAGCCCGAACATCACGAGGTTGAGCACGATCGACGCCGTCAGCCGGGCCTCCCCCGACGTGAGGGCGCCCCCGTCGAGCTCGAGGACCGCGAGCCGGGAGAACCCCCACGCGCTGAGGGTGAGGAGAAGCGCGGTGAGGACGACGAGCGCCCGGATGACGCGGCGGCGGCTCGTCTCCCGCAGCGTGAGGGCGGCGACCGTGAGGACGACACGGGCGCTCACGACGCCACCTCCTGCGCCGGCGTCGCACTCCGGAGGATGTCGAGGAGCCGCTCCTCGAGACTCATCCGGACGGGCTCGACGGAGTGGACCCGGACGCCGAGCGCGACGAGGTCGGCGACGAGGTCCGGGACGCGGCGGTCGTTGGCGTCGGGCTCCGCACCCGCGGTCGGCAAGGTGACGGTCACGACGTCTCCCTGCCGCTCGAGCGTCCCCACCGACGCCAGGCGCGCGAGCGCACGCGCGTCCAGGCCGCCGAGGCGCAGCCGCAGGCCGCGGCGGCCCAGCAGCTCCTCGAGGCTGCCGGACGCGGCGACGCGGCCGTGGTCGAGGACGACGACGTGGTCGCAGACGCGCTCGACCTCCCCGATGAGGTGGGAGTTGAGGAGCACGGCGACCCCCGACTCCCGCAGCCCGAGGAGGACGTCGCGGACGTCGGCACGGCCCAGCGGGTCCAGGGCCGAGGTCGGCTCGTCGAGGACGACGAGCTCCGGGCGGGCGACGAGGGCGACGGCGAGGCCGAGCCGCTGCTGCATGCCCTTGGAGAACCCGCCGACGCGGTCGTCGGCACGGTCGTCGAGCCCGACGAGCGCGAGCCGGTCCCGCTGCTCCGCGCCGGAGACGCGTGCCCCTGCGAGCCGCACGTGGAGGCGCAGCACCTCGGCCGGGGTGAGCCACGGCTGGTAGCGGAACAGCTCGGGCAGGTAGCCGACGGCGGCGCGGGACACGGGCTCGGTCGCGGGCCGACCGAGGAGCATCACCTCCCCTGCGTCGGGACGGACGAGGCCGAGCAGGCTCTTGATGACCGTCGTCTTGCCCGCGCCGTTCGGTCCGAGCAGCCCGACGACCCGCCCGCGCCCGACCGCGAACGACACGTCGTCGACGGCGGTGCGGCGCCCGTACCGCTTCCGCAGCCCGGAGCACCACACCGCGGGCGAGTCGTGGGCGGGGACCGGCACGTCCGTCCGGGCGGTCACCGGTCGCGAAGCCCACGGGCGACGGCGAGGACCTCGTCACCGCCGAGCGACCCGGCGACGGCGGTCACGACGCCGTCCTCGACCCACACGACCCCGGCCGCCGTCCCGTCGCGGGCGGTGACGACGGTGGCGTCGACCCCGCCGACGTCGGCGGTCGTCGTCGTCGCCTCGTCGGTCCCGATCGGCAGCGGCAGCGTGGCGCCGTCACCGGCGAACTCGGTGAGCGTCCGTGCCGTGCCGGGCGGGAGCCCGGGCAGGCTCGCGAGGAACTCCACGGCCTCCTCGAGCGGGACGCCCGTCGAGAACGCGGTGGGCGCGACGGCGCGGCCGACGACGAGCGCGGGCACCCCACGCGCCTCCGACCACACGCTCGCGTGACCGGGTCCGGCGACGAGGCGGAACCGGGTCCCGTCGAGGCCCCCCGGGACCGGCTCGAGGGCGGCGCCGAGCTCGGCGGCCGTCCGCGCGGCCTCCTCCTCCGAGAACGTGAACTCCGCGCTCACCTGCCCGGCGACGAGCAGCCGGGGGCTGCCCGTCACGCCCCGCGGGAGGTCGTGCACGACAGGGACGGCGAGACCCGTCGCAGCCTCCGCGGCCGCCGCACCGTCGACCTCACGGACCTCGGGCGGGGCGAGGACCTCGAGCGTGCCGTAGGCGTCGAGGTCCTCCGGCTCGGGCAGCGTGACGAGCTCGGCCCGGGTGGCGTCGGGCGCGGCGACGCGCTCGGTCCGGAAGATCGGGAGCCAGTCGCCCGCGGCGGCGGCGCCGGCGCCGGCGAGCACGGCCGCGGTGGTGACGAGCGCCGCGGCGGGGCTGCGCAGGGCCCGCCGCCAGCGGCGACGCGCCGGCACCGCGCCCCGGGGGAGGGCGGTCACCGGGGCGACGTCGTGTGCGAGGGCGGTGGAGAGCCGCTGCCACGCGGCGTCGACGTCGTCCTCGTGCCGCCCGACGGCCGGGTCGTCGAGCAGCAGGGCGGCGCGGGCGGCGTCGTCCCGCACGGAGCCGAGCGCCGCCGCGCAGGTGGCGCACGCGACGACGTGGTCGCGCTCGGTGTCGCTCACGCCGTGCGGCTCGTCGACGAGCCGTCGCAGCGTGCCGTCAGTCGGGTGTGCCATGGCGATCCATCTCCTCACGAAGGGCGGCCTCGGCCCGGCGCAGCGTCGTACCGACACCGGCGGGGGCGAGGTCGAGGGCGGCGGCGATCTCGGCGTAGCTGTGGCCGCTGTGCCGCAGGACGAGTGCGACGCCCTGGCGGTGAGGCAACCGGGCGAGCAGCGCCCGCACCCGGCGCCGCTCGTCGGAGGTGACGACCTCGTCGGCGACGTCCGGCGCGTGGTCGTGGTGCGTGGTCACGGCCTCCTCGCGGGAGGCGCGGCGGCGGTCGGTGCGCAGGTGGTTGAGCGCCGTGTGCGCCGCGGCGACCGACAGCCAGCCCGGCGCCTGGCCGGGCGGCACGTCGGAGCGTGCGAAGGAGAGGAAGACCTCCTGGGCGACGTCCTCCGCCTCGCTGCGGGCCCCGAGGACCCGTGCCGCGACGGCGACGACTCGGGGGTAGGCGGCGCGGAAGACGTCCTCGAGGTCCTCCCGCACCGGCTGCTGCCGGGCGCCCGTCGTCACGCTCCCCGTCTCCTTCCCCTGCGCGTCGGTCCGCAGCACCGGTGGCCCGGGCAGCGTCGCCGCGCTGCCGCCGTGCCGGATGAGGTCCATACCTCTACAGCACCGCCGGCCCGTCGGATGTGACGTCGTGACCTTGGTCCCGGCACGGTCGCTCCGGGCCGCGGGACGCTGACGTCCTCCGGAGGAGATGGTGACGATGGTCGTGCGGGTGTGGGTCGCGGGTCTGCTCATCACGGTCGGCGCGGTGTGGCTCCTCGACGCGGTCGAGGTGCTCGACGCAGGTGCGGTGCTGTCGCAGTGGTGGCCGCTCGCGCTCATCGCGCTCGGCCTCCTCTCGGTGCTCGCCGAACGACGCGTGTCGCTCGGCCCGGTCGTCGTGACCGTCGTCGGTGTCGTGCTGCAAGTGGGACGCCTCGTCGAGGTCTCGCTCAGCGTCTGGCTCTGGCCGACTCTCGCGATCCTCGTCGGCTCGTGGCTGCTGCTGACAGGGCTGCGTCGCAGGTCCGGCGACCCGACGGCGTCGGAGTCGGGCACCACGGTCGCCCTGCTCGGCGGGTCCGAGACCCGCAGCCGGTCTTCGCACTTCGAGCACGCGGACGTCGCCGCCGTCCTGGGTGGGGCCACCCTCGACCTCCGTGACGCCCGCGTCGCGCCCGGGGCCCGGGTCGACGCGTTCGCCCTCTTCGGTGGGGTCGAGGTGATCGTGCCGGAGGACACCCGCGTCACCCTCCACGGGCTGCCGCTCTTCGGCGGGCTCGACGACAAGACGTCCGGCAACGGCACGCCCGTCGACGGCGCACCCGTGCTCGACGTCCGGGCGACGGCGCTGTTCGGCGGCGTCGAGGTGAAGAACAAGGCCCGCTGACGGGAGTCCGACCGTCCGGTCGGCCGATTCGAGTGGTTTCGGCGTGTCTGTCCGCCGTCCCGCCTAGGGTCCCTCGGGTCCGCCGGAGCAGACCCCCCGGCGGCGGAGGAGATTCGCGATGAGGCGAACAGCACGGATCGGCGGCGCGGCCGCCATCGTGGCGGCGATGACGGTCGTGGCGGTACAGCCCGCGTCCGGCCACCCGGTCCACGACTTCGGCGGCGACGCGACCACGGTGCTCAAGGGCACCAACTACACCGGCGTCGTGGAGGACGTCAGCCCGGGTGGGGTGCCGATGGAGGCGCAGTCCGGGGTGCGGTGCGAGGACGGGATGGCGGGGATCTTCCCCTGCCACAAGGTGGATCTCGCCTCCTTCACGCCCCTGCCCGACCTCGAGGCGACGTTCCTCAACGACCTGTGGGGCTGGGAGGACTCCGAGACCGGGATGCAGGTCGCGATCGTCGGCAGCTTCGAGGGCACCGCCTTCGTCGACGTCACGGACGGCGAGAACCCCGTCTACCTCGGCACGCTGGAGTCCTCCGCGCCCGGCGACCAGGGCAACATCTGGGGCGACGTGCGGGTCTACGAGGACACCGCCTACATCGTCGCCGAGGCCATCGACCTCGCCACGTACAACCCGGCGACCGGCGACCTCGACGGCTTCGGCATCCAGGTCGTCGACCTCACGCAGTTCCGCGGGCGCACGGGTCCGGGGACCATCGAGAAGACGGCGCAGATCGACGACGTGACCCAGTCGCACAACGTCTCCCTCAACGTCGAGACGGGGCGGATGTACGTCGTCGGGTCCGTGTACGACGTCGCCGACGAGTGCGGGACGCCGAACCCGGGCTTCCCGGTGCTCAACGGCAGCGGCGGGGCGCTCGTCTACGACGTCGCGACCGACCCGAACGCCCCGAAGCTCATCGGCTGCATGAACGCCGACGGCTACAGCCACGACATCCACTGCGTGGCCTACAGCGGTCCGGACGCCGACTACCAGGGTCGTGAGATCTGCATCGGGTCGAACGAGGACACCGTGACGATCTACGACGCGACCGACGCCTCCGACATCACGGTCATCGACCGCCTCACGTACTACGAGGAGGGCCTGGAGGTCGGCGACATCTACACCCACCAGGGGTGGTGGAGCGAGGACCAGACGTACTTCTTCCTCGGGGACGAGCTCGACGAGCTGTCGGGCGCGGTCCCGGAGCGCACGACGTTCATCTGGGACCTCACCGACCTCGACGACGCGAGGGTGATCGGCGAGCACGGCGACGGCAACACGTCCATCGACCACAACATGTTCGTGCTCGACGGTCTGCTGTACCAGTCCAACTACACGTCCGGCGTGTGGCTCTACGACTCGTGGAAGGCCGACAAGGGCCGGCTCACGATGCGCGGCTACTTCGACGTGTACCCGGCCGACGACGCGACCGCGTTCGCCGGCACGTGGGGCAACTACCCGTTCTTCGGCGACGGGAAGGTCGTCGCGACGAGCTCGGACGAGGGTCTTTTCGTCCTGCAGTCGCGGGCGAAGTCCTCGAGCACCAACCGCGGTCAGGGCGGCGCGCGCTGATCCACCGGTGACAGGGCCGGTCGTGGGTCGCGTCGAGGCGCGGCCCGCGACCGGTCACCGGTCTCAGACCTCGAGCGCGGGCTGCAGATCGGTGTACCCGAAGTCGTCGCCCTTGAAGAGCAACCGCTCACCCGTGGCGGCGGCCAACGCGTACGAGTAGCAGTCGCCGAGGTTCAACCGCGCAGGATGTCCTGACCCGCGCCCGAAGCGTCGGTACGCCTCGCGCGCCAGTGCAGCGTGCTCGTCGGTGAAGGGCTCGACACGGAGACCGATCTCGCGGGCGAACCTGTCGAGGCGAGCGCTGAGCACAGGGTCGTCGCCCGCGGCGTCGACGACGACCGAGGTCTACACCCACGTCGGCGCCGCCATGAGCAGCCGGTCGTCCAGCATCGCCTCGACGTAGCGCGCCGCATCGGGCTCGTCGCGGAGGACGGCGACGACCGCAGAAGTGTCGACGATCACCGCGGCAGGCCCCTCTCGTCGTAGAGGAGGTCGCCGTGCTCGACCGTCACGAGGTGGTCGGGCCAGCGCCGCCCGGCATCGGCCGCCAGATCCAGGAGGCGGCGGCGGCGCGCGTCGCGGTCGGCGTCGCGAGCAAGTCTCGCGAGCCTCTCCTCGAGCGCGGTCGTGACCGCTTGCGTCAGCCCCTCGCCTGTCCGCTCCGCCACGGCGCGGGCGAGCGCCTCCGTGGACGCGTTCTTGATGGTGAGCGCCACGAAGTAACGGTAGCCCTGCGTGGTGTACATGAACCAGGGCGGCCGCTGAGGCGCTCGAGACGAGTGAGCGGATGACGGGAATCGAACCCGCACCGTCAGCTTGGGAAGCTGAAGTTCTACCATTGAACTACATCCGCGCGAGGGCGCTGCGGCCCTGCGAGCAGGCAGCATACCGGCTCCCTCCGGGCGGCCTCACCGCCCCGTCGCCGGGACCAGGACGTCGTCGTCACGCAGGTCCCGGACGGTTCGCACTCCGACCAGCGCCATCGTGAGGTCGAGCTCCGCGAGCACGTTGCGGAGCACCTCGTCCACACCCTCGGACCCGCCGACGGCGAGGCCGTACGCCCACGGCCGACCGAGCCCGACGAGGTCGGCACCGAGCGCCAGCGCCTTCGCGACGTCGGCTCCTCCCCGCACCCCGCTGTCGAAGAGCACAGGTACCCGGCCGTCGACCCGGGCGACCACCGCCGGCAGGGCGTCGAGGGCACCGACCGCCCCGTCGACCTGCCGCCCGCCGTGGTTGGAGACGACGACGCCGTCGACGCCGGCGTCGAGGGCCCGCTCGGCGTCGTCGGCGTGCTGGATGCCCTTGAGGACGATGGGCAGCCGCGTCCGCTCGCGCAGCCACGCGAGGTGGTCCCACGTGAGGTCGGACCGGGAGAACACGTCGAGGAAGGTCTCGACGGCCGCGCGCGGAAGGGGTGAGCGCAGCCTCTCGGCGAACGACCTGCCCGGGTGGCGGCGGGCGATCGAGGCGAGGGTGGCCAACGCGGCGGGGGTCGGGCGCGGCCGCGGTCCGCTGGCGACCGCCGCCGCCGCGCGGCGGCGCACGAGGTCGACGAACACGGGGTCGGAGGTGTACTGCGCGATCCCCTCGCCGCGCGCGAACGGCAGGTGACCGAGGTCGAGGTCGCGTGCCCGCCAGCCGAGCACGTGGGTGTCGAGGGTGACGACGAGCGCCGACGCCCCGGCCGCCTCCGCGCGGCGCACGAGGCTCGTCACGAGTTCGTCGTCTTTGCTCCAGTACAGCTGGAACCACCACTCCGCCCCGTCGACCGCCCGGGCCGTCTCCTCCATCGGCGCCGACGCCTGCGTCGAGGCGACGTAGGGGACGCCCGCCGCGGCCGCCGCGCGGGCCACGGCCACGTCGGCGTCCCCCCGCACGAGGCCCATCGCCCCCATGGGCGCGAGCACGAGCGGGGTGTCGCGGTGTCGCCCGAGGACCTCGGTCGACAGGTCGCGCGTCGCGACGTCCCGCAGCACCCGCGGGACCAGGTGCCACCGGTCGAAGGCCGCTCGGTTCGCGGCTGCGGTCGCCTCGGTCCCGGCCGAGCCGGCGACGTACGCCCACGCCCGCCGGCTCATCGCCCGTCGGGCCGCGCGCTCGAGCCGGACCGGTGCGACGGGTACCCACGGTCGGGTCCCCAGCGCCCCCGCGCGGTAGACGGACGACTGCGCGGCACGGCCCACGGACGGCGACGTCATCGCCCCTGACTACTCGCCTCGGCCGACGGGAGCATCCCGGGGCACGCGACGGGTAGGACCCGGACCATGACACGACGGTTCGGAGGGCGACGGGTGCTCGTGACGGGTGGCAGCAGGGGGATAGGCGCGGACGTCGCAGTCGCGTTCGCGCGGGAGGGCGCGGCCGTCGCGGTCAACGGGCGATCGCGGTCCGACGCGCTCGAGGACGTGATCCGTCGTTGCGAGGAGGCCGGCGGTCACGGGATCGCCGCCGTGGGGGACGTGTCCGACGCCGACGAGGCGGTCCACGTCGTCCGCACCGCGCGTGAGCAGCTGGGCGGCCTCGACGTGCTCGTCAACAACGCCGGGACGCTCGACGAGTCGCCGCTGGAGGAGATGCCGGTGGAGCAGTGGGACGCGATGGTCGCGAGCGACCTGCGCAGCGTCTACCTCTGCACCCACGAGGCGTTGCCGGGGATGCGCGAGCAGGGCTGGGGTCGCGTCGTCAACGTCACCTCGCAGCTCGCGGTCAAGGGGGCGCCCGGGATGGCGCACTACAGCGCCGCCAAGGCCGGCGTCATCGGGTTCACCAGGTCGCTCGCCCGCGAGGTCGCCGCGCACGGGGTGCTCGTCAACGCCGTCGCGCCCGGCCCCGTCGACACCGACATGACCGGCGACCTCGACGACGAGTGGAAGCAGCAGAAGACCGCCGAGCTGCCGCTCGGCCGCTTCGCCCGCGTCGAGGAGATCACGCCGAGCGTCCTGCTGCTCGCCGCCTCACCCGACGGCGACGTCTACGTCGGGCAGACGCTCCACCCGAACAGCGGGGACGTCATGCCGTGACGCACCCCGTCACGGCTCGCTCGAGTGCCCCGGGAACACGTGCGCGCTGGGATCGAGGTCGACCGCGAGGTTGTTGACCGCCGTCGCCGCCTCCCCGAACCCCGTCGCGATGAGCTTGACCTTGCCCTCGTACGTGCAGACGTCCCCGGCGGCGTAGACGCGTCGGCGGGTCGTCCGCATGCGGGAGTCGACGACGACGGCCCGCTTCCGCAGCTCCAGGCCCCAGCCGGCGAGCGGACCGAGGTCGGCGTGGAAGCCGAGGGCCGCGACGACGACGTCCGCCGGCAGCTCGTGCCGCTCTCCCGCGGTCGCCGGAACCCGGCCCTCGACCGTCACCGAGGCGAGCAGGCCCTCCGCGTCGGCCCCGAGCTTCACGACCTCGAAGCCGCCGAGCAGCGGCACCCCGAGCGTCTGGACGGCGGCGACCGTGCCGGCGTGGGCGCGGAACTGCTGCCGCCGGTGCACGAGCGTCACCGACGACGCGAGCGGGGCGAGCATGAGCGCCCAGTCGAAGGCGGAGTCCCCGCCGCCGACGACGACGACGTCGCGTCCCGCGAGCACGTCCGGACGGGGGACGAAGTGGACGACGCCCTCGCCGGCGAACCCGTCCGCAGCCGGCAGCGGCTTCGGCGTGAACTCCCCCATGCCGGCCGTGACGAGCAGGGCGCGGGCACGGACGGTCCGCCCGTCGGCGAGGGCGACCAGGAGCCCGTCGCCGTCGGGGTCGTCGACGAGCTCGCGGGCCTGGCAGCCGAGCAGGTACGTCGGGCGGTAGCGCGCCGCCTGCTCGACGAGCCCCTCGACGAGGTCACGGCCCTTGACCGCCGGGAACCCGGCGACGTCGTAGATCAGCTTCTCCGGGTACATGGCGGTGACCTGCCCACCGGGCTCGGGTAGGGAGTCGACGAGCGCGACCGACAGCCCGCGGAAGCCGGCGTAGTACGCGGCGTAGAGCCCGACCGGGCCTGCGCCGACCACGAGGAGGTCGACGGCGCCGGGGTCGGGGGCTCCGACCGTCGACAGGGCGGTCGCGGGGTCGAGGAGGTCGTCGAGCTCGACGACGTCGAGGGTCCCCGGGCGCACCGGACCGCCACCAGGCACCCCGTCCCGCGTCGGCACGCCCCCCAGGGTGCCGTCGGAGCCCTGCCGGTGGGAAGGGCGCGGCGGCAGGGTGAGGGCCCTTGCAAAAGTTACCCGTCGGTAGCATCCTCAGGGTTACCGACGGGTAACCGCACGGTCGGCGCGACGACGGGGACGTGGACGTCCCCTTACGGAGGACGGCGATGGGGCACTACCGGAGCAACCTGCGCGACATCGAGTTCAACCTCTTCGAGGTGTTCGGGCGCGACGAGGTGCTGGGCAGCGGCGCGTACGGGGACGTCGACACCGACGTCGCGCACGAGATCCTCAAGGAGGTCGCGCGCCTGGCGGAGAACGAGCTCGCGGACTCGCTCCTCGGCTCCGACGCCAACCCGCCGGTCTTCGACCCCACCACCCACTCCGTCACGCTGCCGGAGTCGTTCAAGGCCTCCTACCAGGCCTACCTCGACTCCGAGTGGTGGCGCATGGAGCTGCCCGAGGCGCTCGGCGGCACCGAGGTGCCGCCGTCGCTGCGGTGGGCGGCGTCGGAGATGGTCCTCGGGGCCAACCCGGCGGTCCACATGTACGCCTCCTCGTTCAGCTTCGCCCACGTCATGCACGCGCTCGGCACCGACGAGCAGAAGCGGCTCGCCCAGCTCATGGTCGACGACCGCTGGGGGGCGACGATGGTCCTCACGGAGCCGGACGCCGGCTCCGACGTCGGCGCCGGTCGCGCGCGGGCCGTGCAGCAGCCGGACGGCACGTGGCACGTCACGGGCGTCAAGCGGTTCATCACCTCCGCCGAGCACGACATGGCCGACAACATCATCCACTTCGTCCTCGCCCGGCCCGAGGGCGCCGGTCCGGGCACGAAGGGGCTGTCGCTGTTCATCGTCCCGAAGTTCCACGTCGACCCCGCGACCGGGGCGCTCGGGGAGCGCAACGGGGCCTTCGTCACGAACGTCGAGCACAAGATGGGCCTCAAGGTGTCGACGACGTGCGAGGTCCGCTTCGGCGAGGTCGACGGCGTCCCGGCCGTCGGCACCCTGCTCGGCGAGGTCCACGACGGCATCGCCCAGATGTTCAAGATCATCGAGTACGCGCGGATGATGGTGGGCACGAAGGCGATCGCGACGCTGTCGGCGGGCTACCTCAACGCCCTCGAGTACGCGAAGACGCGCGTGCAGGGCGCCGACCTCACGCAGATGACGGACAAGTCCGCTCCCCGGGTGACGATCACCCACCACCCCGACGTCCGCCGGTCGCTCATGACGCAGAAGGCGTACGCGGAGGGCCTGCGCGCCCTCATCGCGTACACCGCGACGTTCCAGGACGCGGTCGACCTCGCCGGCCGCCGCGGCGAGCGCGACGAGACCGCGGAGCGGGTCAACGACCTGCTGCTGCCGCTCGTCAAGGGCTGCGGCTCGGAGCGCTCGTGGGTGCTGCTGGGGACGGAGAGCCTCCAGACGCTCGGCGGCTCGGGCTTCCTCGCCGACTACCCGATCGAGCAGTACGTGCGGGACGCCAAGATCGACACCCTGTACGAGGGCACGACGGCGATCCAGGGGCTCGACTTCTTCTTCCGCAAGATCGTGCGGGACAAGGGGCAGGCGCTCGGTCACGTCGCCGGCCAGATCCAGGAGTTCGTGAAGGCCGACGACGGCTCCGGCGACCTCGCGACCGAACGGGAGCTCCTCGCGCAGGCGCTCGACGACGTCCAGGGCATCGTCGGCACGATGATCGGCGCCGCCATGGCCGCCGACCCTCGCACGGAGGGCGGTGACCCGCGGAGCATCTACCGGGTCGGGCAGAACTCCACGCGGTTGCTGCTGGCCGCGGGCGACCTCGTCGTCGGGTGGCTCCTGCTGCGCCAGGCCGACGTCGCGCTCGGCGCCCTCGCGCGCGAAGGCGTCAGCGCCAGGGACCGTGACTTCTACACCGGCAAGGTCGCGGCCGCCCGGTTCTTCGCGCGGACGGTGCTGCCGCGGCTGTCCGCGGAGCGCCGCATCGCCGAGACCGTCGACGACGGGCTCATGGAGGTGCCCGAAGCCGCGTTCTGACCCACGGGCGGCGTCGTCCACAGGCGGACGCCCGGACCGAGCGAGGTCGAGGGCTTCCGGGCTAGCGTCGAGAGCGTGATCAGGCCTGGGTTCCGCCGATGGCACGGCACGTGGGACGAGCTGGCGGAGATCCGGTCGCGCTCGGACCGGGTCACGGAGTACTTCACGAACCAGAGCCTGCGGCTCAGCATCACCCGGGCGCTCGCGATGGGCGCCGGGGGCACCGTCGCGATGCTCGGGGTCCTCGCGGCGGCGCTCTTCCTCCTGTACCCGCCGTCCGACCCCGAGGGACGACCGTCGGTCGACATCCCGTTCGGACCTGACGGCGGTGCGCTCCTCGTCATCGCCGTGCTGATCCCGGTGGGCCTCCTGCCCTACCTGTGGGTCCACCGCGCCATCGGCCGGTGGTTCGTGCGTCGCTACGGCGTGCCGGAACCGCCGGATTTCTGGGACGAGGCCGAGACGTGGACGCAGGAGGAGTGGGACGGCTACGTGGCGCCGCTGTCCGCGGACGACGACCCGGCGCCCGAGCACCCGGCCGTCCGGCACCACTAGGAGCGCGGCTCGCCCTCCGGTGCGGTCCACGCCGGCGGGGTGCCGAAGCGCCCGTCGTGCACGACCTCGGCCAGCGGTCGCCGGCCGCGCCGCAACGACGGCGAGCGCCGGTCGGGCGCGGGGTGGCCGAGGCTCACGACGCCGACGACGTGTCGGCCGCCCGGCACCCCGAGCTCGGCCTTGACCGTGTCGTGGTGCTCCGGCTGGACGCCGAAGAAGCAGGCTCCGAGACCCTCGTCGACCGCGCCGAGCAGCACGAGCAGCGCGGCCATCCCGGTGTCGACGTCCCAGTAGGGCGCCGCCCAGCGACCGGGGTCCCGGTCGGTCCAGCCCTTGTCGGGCTCGGCGTAGCGGTCGAGGTAGCGGTCGGGGTCCGACAGCACGAGCAGGCAGAGCGGGGCGGTGCGCATCCCCCGCAGCCACGAGTCCGGGACGCGCGCCCCGTCCGTCGTGAGCTCCCAGAACCGCTCGAGCACCGGACCTCGCATGACGACGAAGTCCCACCCCTGCGTGAACCCCGCCGACGGCGCCCGGACGGCGAGGTCGAGGAGCCGCTGGAGAACCTCGTCGACGACGGGGCGCCCGGGGTCGTAGGCGCGCACCATGCGACGGGCGCGGACGGCGTCGACGAGCTCCATGCCGTCAGCGTGTCAGCCCTCGGGCGGCGGCACCCGCCACCCCGGGCGCCGGCTCAGTGGTAGTCGTTGTCCGTGCGGCGCACCGTCTCCGTACCGGTCGGGGTCTGGTTCTGCTCGACGACCTCCGTGCGGCTCGTGCGCCGCGGGGCCGTGCGCCGCGACATGAGCCCGACGCCGATGAGCGTGCCGACCAGACCGCCGATCATGAGGATGTAGCCGATGGTCTGGACGTTGATGCCGCCGAACTGGTCGGCGTCGATACCGAACGCCAGGATCGCGCCCAGGATGATGAGGGCGATGCCGCTACCGATGGTCATGATCGGCAGATACCCGAGCGGTCCCCTCACGAAACCCGACGCCGCCCCTCACACCCCGCGAAGGTCCAGGTCACACCGGTTGGTCCCGCTTTCGGACAGCACCACGGGGATGCCCCAGTCCTGCTGGTAGAGGTGGCAGGCGGCGTGCTCGGGGACCTCCCCGGTGACGGGGTCACCGTCGCAGGCGGCGGCCTGCACGCTGACGTGGAGCACGCCCTCCGCACCCGGCGGACCGGCCAGGACGAGGTCGCGCCCGAGGCCGGCACCGCTTCCCGCGCCCTCCGCCAGCAGCTCCGGGGGCGTGGCCGACACGCTGAGCCGCGACGGGTCGCCCCACCGGTCGTCGAGCTTCTGCCCGCTCGGCGGGACGAAGGCCACCTCGAGCCGGACCGGGCCGGGCGCCACGGGCGTGGGGGGTCGCTGCGTGCGGCGAGCGCCGGTGTCGATCCGGGCCGCCTCGCGAGGGAGCCGGACGCGGACGACCTCGTGCGAGGCGCTCGCGACGACGAGCAGCAGGGAGGGGTCCGCCGGGTCGACGACGACGTCGGAGGGTTCGGCGAGCCCGTTCGCGAGCGTCGTCACCTCCTGCGTCGACGGGTCGTAGCGACGGACGGCACCGTTGTACGTGTCGGCGACCGCGACGCTGCCGTCGGCCAGCACCGCGACGCCGAGCGGGTGCTGGAGCCGGGCCGGCCCGTCGACCCCGCCCCGTCCGTCGACGTGGCCGAAGTCGAACAGGCCCGACCCGACGCCCGTGCCGACGACGTAGCCGGGCCCGGCTGCCGCGGCGGCGTTCGCCAGCCGCGTGTCCGTGACCTCCGGCGCGCTGCGGTCGGGGGCGGGCGCCGCGGGGTCGCCGAGGTCGGCGCGCTCGACCCACCGCAGGGCGCTGGTCTCGGAGTCGGCGAGCCACAGCCGGGTGCCGTCCGCGGACACGGCGAGGCCGGAGGTCTGCGCGAACCACGCGTGCTCGGCCGCACCGTCGCGCAGGCCCTCGGCAGACGTGCCGGCGAGGACGCGGACCACGCCGTCGGCCGGTTCGGGCGCCGGGTCGAACGCCCACAGCTGGTGCAGGCCCGCCATCGCGACGACGACCTGGCCGTCGAACCACGTGACGTCCCACGGCGTGCTGAGCGGCTGGGCGAGGGCGGGGCCGCCGCCCGCGCGCTCCCGCAGCTGCTCGCCGGTGCCGGCGACGGTGGTGACGCGACCGTCGGCCAGCCGGACGCCGCGCAGGCAGTGGCCGACGCTGTCGGCGACGACGACGTCGTACCCGACGCGTGCGGCGACCTCCGCCGGGAGCAGGGCGAGGCCCTGCGGCTCGCCGAAGCGGGCCGTGGCCGGGTCCCCGTCGACGAGCCCGCGCGTCCCGTCACCGATGGTCCGCACGACGCTCTCCGCATCAACGGCGAGCTCGACGAGCCGGTGCCGCGCCGTGTCGGAGACGAGGAGCGTCGGCTCGCCGCCATCGCGCCCCGGCAGAGGCAGGACCTTGCCGGGGAACCGGAGCGGCGTGTCCTCGCGGGGCGGCGGCACGTAGGGCGCGTCGCCGCGACGCAGCGTCCCCTTCGCCTCGTGCTCGGCCACGAGCTCACGCAGCAGGCTCCGCAGCCCGTCCGCGTGGCCCTCCCCGGACAGCTGCGCGACGACGTACCCCTCGGGGTCGACGACGGCGAGGGTCGGCCACGCGCGCGCCGCGTACGCCTGCCACGTCAGCAGCTGCGGGTCGTCGAGGACCGGGTGGTGGACGTCGTAGCGCTCGACCGCGGCGCGGAGGGCGTCGGGGTCGGTCTCGTGCTCGAACTTCGGGGAGTGCACGCCGACGACGACGAGCGTGTCGGCGAACTCCGCCTCGACCGGCCGGAGCTCGTCGAGCACGTGCAGGCAGTTGACGCAGCAGAACGTCCAGAAGTCGAGCAGGACGATGCGGCCGCGGAGGGTCTCGAGGTCGAGGGGACGGCCACCGGTGTTGAGCCACCCGCGGCCCTGCAGCCGGGGCGCGCGGACCCGGACCCGGCGAGAGGGAGCTGGTGTCGTGCTCGTCGTCACGACGGGAGTCAACCGGACCGGCCTGCCCCGCCTTCCCGCCGGGTCACCTGCCACGCTCGACCCGTGCGCCCGCTCTTCCACCTCGCCGTGCCCGACGACTGGGTCGCCGCGCAGGCGACGGGCCGCTACGAGCGCTCGACCCGAGGGGCGTCGCTCGCCGACGTCGGGTTCGTCCACTGCTCGTGGATGCACCAGGTCGACGAGGTCGCCGCGGCCGTCTTCGCGGACTGGGACGGCGAGCTGCTGCTCCTCCAGATCGATGCGTCGCGGGTCGGGGCGCCCGTGCGGGAGGAGGACCTCGCCGGGGTCGGCGAGCGGTTCCCGCACGTGTACGGGCCGCTCCCCGTCGAGGCCGTCGAGCGGGTCCGGCGCATGGTGCGCGTCGACGGGGCGTGGCGGCTGCAGTGAGCCGCTCAGTGACCGCGCGGTCACCCGCGACGGGTGGCGCGCCCGCGGTCTCCGCGTTCCTATCGTCCCCGCGACATCGTGCAGGAGGAGGACCGTCGTGGCCGCACCCGTCAACGTGGACAGCTTCGTCCGCGCCGAGACCGCCCGCATGCTCTCCGACATCCAGACCTCCGCCGGCGGTGTCAACCGCTTCCGGCACAACCGCGAGCCCGCCTCCGTCCACGAGCAGACGGTCATCCGGCTCAACCGCGACACGCTGTACAGCTTCGCCGTCGTCGACGTCTCCCGCGGGGCCTCGGTGACGCTCCCGGACGCCGGGGAGCGGTACCTCTCGGCGATGGTCGTCGACGAGGACCACTTCGTCACGGCGATCCACCACGCCCCCGGCCGCCACGACCTCGGAGCAGGGCGGTCGGACGACGCAGGGGGCTCACACGTCCTCGTGGCCGTGCGCGTGCTCGTCGACGCGGCCGACCCGGCCGACCTCGCACGGGTCGCGGCGCTGCAGGACGAGCTCGTGCTGACCGCGGGCTCCGCCGTGCCGTTCAGCGCGCCCGACACCGACCCCGAGAGCCTCGACGACACGCGCGACGCGCTCCTGCGCCTCGCGAGCCGGCTCGTGAGCTTCGACCGGATGTTCGGGCGCCGCGACCAGGTGGAGCCGGTCCGCCACCTCATCGGGACGGCGGCGGGATGGGGCGGCCTGCCCACGACGGAGGCGGCCTACGCCGGCCTCGATCCCCGCCTTCCGCCCGGTCGCTACGACATGACGTTCACCGACGTCCCGGTCGACGCCTTCTGGTCCGTCTCCGTCTACGACGCATCCGGGTACTTCGCGCCGAACGCCTCCGGGCGCTACTCGGTCAACAGCGTCATGGGCGACAAGGACGGCGACGGGTCGGTCACCGTCCGGTTCCTGCCTGCCGACGTCGAGCCCGAGCTGCCGAACGCCATCCCTGTGCCGGAGGGCTGGAACATCCTCGTGCGCCTGTACCGCCCCCGCCGGGAGGTGCTCGACGGCACGTGGACGCTGCCGCCGCTGGTTCCGGCGGAGCCGGACGGGCGGTGACTCAGCGCACGACCGGCACGAGACGTCCCCGGGCCTCCGCGCTGCTCACGACCTCCTTGCCGAGGGGGTTGAACGACAGGATCGCGAGCTTGAGCGTCGCGATCCCGAACGGGATGCCGATGATCGTCAGCACGAGGCCGACGGCGTAGACCACCTGCGAGAGGGCGAGCCACCACCCGATGAGCAGGAACCACAGCACGTTGCCGAGCGCCGTCACGACCCCTGCCGTCGGCCGGTCGACGACGGTGCGCCCGAACGGCCACAGCGCGAAGCCGGCCAGCCGGAAGCACGCGACGCCGAACGGGATGGTGACGACGAGCAGGCACGCGATGACGCCCGCGACCACGTAGGAGAACGCCGTCGCGAGCCCGGCGAAGAAGAACCACAGGATGTTGAGGATCAGCGCCACGCCCTCATCCTCCCGCTCACGCGGTGCGGTACCAGCGGACGACGGGGCCGAGCTCGCGCGCCCACGCGGCGGCGACGGCCGCCGCGACCGCACCGAGCCTGCCCGAGCGCGCAGCGCGGACCGCCCGCAGCGGCGGCACGCGCAGGACCAGTACGACCCACCCCAGAGCCGCACTCACCGCGGACGTCACGACGACGGCCGCGTCCACGGCGAGCAGCCCGTAGCCGAGCCAGAGGACGGCGGAGGCGACGGCGAGGGCCGACGTCCAGGGGCAGAGCCCTGCGAGCCCGCCCGGGGTGCGCGAGCGCACGGTCCGCACGACCAGCACCGCCTGCGGCACCTGGCGCACCAGCGCCACGCCGGCGGCCACGGCGCCGAGGACGGGCACGACCGCCGGCCCGGCGACGACGAGCGCGACGACGAGCAGCCCGGCGAGTCCGAGGAGGCCGGTCACGGAGCCGCGGACGGAGCGGCGCACGAGCCCGCGGCCCCCCTCGTCGGTCGGCGCGGCCAGTCGCAGCCCTGCGAGCACGACGAGCGCCGCGGCGCCCGCGAGCAGGCCGAGCGTGTTGGCCGTCACCTGGACCGCGTCGCCCGAGGCGAGCCCGTACGACAGCCACAGCATCGGCGTGCCGACGCCGAGGACGGTGCCGAGCCACGACACGCCGTCCGGGCGGCCGGAGCGCACGAGCCGCACGACCTGCGGCCACGCCCCGGCGACGCCGACGGCGACCGCCGCCCACCCCAGGACCGCCATGAACCCGTCCCGGACGACCGCCCAGCGCGGCGGCTCGGGCGCCGGCAGGAGCGGGCCGTCGACGAGGACGAGCACGGCCAGGACGACGACGACCAGCGCACCGGCCGCGCGCGTCAGCAACCAGCGGACGAGCTCGGGCGGCACAGGGTGCGTGGTCGGCGCAGGGGTGTGCCGGTGGGCGAGGGTGGGCGTGAGGAGCGACGCCGGGTGGGCGGCCGCGCGAGGCGCGGCGGCCTCCGGGGAGACGAACAGGCAGGTCACGGAGCACTCGATCCGGTGCAGGGGCACCACTCATGACCCGGTCCCGACCGGTGCCGACCGGCCGGGGGCGGGTCGACGACGACGGACGGCACCCGGGTGCGTCCCGGGCCCAGGGGTGACTCGGGACGCGGCGCCTCGCGCTCGATCGCCCGGTCGGGTGACGTCGGGGACCGTGGCAGCCGTTCCTGGGAGTTCGCTGGCACCACGCCGGGTGCTGACCGGGCGAAGCTCGGGGAAGCGGTCCGAGTGCTGCTGCGAGGACCACTGACAGCTCTTGTCGCGTACCGGGACCGGCTCCCGTGTGGTGTCCGGGTGGGTGGCGGTGCAGGGTCCCCTCTACGACTGCGCGTCGGGTCGGACCGTCCCCGTGAGTCGCACGGTGTTCGCCGACGATGTCGATCCGCTCGACCCCTTCGCCGCCGACCGTCGGCTGATCGCGATCTCCGAGGACCTCGAGTGCACGGCGACGTGGTCCGTGACGAACGCGGGCCCTCTGCCCGTCGACGTGCGCCGCTTCGGATTCCCGCTCGGCGGTCCGGGTACCGGCTTCCCCTACCGGCTCGACGGGGCCGCCGTCGGCGGTGCGGCTCGCCCACTGGCCCCGGCGAGGGGGTCGGACCGCGACTCGCGGCCGGAGCACGTCCTCGAGGTGGGTGTCGTCGACGTCGAACGCCTCGCTGCGGGTGAGTCGGTCGACGTGACGTTCCGGGTCGTCGCGGGCAAGGGGTGCGCGTCCGTCGGCTCGGCCACCGCGATGGTCCCCAGCGTGCGGAGCGGTCTGGGCCCGTTCCTCGTTCACGAGCGCCCGCACAGCGGCGCTGTCGAGTCCCACTTCAGCCTCGAGCCGGCCATCGCCTTCGCGAACGTCGACTCCGAGTGGGCGAGCTGCGACGCGGACTGAGCGCGGCGAACAGCCGTGGTGGGCGGCGCCACAGCGACATCGCGAACCGGGTCAGGAGGCCTTTCGGGCACCGTTCACGCGTGTGCGATGTCGTCGTGGCGCGGGCACCACGCGCTGCGCGGCGGCCGTGAGCACCTGCCGCGCCACCCACCCCCGCCGGCGGAAGACGTGCTCGAAGGCGAAGCGACGGGTCACCCACCCGTCGGACTGCAGGTCGTCGTGTCTGGCGAGGTCGTGCGCGAACGCCCGGCGTGTGCCGTGCACCCCGTAGCCGTCCGCCTCGAAGGCGACCTTACGCTCCGGGTCGCCGAGGTCGACGCACGCGAACAGGCCCGGACCCGTCACGACGAGCTGGGGCACGAAGCCTCGCAGCCCGACCTCGAGGACGATGGCGCGGAGCCCGGACTCGAAGGGGTTGGCCGCCCGTCCGTCGGCGTGGGCGACGACGGACCGGGCCGCGACGACTCCGGGCGCGCGGGTGGCCTGGGCGAGCTCCACCAGCTCCTCGGGCGTGACCGCCCCCGAGCGAAGCGCGGAGTCGGCCACCGCGAGCGCGGCGGCGAAGGGCAGGGACCGGGCGCAGTCGAGGACCGTCCGGGCCGGTGACGTCACCCCCGCGGCGACCTCGGCGTCGCTCAGCGTGGCCGCCGACCACACGGTGCCGGCGCGGGGGGCGTGCTTGTGGCCGCGGGGCAGGGTCAACCACAGGTCGCGCGGCGGGTCGAGGACGCCCCAGCCGTGGTGCACGGCGGCGCTGAGGTGGCTGAGGCACGCCCGGTGACCGTGCGCGGCGGCGAGCTGGGCGTCGAGCCCGGGCAGGCCGTAGCGGTTGCGGCCGAGGCGCAGGATCTGGCCGCCCGCGACGGCGCGTCGCAGCGCGTGCCGGCCGCAGACGGCGACGACGCGCCGGTACGAGGCGACACCGCCGAGGGCGGCGACGACGTGGTGCGGCGGGAGGGGCACCCGCCGACTGTGCCCGGCCCGGGTTGCTCCTCGCGGCCGTCATCCACAGGGACGGCGGCGCCACGACGACATCGCGAAGCCTCCACAGCGCGCGTCACGGCGCGCAGAGGGGGTCTGTGATGTCGTCGTGGCGAGCCGTTGGCTCAGCGCCAGGTCACCTCCGCGGCACCGGCGTCGTCGACGGCGACGCGTAGCGGGTCGCCGCCGGCCCGGAGCCCGTCGACGACCGTCGAGCCGAGCGACCACGGCTGCACCGGAGCCGCCGTCACCCGGCCCGCCGGCACGTCGACCCGCAGGCCGAGCACGGCCTCGACGAGCGCCACCGCCCCTGCGGCGGACCACGCCTGGGGGCGGCAGGCGGCGGGGTAGGGCACCGGTGCGGGGTGCACCGAGCGCGGGTCGCCGGCGAACAGCTCGGGCGGGCGGCCGTCGAAGGCGTGGAGCGCCCCCAGCAGCGCCTCGGCCACCGGGGCCACCTCCGGCCGGCCCTCGGCCGCGAGGCCGGCGAGGCAGATGGCGGTGTCGTGCGGCCACACCGACCCCACGTGGTAGCCGGTCGGGCTGTAGCCCGCGGCCGCGCTCGACATGGTCCGTACGCCGAAGCCGCTCAGCAGGTCGGGCGCGACCAGACGCCGTGCCACGGCGTCGACCTCGCCGTCCGACAGCAGCCCCGTCCCGAGCAGGTGGCCGATGTTGCTCGTCAACGACACGACCGGCCGCTTGTCGCCGTCGAGCGCGATCGCCGGGAACGGCCCGACGGCGTCCTCCACCCAGAACCGCCGGCGGAACTGCTCGCGCAGCCGACCCGCCCACTCCCGCCACCGGTCGGTGCCGCCGCGGCCGAAGCGCTCGAGGAGGTCGGCCCCGCGCAGCGCCGCCGCGTACGCGTAACCCTGCACCTCGCACAGCGCGACCGGGGCGTGCGCGAGCGAGCCGTCGACGCGCCGGACCGCGTCGCCGGAGTCCTTCCACCCCTGGTTCGACAGGCCGTGCCCGGACTCGTCGACGTACTCCAGGAGGTGGTCGCCGTCGGCGTCGCCGTGCTCGACGAGCCACGCGAGGGCCCGCTCGAGCGCCGGCACGAGCGGCTCGACGTCGGTGTCCGGCAGGCCCCACCGCCACGCGTCGTGGAGGGTGAGCGCCCACAGCGGGGTCGCGTCGATGGTCCCGTAGTAGACCGGCGGCAGCGTGTGCGCACCGTCGGCCTCGATCGAGAAGGCGGCACCGCGGACCTCGTGGAGGATCTTGCCGGGCTGCTGCGCGGTGCCGGCGTCGACGACCGTGCCCTGCCGACGGGCGAGGACCCGCAGCGTCGATGCGGCGAGGTCGGTGCCGAGGGGCAGGAGCATGCGCGCCGCCCACAGCGAGTCGCGCCCGAAGAGGGTGAGGAACCACGGCGCGCCCGCACCGAGGAACTCCTCCTCGGGGGCGTCGGCTGTCGCGAGGCGCAGCAGGCGCAGGTCCGCGACGGCTCGCTCGAGCACGGGGGCGAGCCTCCGGTCCGCGCTCTCGACGGCGGGCGAGTGCCAGGTGGCGGGGCGGCTCGGGCTCGTGACGACGGCGCCCGAGTCGGACACCGGGAGGAGCACCTCGCGGGTCACCCGCTCGCCCGGCGCCACCTGGACGCGCCAGCGCAGCTCGACCTCCGGCCCGGCCGGCCCCTCGACGACCTCGCGGGCCGCACCGTGGGCACGGAGCCCGAGGCTGAGGCCCCCGTCCCGCCACCCGGTCTCCGCCCCGGTGACGGTTGGCGCGAGCGTCGCCGCTGCCTTGCCCGCCTTCACGGCGTCGAGGTGGGCGAGGTCGACGGCGACGCGCAGCACGACGTCGGTCGTGACCGGGCGGGCGGCCGTCGAGACGAGCGTCACCTGCTCACGGACGAGCCCGGGCTCCACCTCCCGGCGCCGCTCCACCCGCACCGTCGGGTCGGGACCCGGGTCGCCGAGGGAACGGGCGACGGCGACGAACACGTGCGCGTCCCCGCCGTCGGAGTGGTGTGCGACCGCCGTCGGCTCCTCGCCGTCGACGGTGAGCACCGCACCGCAGAGCGTGCGCCGGTCCGCGTGCAGGACGCCCTGCACGCCCTCGTGCCGCACCTGCCCGTCCGCCGCGGACCACACCTGCGTCGGCGCGGCCAGGCAGAGGACGAGGTCGTGGACCCACGGCTGGCGGTGCGGTGTCGCTCCCGGTGTCTCCGTCGTCCCCGTCACGTGCTCCACCCTCTCCTGCCCCGCCCCCGTGACAGCCGGGCGCGGGTGGTCTATGGTCTTTTGAGCGCTCAAAGTTGAGCGCTCAAAACCTAGCCGGTCCGCCCGACCGGCGCCAGGTTCCGAGCGAGGAGGCCCGGGTGACGGACGAGACCGCCACGACCCCGCCGCACCAGCGGTCGCTCACCGCTGCGACGGCCACGGGGTCCGCCCCCACGCTCGAGACCGTCGCGGCTCGGGCCGGTGTCTCGCGCCAGACCGTGTCCAACGCCCTCCACCGCCCCGACCGGCTCGCCGCCGCCACCCGCGAGAAGGTCCTGCAGGCCGTGCGCGAGACCGGCTACCGCCCGTCCGTCGCCGCGCGCCAGCTCGCCACCCGCCGGGCCCAGGCCGTCGCCGTGCGGGCCGACCGCCCGCAGGACGGCATCTCCGGTCTCGTCCTCGACGCCTTCTTCCACGGTCTCGCGGAGGCCGGCCAGCGCCTCGACCAGCGGGTCGTCCTGTACGCGCAACAGCCGGACGAGGAGACCGAGCTCGCGGTCGTCGAGGACGTCATCGGCAGCGGCGCCGCGGACGCCGTCGTCCTCACCGCGACGAACGTCCACGACGGGCGCCCCGCCCGCCTCGCCCAGCTCGGCCTCACGTTCTGCGCGTTCGGCCGGCCGTGGAACGTCGAGGAGCCCCCTCACGACTGGGTCGACGTCGACGGCGCCGCCGGCACCGAGGCCGCCGTCGAGTGGCTCGCGGCCCGCGGCGCGCGTCGCATCGGCTTCCTCGGCTGGCCCGACGACGGTGCGACCGGCGCCGACCGGCGCGCGGGCTGGCTCGCGGGTCTCGTCGCGGCCGGCTCGCCGGAGCGGGTCGAGGCGGCGTGCGAGAACGACACCGACGCGGCCCAGGCCTGTACGGCCGCGCTGCTGGACCGGCCCGACGCGCCGGACGCGCTCGTGTGCGCGAGCGACACCCTCGCCCTCGGCGCGCACCGCGCCGCCGCGGCGGCGGGCCGGGCGCTCACGGTCGTCGGCTTCGACGCGACCCCCGTGACGGCCGCGCTCGGCATGGCGAGCGTCGCCCAGCCCGTCCGCGAGGCCGCCCACGCGTGCCTCGACCTCCTCGTCCCCCGCCTGCGCGGGGAGCAGCCGACCCCGCGCGGCGTGCTCCTCGCTCCCACCCTCGCCGTGCCGCCGGGCCTGTCCCGCGCGTGACGACCCGACCAGCCAGCACCCAGCCCCGATCCGAAGGAGACACGACCGTGACCACGACCACCGCACGCACCCACCGCAAGGTGGCCGCGCTCGCACTCGGCCTCGCCGGCGTCACCGCCCTCGCCGCCTGCGGCGGGAGCGGCTTCGAGGAGGACGGCGACGCCGCGGGCGGCGCGTCCGGCGCCCCGGCGTCCGCCGAGGGCCCCGTCGACCTCGAGGTGCTCATCGCCTCCAGCGGTGACGCCGAGACCGAGGCCGTGCAGGCCGCCGCCCAGGAGTGGGCGGAGGAGACCGGCAACAGCGTCGAGGTCCGCCCGGCGCAGGACATCAACCAGGAGCTGTCGCAGGGCTTCGCCGGCGGCAACCCGCCCGACGTGTTCTACGTCGACGCAGGCCAGTTCGCCACGCTCGCGGCCAACGGCAACCTCTACCCCTACGCCGACCAGCTCGAGGACAACGACGACTTCTACGAGTCGCTGCGGCAGAGCTTCACCTTCGAGGACCAGCAGTACTGCGCCCCCAAGGACTTCTCGACCCTCGCGCTCCAGATCAACACCGCCGCGTGGGAGGCCGCCGGGCTCACCGACGACGACATCCCCACCACGTGGGAGGAGCTGCAGGCCGTGGCCGAACAGCTCGGCAGCGGCGACCAGGCGGGTCTCGCGCTCGGCGTCGGCCGCGACCGGGTCGGTGCGTTCCTCGTCCAGAACGGTGGCTGGTGGGTCGACCCGGAGACGGGCGAGCCGACCGCCACCCAGGAGGCGAACGTCGAGGCGCTGGAGTACGCCCGGGGACTGCTCGAGTCCGGGGCCGCCGTCCTGCCGCCCGAGGTCGACTCCGGCTGGGGCGGCGAGGCCTTCGGCACCGAGCGGGCGGCCATGACGATCGAGGGCAACTGGATCCGGGGCGCCATGCGCAACGACTACCCGGACGTCGAGTACACCGTCGTCGAGCTGCCCGAGGGTCCGGCCGGGCCGGGCACCCTGCTGTTCACCCAGTGCTGGGGCGTCGCGGCCGACTCGCCGGACCAGGCGGCCGCCGTCGACCTCGTCGCGCACCTCACGACGCCGGAGCAGCAGCTGGAGTTCGCGGAGGCGTTCGGCGTCATGCCGTCGCGGCAGTCCGCCCAGGAGGACTACGTGGCCGCGTTCCCCGAGGACGCCCCCTTCATCGCCGGCGCGGAGTACGGCCAGGGCCCGGTGAGCCAGCCCGGCCTCGACCCCGTCCTCGCCGACCTCGACTCCCAGCTCGAGCAGCTGGAGTCGACCGACCCCGCGCAGATCCTCGAGCAGTTCCAGACGAACGCCGAGGCCGCCGCGGGCTGAGGGACCCCCGGCCGGTCGGTCACCCGGACACCGACCGGCCGGGACCCGCCGCAGGACCCAGCACGACCAGCACGACGCAGCGCGCACGGATCGAGGAGGACCCATGGCGCACGACCTGCAGGACCGCGCCGACGCGCAGGTGGAGGACCGGCCGCCCGGCCGGGAGGGGACACGGCGCCGTCGCGGCATCCGCGGCGGGCAGGGCGTGGCGGGGTGGCTCTTCGTCGCGCCGACCGTCGCCGTGCTCGGGCTGTTCCTCTTCGTCCCCATCGTCATGGCGCTGTGGGTGAGCCTCAGCGACTGGACGGGCCGCGGCAGCCCGTTCTCCGGCGACGTCGGCTTCGTGGGCTTCGAGAACTACGCGCGGATCCTCACCGAGCCGGGCCTCACGCGCAGCGACTTCTGGACGAGCATCCGCAACAACGTCTACTACGTCCTGCTCGTCGTCCCCGCGCAGACGGTCCTCGCGCTGTTCCTCGCGACGGTCCTCAACAACCAGCTCCTCAAGGCGAAGGGCTTCTTCCGGACGGCGTTCTACTTCCCGTCCGTCACGAGCTCGGTCGCCATCAGCCTGACGTTCCTCTTCCTCTTCACGGGGACCGGCGCGGTCAACACGTTCCTCGCCTTCTTCGGCGTCGACGGGCCGACGTGGTTCTCCGACAGCCGCGGGCTGCTCCACCTGCTCGGGGACGGCATCGGCCTGTGGGACACGGGCTCGCCGCCCGAGGCGCTCACCGGCCCCTCGGCTCTCGGGCTGTCGTTGTGGGAGTGGCTCGCCGGACCGAGCGTCGCGCTGAGCGTCATCATCATCCTCGTCGTGTGGACGACGACCGGGACGTTCCTCCTCATGTTCCTCGCGGCGCTGCAGGACGTGCCGGTCGAGGTCGAGGAGGCGGCCGTCGTCGACGGCGCGAACCGCTGGCAGCGCTTCCGCGCCGTCACGCTCCCGCACCTGCGCCCGACGGTCCTGCTCGTGCTCACCCTCGGCCTCATCGGCACGTGGCAAGTTTTCGACCAGATCTACGTCATGACCGACGGCGGCCCCGCGAAGACGACCCTCACGCCCGCTTTCCTCTCGTACTTCTACGCCTTCGAGTCCTTCGAGTGGGGCGTCGCCGCGGCGATGTCGTTCGTCCTCTTCGCGATCATCTTCGTCCTCACGACGCTGCAGCGGTTCCTCTTCCGCGACAAGGACGCTGCTGCCGAGCGGAAGGCACAGCGCCGGCAGCGGGGCCGCGGCGCCCGCGGGCACCGGCCCGGGCAGGCGCAGGCGTGGGGCGTCCAGCACTCGAACACGGCCACCAGCGAGACCGGAGGAGGCACGGAATGAGCGTCACCACCGAGGGCCGCGCGGGCGCCACCGCGACCGGGACGATCAGCGGCTCGGGGCGCGGGCGTCGCCGGGCGTGGCAGCGCCCGACCACGCTGCTGCTGGGCTACGGGGTCCTCCTCGTCTTCTCCGTCGTCTACGTGTACCCGTTCCTCATCCAGCTGGCGACGTCGTTCAAGACCGACGTCGACGCCGTCGGCAACCCGTTGTCCCTGTGGCCCGACCCGGTCTCGTTCGCGGCCTTCGAGCGCCTCGGGGAGGTCGCCTTCCCGCTGTGGGCGATGAACTCCACGATCGTCGCGGTGCTCGTGACCGCCGGGCGCGTGTTCTTCAACTCCCTCGCCGGCTACGCGCTCGCGCGCCTGAAGTTCAAGGGCCGCGACGCGGTCTTCACCGCCGTCCTCGCGGTGCTCGCCGTGCCGGGCGTCATCCTCCTCATCCCGAAGTTCCTCGTGCTCAACCAGCTCGGGATGTACAACTCGTACTCCGCGCTCGTCGTGCCGCTCCTCGTCGACGCCGCCGGCGTCTTCATCATGAAGCAGTTCTTCGAGTCGATCCCCGTGTCCGTCGAGGAGGCCGCCCGCATCGACGGCGCGAGCACCTTCCGCATCTTCTGGTCGGTCGTCCTGCCGATGGCCAAGCCCGCGCTCATCACCGTGACGATCCTGTCCTTCCAGGGCTCGTGGAACGAGCTGCCGCACTTCATCGTCGCCTCGAACGAGCCCGCGCTCTACACGCTGACGAAGGGGGTCGCGAACCTCACGAGCGGCCAGCTCGGCTCCGGCCAGCAGTACCCCGTGACGATGGCGGCGGCGCTCCTCATGACGATCCCGGTCGCCGTCGTGTTCATCGTGTTCCAGCGGTACTTCGTCCGCGGCGGCACCGCCGGCGCGGAGAAGGGCTGACGCCCCGCCGACGTATCACCGTCACCCCTCGTCGACTCCTCGCCCCCGTGGGTGACCGCACGGTGCGGCACCCGGCCCGACGGCGAGGAGAGACACCATGGGTGCAGTCAACGACGCGCTGGCGGCGGCCAGCCGGCTCGAGGACGTCCAGTTCCCCGAGTTCACGTGCAAGCTCGTCACCGACACGTTCGACGCCCTCATCGCGGCGAACATCCGCCAGCAGCAGGCGTTCGTCGAGCTGCTCCAGGCGACGTCGAAGTCGCTGAGCACGTACATCAACGACACGAAGGACGACATCGGCCCGACCGAGATCCTCCAGCTGCTGTCGGCCGCCGCACCGCCGGAGAACCCGACCGCCGACTCCGACCCCACGAAGGTCGTCGTCGGGGGCACGCTGAGTGCCGCCGAGCGCGACTCGCTCAACACCGCCCTCGAGGTGCCGGGCGCGAGCATCGCGAACGACAACAAGGTCGCCGAGACCGGCAACCTCACCCAGGCGCGGGTCGACGCGATCATGGAGGCGGCGGCGAAGCGGATCGCGGCCAACAAGTACACGCTGCTCACCGAGATGGTGCGGCAGGGCATGCTCCGCCTCGTCGTGGAGGACGGGACGATCGAGACGCGGCTGTCGTTCCGCGCCACCGGCTTCGACTCCTCGTCCCTGCGGAGCACCGACGCCTCCCGCACCGCCTTCCAGTTCCGCGCCAACGCGAAGACCGGCGGTCTCGTGTCGGCGTGGGTGAAGGCGTCGGCGTCGACGTCGTACAGCAACGTGCGGGTGCGGACCGTCGACACGTCGCAGGTCAGCAGCTCGACGCTGACGGTCGACATCTTCGGCGGCGTCAAGATCAACTTCCGTACCGACTACCTGCCGCTCAACCCGGCCTGAGGCGGCGGGGATGCCCGGTCCGGCGGACCTGGGGTTCGCCGAGTTCGTCTCGACGCTCCTGTCGGAGACCACCGCGTCGGTCATCGCGGCCCACACCGAGCAGGAGGAGCGCCTGCGCGACCTCGCCGCCTCGGCGACGATGTCGCCGGAGGAGTACGCCCTCCTGCTGCCGGCCGAGGAGGTCGACGCCGCGCTCGCCTCCCTCCTGCCCGGCGAGCAGGGCGGCACGAGCGCCGTGCCCGGCGGGCCCGTCCCCCCGAAGGACGTGCTCGCCGGCCTCGAGCTCGACCTCGACGACAGCCACGTCGAGGGCCGCACGCTGACCGAGGCCGGCGCGGCCGCCGTCCGGCGGGCCGTCGCCGAGCACCTCGCGGAACGGCACCTGTCCGGGCTGCGGGAGGCGGCCCGCACCGGCCTGCCGCGGGTGGTCGTCGACGGGGGGACGGTGTCGGCGAAGCTCACGTACTCCGTCGTCGACCCCGGCGAGAAGCCCGAGGAGCCGGGACGCGCCAGCGGGCTCACCCGGCCCGGCGACGGCTCGGCGACGAAGACCTCGCTCGACCCGCGGCTCGCGGTGCTGGCCCGGGTGCGACCCGACCTCGTCGCGCGGGTCCCGTCCGCCCTGTCCGGCGTCAGGCTCGCCGTGCGACCCGCGTCGCCCGACATGGTGCAGGACGCCACGGTGCGCGCCGACGTGTTCGGCGAGGTGCGCGTGACGTTCCGGACGGTCCTGTGAGCACGCCGGTCCTCGACGACGCCGACGACGACGCGCTCGCCCTCGCCGCGCTCCTCGCCCGCGACCTCGACCTCGGCGTGCGGGCGACGCTCCGGCAGCCGGGGTCCGTGCTGCGCCTCGACGAGGTCGTGGCCCGGGTCGGACGGGAGAGCGACGACCCCGCCGCGGCCTGGCTGGGAGAGGTGCGGCTGCGCCCGGGCGACCCGCTGCCGGGCGGCGTGTCGCCGCCGCAGGAGGAGCCCGCAGCGCCCCGCGTGGCGGCGGCGGTCGCCCGCCTCCCCGTCTCCGCCGTCCTGGGCGTCGGGCCCCGCTGGGCGAAGGTCCTGACCGGCGCCGGGTGGAGGACGGTGGGGACGCTCGCCGACGCCCCGCCCGCGGACGTGCTCGCGCTCGCCGAGCGCGAGAGTGCCCGGCTGCCGGTCGTCGCGCTCGCCCGCGCGAGGGCCTGCGCCCTCGTCGCGCCCGCGGACCTGGCGCCGCGGCTGGCGGAGCTGCGCGTCCTCGACGTCCTCGACCTGGGGCCGGCGCGGACGGCGAGGCGCGCCGGTGTCCCGCTCCTCGCCGCGCTCGAGGTGTGGGACGTCGCGCTCCGCCTCGGCGCGGTCCTCGACGAACGCGTCCTCGACCTCACGGTCGCGGCCGCGACGGGCACGGGCTGACCGACGGCGGGAGGTGCATCAGGAGCGCGTCCGGCGTCTCCTGTCGGCATGCGGGTCGTGACGTGGAACGTCGAGAACCTCTTCTCCCCCGGCGGGGAGGACACCCCCTCCCCCGAGGAGCACGCGGCGACGCTCGAGACCCTGACGGGCGTCGTGGCCGCGCTCGCGCCGGACGTCCTCGCGGTGCAGGAAATCGGCGACGAGCGCGCCCTCGACGACCTCACCGCGTCCCTGCGCGCCGCGACGGGCGGCGACTGGGTGTCCCGGGCGTCCCGTGCGCCGGACTCCCGTGGCATCCGGGTGGGCGTCCTCACGACCCGGGACGTCGTCGCCACCGACGACGTCGAGGCGTTCGCGCCCCGGCTGCGGCCGGTCCAGGTCGACGACTCGGGGACGACGCAGGACCGCCTGGGCCGCGGCGCGCTGCTCGTGACGGTCGCCGCCGACTCCGGGCCGCTGCACGTCCTCACGGCGCACCTGAAGTCGAAGCTCCTCACCTACCCGGGCGGCCGGTTCGGCCCGCGCGACGAGGGCGAGCGGGCCCGTGCCGGCGCCTACGCCCTCTACCGCCGGGCGGCCGAGGCCGCGACGCTCCGCGTCGCCGCGAACCGCGTGCTCGACGGCCGCGGTGACTCCGTCGCCCTCGTCGTCGCCGGCGACATGAACGACACGACCGACGCCGCGACCACCCAGGTGCTCCAGGGGCCGCCCGGCTCGGAGATCGGCACGGCGGGTGAGCGGATCCCCGACCGCGGCGACCCGTGGCGGCTGTGGAACGTGGCGCCGCTCATCCCCGAGGAGCGACGTTTCTCCCGCGTCTACCGCGGCAGCGGCGAGCTCATCGACCACCTCCTCGTCTCGCGCGCCCTGCTCGAGCGCATCGACGGCGCAGACGCCGCGATCGACGTGCAGCCGGGCGGTGGGCTGCCGAGCGTCACCGACGACCCGCGTCCCCGCATCGGCACGCCGGGCTCCGACCACGCACCGGTCGTCGTCGACCTCGACTGGTAGGTCGCTCTACCGGGCGCGCTCGGGTGGCGGGAATACCCAACAGTGGTTGAGACTTCAACCTGCTGTCCGTCCCCACCCGCACCCTTCCAGGAGCTCCCCATGACCGACACCGTCTTCGACAAGGCCCCCAGCGAGGCCATCGCCGACCTCAACGGCACCTACGCGATCGACGCCTCGCACACCCGTCTCGGCTTCACCGCCCGCCACGCCATGGTCACGAACGTCAAGGGCTCGTTCTCCGACTTCGAGGGCACGGTGTCCATCGACACCGCGAACCCCGCCAACAGCACGGCCGAGGTCACGATCCAGCTCGCGTCCGTCAGCACCGGCTCCGCCGACCGCGACGCGCACCTGCGCTCCGGCGACTTCTTCGACGTCGAGCAGTACCCGACGATGACCTTCCGCTCGACCGGCGTCGAGGACGTCGACGTCGCCGCCGGCACCTTCACCCTGGTCGGCGACCTCACCATCAAGGACGTGACGAAGCCCGTCCGCATCGACCTCACCTTCGACGGCTCCGCGAAGGACCCGTTCGGCAACTACCGCGCGGGCTTCGAGGGCAAGGCCGTCGTCAACCGCAAGGACTGGAACCTCACGTGGAACGCCGCGCTCGAGACCGGCGGCGTCCTCGTCTCGGAGAAGATCAAGCTCGACTTCGACGTCGCGCTCGTGAAGAACGCCTGAGCCTTCCTGCGCTCCCCGAGGGCGGGCCCGACCGGTGGTCGGGCCCGCCCTCGTTCGTGCGTCCGGGGACTCGGTCGGTGAATCGGCCGCACGGTCGTCCCAGGTGTGACAGGGTCCGCTCCACCGTCCGTCACACCCAGGGGGACCCCGTGCGCCGTCGCACCGTCGTCAGCTCCGTCACCAGCGCCACCGTCGTCACGGTGTCAGTTCTCGCACTCCTCGCGGGAGGTGCCGCACCCGCCGCGGCGCTGGTCGACCCCGTGACGATCACCGTCCGCTTCTACGCCGGTACCGGACCGGGTGCGGAGGCGACGATCTACCGCGCCGAGGACGTCACCGTCGGCGAGGGCGCCGAGCTCACCGCCGACGACCTCGTGCAGCCGAGCAGCCAGTGCGGGTCCGCCGAGGTCGACATCGACCCCGGCGCGCGGACGGTCACCATCACCTCGACCGACGACGGGTGCGTGGTCCCCTACACCAACTTCGTGGTCGAGACCTCGGAGCTGCAGATCCTCCCTCCGACCTCGAACGGGCTCGTCACGTGGGAGCCGGGACTGGACCCGTTCTTCGAGGTGGACAGCAGCTACCCCGACCCGTTCGGTGCCGCCTGGGTCGGCGTGGGTGACGAGACGATGACGCTCTCCGGGTCGTCGGTGTTCCCCTACGAGCTCGTCGAGGTCGAGCCGGAGCCGTCGACCAGCCCGCAGCCGAGCCCGTCACCGACCGCCCGACCGGCCGAACCGGTGCCGGCGGAGGCCGACTTCACCGGCTGAACGCACGCTCTGCGCCGTGCGGGTGGCGTCCGACGAGACGCCGCCCGCACGCGGCGCGGTCCTGCTGCACTCGTCGGCATGACCTTCACCGGGGCCGTCGCCTCCGTCCTGCGTCAGTACGCCACGTTCGACGGGCGCGCGCGCCGCTCGGAGTACTGGTGGTTCACGCTGTTCTACGCGCTCGTCTACGGACTGCCGTACCTCGTCGGCACGCTCCTGCTCGCGGGCGCCACGGACCCGGTGACCGGCCAGCCGACGAGCCCCGGCGCCCTCGTCGGCGCGTTCCTCGCGTTCGGCGCCGCGGGCCTCGTGGCGCTCGGCCTGCTCGTGCCGACCCTCGCGGTGTCGGTCCGGCGCCTCCACGACAGCGGGCGCAGCGGCTGGTGGTACTGCATCTCGTTCGTGCCGTTCGTCGGCGGTCTGCTGCTGCTCGTCCACATGGTCCGCGAGTCCGACGCGGGACCCAACCGGTTCGGCCCGGACCCTCGGGCCGGTCTCGTCGCCGCCCCGCCCGCTCCGGCCGCCCCGTCCTCCGTGTCGTTCGCGTACGGCCCGGGCCGTACCCTGCTGCCGGGCGACGCCTCACGCTGATCCCGTGCGACAACGGTCATGATCGACGACCCGCGTCGCGCAGCACGCCCGGCCCAGGCGACCACGGTCATGATCGACGACGCTCGCTCGTCCTGACGGCCGCCGGTGGGACCCGGCATCACACCACGGCGTCGTCCTCGGTGAACGTGATCCCGAGGCGGTGGAGGGCCTCCTCGAGCACGCCCATGACCGCGAGCGTGTCGTCGAGCGGCATGGTCGGCGACTCGGTGAGCCCCTCCCGCAGGCAGCGGTGCACCTCGTCGAGCTCGTGGGAGTACCCGGTCCCGCGCGCCGGCGCGACGACCTCCTCGGTGGACTCGACGGAGCGCCCGTCGCGCCGACGGTGGACGAGCAGGCGGTCGGGGTGGTGGAAGCGCGGGGGCACCTCGATCCAGCCCTCGCCCCCGAACACCGCGGCTGCCCCGGGCAGGGGCGACAGGAGCGAGCACGACGCGACGCCGTGGCGACCGTCCTCGGCGTGCCACAGCAGCGTGGACTCGGCGTCGACGCCGTTGTGCGCGAGGCTCCCGACGTGGTCGAGGCGGGTCGGGCGGCCGCCCAGCACCATCTGCAGCCACGAGAGCGGGTAGACGCCGAGGTCGAGGAGCGCGCCACCGCCCTGGGCGGGGTCCCACAGCCGGTCCGCGGCGTCGAACGGCACCCGCAGCCCGAGGTCGGCGCGCACGCTCCGCACGTCCCCGACCGCGCCCTCGGCGACGAGCTCGCGGAGGCGGACGACGGTCGGCTGGAAGCGCGTCCACATCGCCTCCATGACGAACAGCCCACGCTCGCGGGCCGCTGCCACGACCTCCTCGGCCCCGGCCAGGGTGCACGTGAAGGCCTTCTCCACGAGCAGGTGCTTGCCGCGCTCGAGCGCGGCGAGCGCGAGCTGGTGGTGCTGCCGGTGCGGGGTCGCGACGTACACCACGTCGACGTCGGAGTCGTCGAGCAGCTCGAGGTAGGAGCCGTACGCGACCGCGGCGCCGTGCTCGTCGGCGAACACCCGGGCACGGTCGACGCTGCGGGAGGCGACGGCATGGAGGACGCCGTCGGCGGCGCACTGCTCCCGCAGGTCGCGGACGACGCCGTTCGCGATGCGACCGGGCCCGACCACCCCCCAGCGGACGGGGCGGTCGCGGACCGGCTCGTAGGGGACGCGGGTGCTCGTCGTCGTCACCCCGTCAGCCAACCACCCCTCCGGCCGCCGCGCCCCGGCCCGCCGGCCGGACGCGCAGCGCGAGCACGCAGTCCCGGCCGCCGCAGACCGGCTTCGTGCGTCGTCACAGGTGCCGTCACCGCAGCAGCTCGGGCGTGCGCCACTCCTGCCCCAGCACGTGGTGGGCGAGGAACGCGAAGACCGTCTCGTACCAGAGCGTCGAGTGGTTGGGCGTGAGGATCCAGTGGTTCTCGTCCGGGAAGTAGAGGAACTTGTGCGGCATGACGCCGTGCTCGTCGGTGTCCTTGCTCGCGAGGTCCCACCACAGGCGCAGCGCCTCGCCGATCGGCACGCGGTAGTCCTTGTCGCCGTGCACGACGAGGGTCGGGGTGACCCAGCGGTCCACGTGGTGGTGGGGACTGTGGTGGGCCGTCATCTCCGGGCTCATCTCGCGCTCCCAGTAGTGGGCGGCGTCGGTGGTGGCCGCGAACTGGTCGAGGGCGTAGAGCGAGGCGTGGGTGACGATCGCGCGGAAGCGGTCGGTGTGGCCGCCCACCCAGTTCGCCATGTAGCCGCCGAAGGAACCGCCCATGGCCGCGGTGCGCGTCTCGTCGACGTCGCCGCGGGCCTCGGCTGCGTCGGTGAGCGCGAGCAGGTCGCTGTAGGGCGCGTCGCCCCACGCCCCCCAACCGCGGCGGATGAACTCGATCCCGTAGCCGGTCGAGAGGGCGGGGTCGGGCAGGAGGACCGCGTAGCCGCGGGCCACGGCGAGCCACGGGTTCCAGCGCCACGACCACGCGTTCCACGACCCGAGCGGACCACCGTGGATCCACAGGAGCAGCGGCGCCGGGCGCTCCTCGTCGGCGCCGTCCGGCAGGCACAGCCACGCCCGCAGGGGGGTGCCGTCCTCCCCCGTCGCGGTGACCTCCTCGAGCCGGCCCGGCACGACGGGCGCGGGTACGGGGCCCCGCAGATGCACCGGCGTCTGGTGCGGGGTCTCGGGGTCGAGGCGGACCGGAGCCGGCGGGGCGCCGACCGCGGAGCGGAGGGCGTAGACGTGCCGCCCGTCGGCGCTCACGACGACGTCGGAGTAGGCGGCGTCGTCGCCGGTCAGCTGGGTGACGGCGCCGGAGGCGACGTCGACGCGGAACACCGGCGCACGCCCGTCGGAGTCGGCGGTGACGAGCAGCGCCCGGCCGTCCGGGGTCCACACCGGCCGGCCCGACCAGCGGTCCCAGCCCGGCGCCACCTCGCGGTAGGTGACGTGCTCGCTGCCGTTGTCGACCTCGCCCGGGCGCCCGAGGGGCGCGACGGCGAGGCGGTAGTCGCCCGGGTCGTCCGGGGTGGAGCGGCGGTACACCTGCAGCGCGACGGTCGAGCCGTCCGGGCTGATGCGCGGCTGCTCGAACTCGAGGTCGGGGTCCGACAGGAGGGTGCGGCGTGCCCCGGTCGCGAGGTCGATGCTCACGAGGGAGAAGCGGCTGACGGCGCGGCCCTCGATGGTGTCCCACGTCGTGACCGCGGTCCGCCCGTCGGCTGTGACGTCGACGACGGCGTGGCGCAGGCCGTGGCGCACGTGCCCGACGACCTGGCGCAGCTCGAGGTCGGCGTCGTCGTCGTCACCGAGCCGGCCGACGAGCAGCCGGGGCGCGTCGGGACCCAGGTCGCCGTCCCAGTACCGCACGGGGAAGGCCTCGTGGAGGATCGCGGTGACCTTCCCGTCCTTGCGGGCCTTGCGCCGCTCCTCGTCGGATGCGGCGGTGTCGTCGGCGCCGGGCAGCGTCGCGCTCGTCACCACGACGTCGCCGGAGTCCCTCGCGACGCACGCGACACCGATGCCGCCGGGGCGGGCGGCGACCACACGGGCCTCGCCGGGACCGGGCGGGAGCGCCCACAGCGCCGCGGGCCCGTCGTCGTCGCCCGGGGCGTCGGGGTCCGGCCGGGCGGAGGTGAAGAGGAGGGTGCCGTCGGGCGTGAACGTCGCGAGGCTCTCCCCCTTCGCGCTGCGCGTGAGCCGGCGCGCGGGCCTGCGGCCGCTCGGGTCGACCTCCCACAGCGCGGTGACGAAGCGGTTGGCCTCGGGGTTGAGGGTCTGCAGGCCCGTGACGAGCCGCGTGCCGTCCGGGCTGAGAGCGAGACCGCCGAGGCGCGGCAGCGCCTGGTACGCGTCGAGGTCGGCGAACGGGCTCGTGGCCGCGTCAGCCTCGCGCGCGGTGTCCGGGATGTCCGAGGTGTCCGTCGTGAGGTCCGTCACGGCGAGCATGCTCGCACGCGCCCTCGACACTCACCCCACCAGCAGACCGACCGCGATCGCGACCATGACGACGGCGACGAGCGCGTCGAGCACGCGCCACGCGCCGGGCCGGGCGAACACCGGTCGCAGCAGGCGCGCGCCGAACCCGAGCAGGGCGAACCACATGATGCTCCCGGCCACGGCGCCGACGGCGAAGAGCACCCGGGCATCGCCCCAGCCCTGCGCGACGGAGCCGAGGAGCACGACGGTGTCGAGGTAGACGTGCGGGTTGAGCCACGTGAGCGCCAGGGCCGTCCCGACGGTCGGGAGCAGTCCCGCACGGACCGGCGCCCGAGCGGGGTCGAGCGTCCCGGGTCGCAGCGCCCGTCGCGCGGCGAACGCGGCGTAGAGGAGGAGGAACGCCGCACCGCCGAAGCGGAAGACGACGACGAACCACGGGACGGCCTCGAGCAGCGCACCGGCGCCGGCGACGCCCGCGCTGATGAGGACCGCGTCGGAGGTCGCGCACACCGCGACGACGGCGCCGACGTGCTCCCCTCGCAGCCCCTGCCGCAGGACGAAGGCGTTCTGGGCGCCGATCGCGACGATGAGGGAGAGGCCGAGGCCGAGGCCGGCGAGCAGGGCGGTCACGCAGCCGACGTTAGGGGGACCATCCGCGACAGGACCACTTCGTATCGCTGCAGTCGGTGAAGCGATGCTTCATCATGAGGTCGTGGCACTCGACCTGGACACCGCACAGCTGCGATCCCTCGCCGCCGCGGTCGACACCGGCAGTCTCGAGGCCGCCGCGCACGCACTCCACGTCACGCCGTCGGCGATGAGCCAGCGGCTGCGAGCCCTCGAAGGGGCGGTCGGCCAGGTGCTGCTCGTCCGCAGCCGCCCGGTGCGCCCGACGGGCGCGGGCGAGGTCGTGCTGCGGCTCGCCCGCCAGGTGCTCGCGCTGTCGCACGAGGTCGCGGTCGAGCTCGGCTCCGGTCCCGCGGACACCGACGCGTGGCCGCTCGTCCCGGTGGCGGTGAACGCCGACTCGCTCGCGACCTGGGTGCTACCGGCCCTGGCGGCGCTCGCGCCACCGGTCCGGGTCGAGCTGCACCGTGCCGACCAGGACCGCACGCACCTGCTGCTGCGCGACGGGACGGTCATGGCCGCGGTGACCTCGCGCGCCGACCCGGCGCCCGGCTGCCGCAGCGTGCCGCTGGGGCGGATGCGCTACCGGGCCATGGCGACGCCCGCCGTCCTCGAGCGGTGGTTCAGCCACCTCGACCCGGTGGACGCGCTCGCGCGCGCTCCGCTCGTGCGCTACGACCGCGACGACGACCTCCAGCACGTCGTGCTCCGCCGGGTCGGGGTCACGGTCGACCCGCCGACGCACACCGTGCCCGCGACAGGTGAGCACCTCGCGGCGGTCGGGCTCGGGCTGGGGTGGGGGATGGTGCCGGACGCGCGCCACGGTGTCCCCGTCGGCGCGCCGGCGGGGCTCGTCCCGCTCCCGCTCCCGACGGCTACCGCCACGGTGGACGTCGCGCTGCACTGGCAGTCGTGGCGGCTGCGGTCCCCGGCGCTGTCCCGCGTCGGGGACGCCCTGGTGGCCGCGGCTGCGGCGCGCCTGCACGGCTAGCCGCGCCGGTCCTGCTCCTGCAGCCGCGCGAGCATCTCGTTGTACGCGCGGAGGTCGGCGTCGTCGTCCCGGGACGCCTTTCGGTCGCGGCGGCGCGCCTCGCGGTCGTCGTCCTGCACCCAGCGGATCGCGACGAGGACCGCGATGAGGATGGTCGGCACCTCGCCGACCCCCCACGCGAGCGCCGCGCCGTAGCGCTGGTCGGCGAGGGGGTCCCGGCCCCAGCCGCGGTCGGCGGCGACCGTCTGCCAGTAGTCGGGCTGGAGGACGGTCGTCGCGTCCATGAGGGCGACGCTGAAGAACGCGTGGAAGGCGATCGTCGCGAACAGGATGAGGAGGCGCAGCGGGTACGGCGTGCGCCGCACCCCCGGGTCGGTGCCGACGAGGGACCACACGAAGAGGTAGCCGCTCAGCAGGAAGTGGACGTGCATCGCCTCGTGCCCGTAGTGGGTGCGCAGCGCGAGCCCGAACAGCGGCGAGTAGTAGAAGACGACGAGGCTGCCGGCGAACAGCGCGGCCGCCACCACCGGGTGCGTGAGGGTCCGCGCGACCGGTGTGTGGAGGCCCCACAGCAGCCACTCCCGCGCTCCCCGCGACCCGTCGCCACGGGGGCGGAGCGCCCGCAGGGCGAGGGTGACCGGCGCGGCGGGGACGAGGAGCAGCGGGGCGACCATGCTCATCGTCATGTGCTGGAGCATGTGGGTGCTGAACAGCCACCGCCCGTACGTCGACAGCCCGGAGCTCGTCACGAGCAGGACGACGGCGAGCCCGGCGAGCCACAGCAGCGTCCGCCACAGCGGCCACGCGTCGCCGCGGCGGTGCAGGCGCCGGACACCGGCGAGGTAGCCGACGGCCAGACCGGCGACCACGACGACCCACAGCAGGTCGGGGCGCCACTGGCTGAGCAGCCGGAGCGGGGTCTGCTCGGGTGGCACCTCGAAGCCGACGAGCACCTCGGCGGGCGACCACTGCGGCGGCGCCTCGCTGTCGGACACCGGGGGAGGCGTGCCCGCGAGCGCGACGGCCACCCCGACGGTCGCGCCGAGGACGACGACCTCCCCTGCGACGAGGCGCCAGAACGTGCGCGCCCGGCCCTCGGCGAGCCGCGGCACGAGGTGACGTCGGTGCCACCAGCCGGCGACCACGAGACCGGCGACGAGCACCGTCTTCGTCACGAGGAGGAGTCCGTAGCGCGAGGCGAGGTCGTCGAGGGAGGCGACCCGCGTGGTCGCGTTCGCGACCCCGGAGAGCGCGACGAGGACGACGGCGGCGAGCGCGAGGTCGGACCAGCGGCGCACGACGGTGACGAGCGCGTCACCGGCGAGCGTCCCGCGCGCGACGACGAGCGTGACGAGCCCGCCGAGCCACACCCCGGCTCCGAGCAGGTGCAGGCCCATCGCCGTCACCGCGGTCTCGTGCCCCTCGGCGCTGCCGGTGTGCCCGAGCAGCGCGACGGGGAGCACGCCCGCGACGACGACGACGAGCGCGAGCAGCGTCGAGCGGGGGCCCGTCGCGCCGGCCACGACGGCCGTGGCGAGGGCGGCGAGCAGGACCGTCGCGAGCAGCGACTGGCCGACCTCGAAGCCGGTGAGGAAGCCGCCGAGCTCGGCGCCGAAGGCGGGGTCGCTCGGCGGGGTGCCGGACACGGCGCCGTACGTGAGGACGAGGACGGCGAGGGAGGCCAGCGACCACCCGGCGGTGGCGACGAGGGCGACCCGGGTCGCGACGGCGGCGGCCCGGCTGCCGACCGGCAGCACCGTGACCGCGAGCACGAGCGAGCCCACCGCCCCGGCGAGCCCGAGGTCGGCGAGCGCCTCGGCGACGGGGAGGCCCCACCGGACGAGCGCGCCGGGGTCGGCGAGCAGCGTCGTCGCCCGGGGCGACAGCAGCGCGCCGAGGACCACCGCGAGCGCGGTCCCGCCCGCGAGGCCCGCGGCGGGCGCCGGCGGGACGCGACGCATCCGTGCGCCGCCGCCGCTGCGTCCCGCGCTGCCGGCGGTCCGCGTCGGCGCCGGCTCGGCGGCGGGACCTGCGGTCGTCACCCCTGGTGGGTGCCGTCCTGGTCGCCGCCGCGGCCGCGCCGCCACTGCAGCGCCACGGCGGACCCGCCGGCAGCGACCAGGGCGAGGGCCAGCAGGACGCCGGCCCACGTGGGGACGCGGTCGGTCGCGGCGGACAGCGGGTCGGCGGGGAGGCTCCCGGCCGGTGTCGCTGCGGGTGGCGAGACCGCCTCCGTCTGGGCCGTCGGCTCCGGCTCGCCCGGGGTCGCGGGCGACGGCTCGACGTCCGGGCCTGTCGTGGTCGGCTCGGGCTCGGGCTCCGCGGGTGCTGCGGCCGTCGTCAGCTCGAACGTCGTCGTGTGCTCGACGGGGTGGCCGTCGACGCTCACGACGCGGGCGACGACCTGCCACTCGCCGACGCCCGATGCGGCAGCCTCCGCCAGCTCGGGCACCTCGCCGACGGGGACGCGGACGGCCTGCGCGTCGACGCTCGCCTCGACGACCACGGGCTCGCCGCCCGGGGCGACGACGGCGGTGTCGACGAACTGCGGGGAGACGGGCTCGCTGTACGACATGACGACCGCGGCGGGGAGCGCGTCGACGCTGCTGCCCTCGGCGGGGTCGGCGCCGGTGAAGCGGGCGTGCGCCGAGGCAGGTGCCGCGACCACCGCGCCGAGCACGACGAGGAGCGGGGCGAGGACCGTCCCGGCGAGGACGCCGGCACGCGCGGGCAGCTGCACCCCACCACGGTACGACCCGCGTGCGACGACCCGGTGCCGACCGGCACCTCCCCACACCGTTTGTATGCATGGTGCATGCAGTTGTATCGTCGTCCCCCGTGACCCGGTCCGAGCGCTCCGCTGCCACCACAGGCGCCGACGCGGTCGGGATGCAGCTGGTGCGGCTCCGCAAGGCCATGGACGCCGTCCGCACGCAGGTGCTCGCAGCGAGCGGGCACGGCCTCGAGGGCTCCGGGCTCGCCGTGCTCTACCACCTCGTCACCGGGGGCGAGCAGCGGGTGACCGTGCTCGCCGACCTGCTCGGCCTCGACCCCTCGACGACGTCGCGGCACGTCGCCGGCCTCGAACGCTCCGGTCTCGTCGAGCGTGTGCCCGACCCCGACGACCGGCGCGCGGGCCTCGTCCGCGCCTCGCCCGCCGGGCGCAGGGCCTTCGAGGAGACCCGCGCCCTGCGGACCTCCCTCATCGCCCAGGCGCTCGAGGGCTGGAGCGAGGCGGAGGTCACGGCCTTCGCCGACGCGCTCGCCCGCTTCACCGACGCCGCCGGGCACGTCGACCTCCCGACCCCCGTCCTCCAGGAGTCCCGGTGACCGCAGCCGCCCCGACCGAGGCCGCGCCGGCCCTCACGCAGCGCCAGATCTACGCGATCTTCGGCGGCCTCGTCGCCGGCATGTTCCTCGCGGCCCTCGACCAGACGATCGTCGCGACGGCGATCCGCACCATCGCCGACGACCTCCAGGGGCTGTCCCTCCAGGCGTGGACGACGACGGCGTACCTCATCACCGCGACGATCACGACACCGCTGTACGGCAAGCTCAGCGACCTGTACGGCCGCAAGCCCCTGTTCCTCACCGCCATCACCGTGTTCGTCGCCGGCTCCGTGCTGTGCGCCTTCGCGACGTCGATGGTCGAGCTCGCGCTGTTCCGCGCCGTCCAGGGTCTCGGCGCCGGGGGCCTGTTCTCCCTCGCCCTCGCGATCGTCGGCGACATCGTGCCGCCGCGGGAACGGGCCCGCTACCAGGGCTTCTTCCTCGCGGTCTTCGGCACGGCGAGCGTGCTCGGCCCGGTCGTCGGCGGCTTCTTCGCCGGCGCCGACAGCCTGCTCGGCATCACCGGTTGGCGGTGGGTGTTCCTCGTCAACGTCCCGGTGGGGGCCGTCGCGCTCGCCGTCGTCGTACGGGTCCTCCACATCCCGCACACCCGACGGCCGCACCGCATCGACTGGCCCGGCGCGCTCCTCCTCGCGGTCGGTCTCGTGCCGCTGCTGCTGCTGGCGGAGCAGGGCCGCGAGTGGGGCTGGACGTCGAATCGCTCGCTCGCCCTCGCCGCGGTCGGGGTGGTCGGTCTCGTCGGCTTCGTCCTCGCCGAGCGGCGCATCGGCGACGACGCGCTCCTGCCGCTGCGTCTGTTCCGCAGCCGCACGTTCGCACTCGGGTCGGTGTCCGGGCTCGTCATCGGCATGGCGATGTTCGGTGGGCTGGCGGCCCTGCCGCTCTACCTGCAGATCGTCAAGGGCCAGAGCCCGACGGTCGCCGGGCTCGCGCTGCTGCCCCTCACCCTCGGGATCATGACCGGGTCGATCACGTCCGGGCAGCTCATCGCCCGGACCGGCCGCTACAAGGTCTTCCCCGTCGTCGGCACGTCGCTGCTCGTCGTCGGGCTCGTGCTCTTCGCGCAGGTGACGGCCACGACGCCGCTGTGGCAGACGTCGCTCGTCATGGTCCTGTTCGGCCTCGGGCTCGGCGGGACGATGCAGCCGCTCGTCCTCGCGGTGCAGAACGCCGTCCCGGCGACCGACATCGGGGTGGCGACGAGCTCGGCGACGTTCTTCCGTCAGATGGGCGGCACGCTCGGCACCGCGGTGTTCCTCTCCATCCTGTTCGGGACGGTCGGGGACCGCATCGCCCAGCGCTTCGCCACGGCGCTCGCCGACCCGGCGTTCCGCGCCACGCTCACCGACCCGGCCGTGCTCGCCGAGCCCGCGAACGCGGAGGTCGCGCAGCAGCTGGCCGACGCCCAGGCGGCCGTGGCGGCGGGCGGCACCCCCGCCGTCGCAGGCACGGGGGTGCTCGACGACTCCTCGTTCCTCGGCCGCCTCGACCCGGTGCTCGCCTTCCCCTTCCAGGCGGGCTTCGCCGACGCCATGCAGCTGCTGTTCTGGGTCGGCGCCGCCATCACCGTCGTCGGTGTGGTCGTGGTGTCACTGCTGCCGGAGGAGCCGCTGCGCACGCAGTCGGCCCTCGAGGAGCGCGAGCAGGCGCTCGCGGCCGAGCGGGCCGCGCTCGCCGCGGCCACGCCCGTGGCGCCCGTGGCGTCCCCGGACGCCGCCGAGGGTCCCGACGGGCGCCTCGGCGACGATCCCGCCCGGCCCGGCTCTCAGCCCCAGACCAGGGCCTGAGCGGGGTCCCCCATGAGCGACGCGACCGTGGCGAGGTAGCGGGAGCCGAGCTCGCCGTCGATGTAGCGGTGGTCGAAGGAGGCCGCGAGCGTCATGACGTCACGCGGGACGACCCGTTCGTCGTCGCCGGTGCCGACCACCCACGGCATCCGCCGCACCTGCCCGCAGGCGACGATCATGCCGGTGCCCGGCGGCAGGATCGGGGTGCCACCGTCGACGCCGAACACGCCGACGTTCGTCACCGTGAGGGTGCCGCCGCTCATCTGCGCGGGCTGGATCGTGCCGGCGCGCGCGGTGTCGACGAGGTCCGCGACCGCGGTCGCGAGGCCCGCGAGGTCGAGGGTCTCCGCCTCCCGGACGACGGGGACGACGAGGCCCCGCTCGGTGGCGGCGGCGAACCCGAGCCCGACCGAGGCGTGCTGGACGATCTCCTGGGCGTCGTCGTCCCACGAGGCGTTGACCTCCGGGTACCGGCGCGCCGCGAGGACCATGGCCCGGCACACGAGCGTGAAGGGGCTGAGCCGCAGGTCACGGGTCGTGCGGTCGGCCCTGAGCCGCTGCAGGAGCTCGGTGCTCGCGGTGACGTCGACCTGCACCCACTCCGTGACGTGCGGGGCGGTGAACGCCGAGGCGACCATCGCCTCGGCGGTCCGCTTCCGGACGCCCTTGACGGGGATGCGCCGCTCGCCGCCGGCCGTGGCGGCGGTGGCGGGGACCGCCGGCTCGGCGCCCGGCTCGGCAGCGTCCGTCGTCCCTGCGGCGGACATGACGTCCTCGCGGGTGACGACACCTCCCTCTCCCGTGGGTGTCACGGCACGGAGGTCGACGCCGAGGTCCTTCGCGAGCTTCCGCACGGGCGGCTTCGCGAGGACCGGGCCACTCGGCTCCGCGGTCGGTTCGGTCGTACCGGTCGGCTCCTCGGCGGGCTCCGCTGCCGCGGGTGCTGCCGTGGGTGCGGTCGCGGGCTCGGCGGCAGGCTTCGCCGCCGGAGCAGCGCCGGGCGCCCGGCGGGCCCGCCGCCGGGTGGCCCCGGCCGCGGGGCCGTACCCGACGAGGACGGCCTGCCGCCCCGCACCCGCCGCAGCCTGGGTGCTCGGGTGGGCGCCCGTCTCCGCGCTCGGGCCGACCGGCTCGCCGGGGGGTGCGGCGGGGGCGTCGGCGGTGGGCGCACCGGTCGGGGCCTCGGCCTGCGGAGCCGGCGCCTCGGGCGGCTGCTCCGCCGAGGTCGCCCCGCCACCGCCGGTCGCCGCACCGGTGCGGACCGCGAGGATCGGGGTGCCGACGGCGACGGTCTCGCCCTCGGCCGCCATCAGCTCGACGACCTCGCCCGCGAAGGGGCACGGCAGCTCGACGAGCGACTTCGCGGTCTCCACCTCGACGACGATGTCGTTGACCGCGACGGTGTCGCCGACGGCGACCCGCCACGTCACGACCTCGGCCTCGGTGAGGCCCTCCCCCGCGTCGGGCATCTTGTAGTGCTCGACGGTGCCGGTGGCACCGCCGGACGTCTGGACGCTCACGGCGTCTGGTCCTTCCTTCTCGGCCCGCGCGTCAGTGCGCGAGCGACCGGTCGACGGCGTCGAGGACGCGGTCGAGGTCCGGCAGGTACTCGTCCTCGATCTTGGCCGCCGGGTACGGGGTGGAGAACCCACCGACCCGCAGCACCGGTGCCTCGAGGTGGTAGAAGCACGCCTCCTGGATGCGGGCGGCGAGCTCGGCACCCAAGCCGAGCGTGAGGGGAGCCTCGTGGACGACGACCGCGCGACCCGTCCGCTGGACCGACGCCACCACGGTCGGCACGTCGAGCGGGGACAGGCTCCGCAGGTCGACGACCTCGATGTCCGCGGTGCCGTCCTCGGCCGCGGCCTCCGCGGCTGCGAGGCACGTGCGCACCATCGGCCCGTAGCACAGGAGCGTGACGTCGCGGCCCTCGCGGGCGACCCGCGCCGACTGCATGGGCAGCGGCGCCTCGCCGGAGGCGAGGGAGACCCCGTCGGGGACCTCACCCTTGTCCCAGTACCGCCGCTTCGGCTCGAGGAACACCACGGGGTCCGGGCAGGCGATGGCCTGCTGGATCATCCAGAACGCGTCCTCGGGCGTGGCCGGGCTCGCGACCCGGAGCCCACCCGTGTGGACGAAATAGGCCTCGGGCGACTCGGAGTGGTGCTCGACCGCGCCGATGCCCCCGCCGAACGGGATGCGCACGACGACCGGCAGCCGCGTGTGCCCGTTCGACCGGTTCCCCATCTTCGCCAGCTGCGTGACGATCTGGTCGAACGCGGGGAAGACGAACCCGTCGAACTGGATCTCGACGACGGGCCGGTAGCCGCGCATCGCGAGGCCGATCGCGGTGCCGACGATGCCGGACTCCGCCAGCGGGGTGTCGATGACGCGGTCCTCGCCGAAGTCCTTCTGCAGACCGTCGGTCACCCGGAAGACCCCGCCGAGGGCGCCGATGTCCTCGCCCATGAGGACGACCTTCGGGTCGTCGTCCATCGCGGCCCGCAGACCGGCGTTGATGGCCTTGCCGAGACTCGTCGAGCTCATGCGCCGGCCCCTTCCGTCTCGTCGGCGAAGCCCGCCCGGTAGGCGAGGTACTCCTCGCGCTCGGCGTCGACGACGGCGTGGGGCTCGGCGTAGACGTGGTCGAACATCGACTCGGGCTCCGGGTCCGGCATGGTGCGGCAGGCGGTGCGGAGCTCGGTGGCGATGTCCTGGGCCTCGGTCTCGACGTCGGCGAAGAACGCCTCGTCGGCCGCGCCCGTCCGCGCGAGGTACGCCTTCACGCGGGCGATGGGGTCCTTGAGCTTCCACTCCTCGACCTCGGCCGCGATGCGGTAGCGGGTCGGGTCGTCGGAGGTCGTGTGCGCGCCCATGCGGTACGTCCACGCCTCGATAAAGCCGGGGCCGTCGCCCGAGCGCGCGCGCTCGGTCATGGCGCGGGTGACGGCGAGGGTCGCGAGCACGTCGTTGCCGTCGACCCGCACGCCGGGGATGCCGAAGCCGGACGAGCGCCGGTACAGCGGCACCCGGGTCTGCCGGGCGTTCGGCTCGCTGATCGCCCACTGGTTGTTCTGGCAGAAGAACACGACGGGGGCGTTGTAGACGGCGCTGAAGACGAGCGCCTCGCTGACGTCGCCCTGGCTCGTGGCGCCGTCACCGAGGTAGGCGACGACGGCGGTGTCTCGGTCGGGCTCGCCGGTGCCGACGGCGTGGTCGCGCTGCAGGCCCATCGCGTAGCCCGTCGCGTGGAGCGTCTGCGACCCGATGACGATCGTGTAGAGCGCGAAGTTGTGCTCGGCGGGGTCCCAACCACCGAGGCTCGCCCCGCGGTAGAGCCCGAGCAGCGTCTTGGGCGGGACGCCCTTGCACCACGCGACGCCGTGCTCGCGGTACGTCGGGTAGACGTAGTCCTGCGGTCGCAGGGCCCGTCCGCTGCCGACCTGCGCCGCCTCCTGACCGAGCAGGCTGGCCCACAGGCCGAGCTCGCCCTGCCGCTGCAGCGCCGTGGCCTCGCTGTCGAAGCGCCGGACGATGACCATGTCGCGGTACATGCCGCGGATGTCGTCGTCGGTGACGTCCTCGACGTGGCCGGCGTACTCCTCCGCCGCCCCGCGGGGCTCGAGCCGTTCCCCCTCCGGACTGATGAGCTGGACCATCTCGTCCGCGCCTGCGCGGGAGCGGTCCTCGTGCGTGCGGTGTACGGACAGCGCCCGGTCGGGGCCGGCTGCCGTTCCGACGACGGTGTCGGGCACGTGCACCTCCTCGCCTCGGCAGGGGATCGCCCCGCCTCGCCGACCCGGCAGCCGCGCTGGTGCGTGGCGGGTGCCGGCCCCCGGGCGGTGGGCCCGGTCACCGCAGACCTTACCCATGGCCCTCGGGGGGATCAGCCGCCGTGGGCGTGAGTGCCGGCGTCAGGACTGGCCGGGCGAGCCCTTGCCGTTGGACGCCGAGCCCTGGGTGCCCGCCTGGCCGGGAGCGGTGGACGAGCGGCCTCGCTCCTCGGCGGCGGCCTTCTCCTTGGCGGCCTTCTCCTTGGCCGCCTTCTCCTTCGCGGCCTTCTCCTTGGCCGCCTTCTCCTTCGCGGCCTTCTCCTTGGCCGCCTTCTCCTTGGCCGCCTTCTCCACCGCGGCCTTCTCCGCAGCCGCCTTGTCCTTCGCGGCCTTGTCCTTCGCCGCCTTCTCGGCAGCGGCCTTCTCGGCAGCGGCCTTGTCCTTCGCGGCCTTCTCCGCAGCCGCCTTCTCCGCAGCCGCCTTCTCCTTGGCCGCCTTCTCGGCGGCCTTCTGCGCGGCCTTCTGCGCGGCCTTCTCCGCGGCCTCGACGTCGTCGCGGCCGGGAGCCTCCGGTGAGGCGGACGGCCGGTCGGTCGGCGGCGACGGCTCGTCCGGACGGCCCGGAGCCGTCGGCGAGGGGCGCGGCTCGTCGGACGGACGGCCACCGGGGTCTCGCGGCCCACCCGACGGCGAGGGGGACGGCTCGGGAGTCGGGGTGGAGGTCGGGGTGCCCGACGGCTCGTCGGTCGGGGGCGTGGTGGGGGTGTCCGTCGGGCTGATCGTCGGAGCGTCGGTCGGGGTGTCAGTCGGTGCCGACGTCGGAGTGTCCGTGGGGGTGGCCGTCGACCCGTCCGTGGGCGCCGCCGTCGGCGTACCGGTCGGGGTCGGGCCCTCGGTGGGGGTCTCGACGACCTCGACGAGGTCCGGCACGACGCCGACGACGACCTCGACGATGGTGGGCGGCCGCGACGACGGGGCGGTCGGCACCGGCGCCTCGACGACGGACGGGGGCACGAGCTCGGACGGGCCGAGGACGGACGGCTCGGGCGACGCCGTGAGGCTCGGCTCCATGATGCGGCCGTCCTCGCCGAAGGTCAGGTCCTCGTTGGCGACCGCGATGAGCACCGCGGTGCGCTCGGGCGAGAACGGGACCGTGACGGACGGCGGCTGCCGAACCACGCCGACCTGCCGGGACGAGTCCGGGCCAGCGGGCACGACCGCGGCGGTGTCGGCGGCCACCGGCCGCTCGACGGCGGGCGTACTGTACGAGCTCCAGCCGACGACGGCGACGGAGGCGACGGACGCGGTCGACACGGCACCGAGGGCGATCGTCGCGACGAGGAACGACGCCCCTTGGCTCAGGCCCACGCCTGCCTCCGTCTCCTCCGGCCGGCTCCCGCCGGTCCTGACCGCTCTGCGAGGTCCCGTCCTGTCGCGAACGACGGCGCCGTCGCGGTGGGGGAACCTCTGCGACGACGGTATCGACGGACCTGTCCGAAATCTTTAGCCCGTTCCGGGGAGGCACTCTCCGTCACCGCCCCCTCCCGGCCCTGCGGACCGGCCGGTCGGGACGTGGGACGGGGACGGCGCTACGGGGCGAAGCCGCCTGCGGTCCGGACGAGCAGGTCGTTGGCCTCCGGCTCCCCGATCGAGCAGCGGGCGCCCTCCCCGGGGAAGCCCCTGACGGTGACGCCGACGGCCTCGCAGGCCGCGACGAACTCCTCCGTCCGGTCACCGAGCGCGAGCCACACGAAGTTCCCCTGCGGCTCGGGCACCTCCCAACCGACGCCGCGCAGCGCTGCGCGGACACGGTCGCGCTCCGTGACGAGGTCCCCCACCCGTTCGAGGAGCTCGTCCTCGGCGTCGAGGGACGCGAGGGCGGCGGCCTGCGCGGGGCCGGAGACCCCGAAGGGAACCGCGGTCGCCCGGAGCGCGTCGGCGACGACCGGGGTCGCCAGCGCGTAGCCGACGCGCAGCGCCGCCAACCCGTAGGCCTTGGAGAACGTGCGCAGGACCACGAGGTTGGGGTGCTGCTCGAGCAGCGGCGGACCCTCGACCGCGGCCGGGTCCCGGACGAACTCGGCGTACGCCTCGTCGAGCACGACGACGACGTCACGCGGCACCCGCCGGAGGAGGTCGAGCATCTCCTCGCGGTGAACCGCCGGGCCGGTCGGGTTGTTCGGGCTGCACACGAGGACGAGCCGGGTGCGCTCGGTGACGGCCGCGACCATGGCGTCGAGGTCGTGCCGGCCGTCCGGGGCCAGGGGGACCCGGACCGCGGTGGCGCCGCTGACGCCGACGACGATCGGGTAGGCCTCGAACGAGCGCCAGGCGAAGACCACCTCGTCGCCCGCCTCGCACGTGGCCTGGACCACCTGACCGAGCACCCCCACGCTGCCCGTCCCGCACACGACCTGCTCCGCTGCGACGCCGTGGCGTGCGGCGATGCGGTGGACGAGCCCCGTGGCGAACATGTCGGGATAGCGGTTGACGAGGCGGTCCGCGTCGGCGAGCACGCCGAGCACCGACGGCAGCGGCGGATACGGGTTCTCGTTCGACGACAGCTTGAACGCCGGTCCTCCCCCGCCGCTGGGCGCCCGGCCTGGGCGGTACGCGGGCAGGGCGGACAGCGCGGCGCGGAGGCGGGGGACGGCGTCGACCACGTCCGCACTGTAGGCGCGGTGTCGACGGGGGTCATCCGACCCCCTCCCCGCCCCCGCGGACCAGCCGGTAGCGGCGCGAGGTGCACGAGGCGCCGTCCCGGTCGAGGAACGGCGCCAGTGCGGCACGGGCGTCGACGAGGGACGGGTGGTCGGAGGCGTCGACCCGCCGCGCCGTCTCGACGTAGGCGCCGGAGCTGTGGGCGGGGACGGCGTCGTGCCGCCACGGGCCGTCCGGTGCACGGGTCGTCACGCTCACCCGGTCGGGCAGGTCGGGGTGCACACGACCGTCGAGGCGCGGCACGAGGTCGTCGTGGTGCTCGATCGCCATCACCCGCACCCCGGTCGGGACGGGGCGCCCCGCGACGGGTGAGCCGGCCGTCACGACGTGGGTGACGGTGGCGTGGCGCCGCAGGAGCGGGTCGCCCGCGAGGTGGGCCGCGGTGAGACCGCCCTGGGAGTGCCCGACGAGGAGCACCGGCTGGCCCGGTCGAGCCCCCGCGTGCCGGAGGGCGGCCGCGGTGCCCGTGGTGACGGCGCTGCCCGCCCCGCCGACCAGGGCGAGGTTCGCCGCCATGTCCATCGGGGAGCCCTCGCCGTCGGAGTCCCACTCCTGGGTGCCGGGTACGTGGACCACCCACGCGACCTCGCCGTCCGCGCCGACGACCCGGTCGACGCGCACCTCGCCCCGTCCGGGCCTCACCGACCCGGGCGGGAGCGTGTCGTGACGTCCGGCACCCGGCTCGCGCCACGCCGCCACCGACTGCGAGCGCTCGAGCAGCTCCGCGACGCCCGCCGCGGGCCTGCCGGTCGACGGGCCGCCGGCGGGCGCGCAGGTCCGGACGCCGAGGTCGTGGACGGCGACGGACGTGTCGTCGTGCGCAGGCGGCAGCAGGCCCACCACCCGTCCGGCACCCACGACCAGTCGGGCCGCGGCCGGCACGTCCGCCACCCCCAGCAGGCCCGGCACGGAGCGCACGACGAGGTCGACCGGGCCGGCGCGCGCGACCGACGTGACACCGGCCCGTGCCGCCGCCACGGGCCCGTCTCCACGAACTGCGCCGACGACGAGGAGCCCGCCGCCCGCCTGGGCTGCGAGCGAGCCGAGCACGAGCCGACCACCCGGGGTCAGCACGGTCGCGACGACCGCACCGCGCACCACCGCGCCGACGGCGATCGGGACGCCCGTCATCAGGCGCTCCAGCGCCTGCTCGCGCCCGCGGTAGACGAGCGCGACCTGCGCGAGCGCGCCGGCCGCGACGGCGAGCGCGCGGGCCGCCTGCGCGAGGCGTTCCGCGGCGGCCGCGCCGGCAGCCGCGCTGCCGAGGAGGTCGAGGGCGACGACCGGGGCGAGGGGGGAGACGGGAGCGGTCAGCAGCACGGCCGCGGCGCGCCCCGCGCAGCGGGCCGCCTCCGCGAGCACGAGACCGACGAGGCGCCCACAGTCGCCGGCGCAGTCGGCGAGGACCGCGGCCGCGCGGTCGAGGTCGGGCAGGTGGGCGGTGACCCCGCCGGTGCCGCCCGTCACCGTGAGACCACCTGCGGCGCTCACCCGGCCTCCCGGGCCTTCGACGCGGCCCGTGCGACCCCGGCCTCGGCGTCGTCGAGGGCCGCGACGGCGGAACGCACCTCGGCAGCGCACGTCTCCGCCGCCGGCCCCTGCCAGGAGGTCGGCGGCGCTGCGGCCGCGCGCGCCGCCACCTCGGCGACGGCCGCTCCCAACCCCACCCACATGTCGTCCGGCACACGGCCAGCCTGCGGCCGACCCGGCTGCGCGCGGGCGGCGGTGGACCTGCGGCTGTGGACGACCGCCGCGCCGGTGCGGTTGTGAGGACGACGACGGCCGGCGGGGTGTCGCCGCGCGCCGTCGCGGGGCAGGATTGCGCCCATGCCGGGGCCGATGCGCGTGTGCTTCGTGTGCTCGGGCAACATCTGCCGCTCTCCGATGGGCGAGCTCGTGCTGTCCCACAAGGTGCAGGAGGCGGGCCTCGGGGACCTCGTGGCCGTGACGTCCGCCGGCACCGGCGACTGGCACATCGGCGAACGCGCTGACGATCGCACGCTGCGGGCCCTCGCCGCCCGCGGCTACGACGGCGGCGCCCACCGCGCGCGGCTCTTCGACCCCGCCTGGCTGCCCGAGCTCGACCTCGTCCTCGCTCTCGACCGGGGGCACATGCGCACCCTGCGCGGCTGGACGACGAGCGAGCACGACCGGCAGAAGGTGCGGCTGCTGCGGGCCTTCGACCCCGGCCTGGCGGAGGTCGCCGAGGCGGCGGCGCACGGCGCGGACATCGGGCGCAGCCTCGACGTGCCGGACCCCTACTACTCCGACCTCGACGCCTTCGACCTCGTCCTCGACCAGGTGGAGCGCGCGTGCGAGGGGCTCCTCGCGCACCTGTCGCGTCGCGTCGTGGACGTCCGGGACCGGGAGCACCGGTGAGCGTCGAGCCGGGCGGCGTCGGGGACGGGGTCCGCCTCGCCGACGACCCCGACCTGCTCGTCAAGCGGCGGGTCGACGCGCCGCCGGGCTACTTCGCGGTGGAGGCGGCGGGGCTGCGGTGGCTGCAGGTGCCCGGCGGCGTGCCGGTGGTCCGGCCGGTGGCCGTCCACGACGACGCCCTCGTCCTGCCGCGGCTGACGGAGGTCGCGCCGACGGCCGGGGCCGCGGAGGAGCTCGGCCGCCGCCTCGCCGTCACCCACGCCGCCGGCGCCCCGCACCTCGGCAGCCCACCGGCCGGGTGGGAGGGCGACGGCTACATCGGCCCCCTCGTGCTGCCGCTGCGCGCCGGGACCGACTGGGCCCCGTGGTACGCCGAGCACCGGCTCCTGCCGTACCTGCGGCTGGCTCACGACACCGGCGCCGTCACCGCGGAGCAGTCGGCGGTCGTCGGCCGGGTCCTCGACCGGCTCGTCGCCGACCCCGGCGCGGGAGGCGCGGCGGAGCCCGTGGCGCGGCTGCACGGGGACCTGTGGAACGGCAACGTCCTGTGGACCGCAGAGGGCGTCGTGCTGGTCGACCCCGCCGCCCACGGCGGGCACCGCGAGACCGACCTCGCGATGCTCGCGCTCTTCGACCTGCCCCACCTGACCCGGGTGCTCGCCGCGTACGACGAGGCAGCTCCCCTGGCCGAGGGCTGGCAGGAGCGCGTCGGCCTCCACCAGCTGCACCCGCTGCTCGTGCACGCCGCCCTCTTCGGCGGCGGGTACGGCAGCCAGGCCGCGGAGGTGGCGGCCCGGTACGCGTGAGGCATGCGCGAGGATGACGCCGTGACCGATCAGCCCGCCGTCTCCCGCACGTCCGCCAGGGTCGCCGCCGACCTCGGTGAGGTCACCCTCAGCCCGCTGGACGGCCGCTACCGGCCCGCCGTCGAGGGGCTGCTCGAGCACCTCTCGGAGCCGGCGCTCAACCGCGAGCGCCTCCGCATCGAGGTGGCGTGGCTGCTCCACCTCACGAAGCGCCAGGTGCTCCCGGGCGTGCGGCGGCTCCGCGACGACGAGGTCCACCGCCTCCACGGCATCGCCGCCGCCTTCGACGCCGACACCGTCCTCGAGCTCAAGGACATCGAGAAGGTGACGGTCCACGACGTCAAGGCCGTCGAGTACCTCCTCAAGCAGCGCATGGCGGGCACCTCGCTGGAGGACCTGTCGGAGGTCGTCCACTTCGCGTGCACGAGCGAGGACGTCAACAACCTCGCCTACGCGCGCCTCGTGCAACGGGCTGTGCGGGAGGTGTGGCTGCCGGCCGCGGGCGCGCTCGTCGAGCAGCTCGGCGGCATGGCCCGCCAGTACCGCTCGGTGCCGATGCTGTCCCGCACGCACGGGCAGCCGGCGACCCCGACGACGATGGGCAAGGAGCTCGCCGTCCTCGCCCACCGGCTGCAGCGACAGCTGTCGCGCGTGCGCTCCGCCGACTACCTCGGCAAGATCAACGGGGCGACGGGCACGTACGCCGCGCACGTGGTCGCGGCCCCCGAGGCGGACTGGGAGGACGTCGCCCGGGACTTCGTCGAGGGCCTCGGCCTCACGTGGAACCCCCTGACGACGCAGATCGAGTCCCACGACTGGCAGGCGGAGCTGTACGCCGACATCGCGCGCTTCAACCGGGTGCTGCACAACCTCTGCACCGACGTGTGGACGTACATCTCCCAGGGCTACTTCACGCAGCTGACCACCGCCGGCTCCGTCGGGTCCAGCACCATGCCGCACAAGGTCAACCCCATCCGGTTCGAGAACGCCGAGGCGAACCTCGAGCTGTCGAACGCCCTCCTCGACGTGCTGCAGCAGACGCTCGTCACGAGCCGCCTCCAGCGCGACCTCACCGACTCCACCACCCAGCGCAACATCGGCGTGGGCCTGGGGCACTCGCTCGTCGCGATCGACAACGTCCGCCGCGGCCTCACGAGCCTCGACGTCGACGGGGCCGTCCTCGACCGCGACCTCGAAGGGGCGTGGGAGGTCCTCGGCGAGGCCGTGCAGACCGTCATGCGCCTGCACGGGCTGCCGAACCCCTACGAGCGCCTCAAGGAGCTGACCCGGGGTCGCCGGGTCGACGCCGCCGCCATGGCGGAGTTCGTGCGGGGCCTCGGTCTGCCCGAGGACACCGAGAAGCGCCTCCTCGCGCTCACCCCCCAGTCGTACACGGGCCTCGCCGACCGGCTCGTCGACCACGTCGAGCCGGCGTGGCACCCGAGCGCGGACGGGCTGGAGGACGTCGACCTCGTGCCGTGACGGCCGGACCGGCACCCGGGCCGCCGAAGGGCTCCGAGGGAGTCGTTTCTGTCGTCGAATGGGCGAATCGGGCGCACCAAGCGCTCCGAGGGAGTCGTTCCTGTCGTCACAGGACGGTGCGGACCGCCCGTGGGATCGTGAGGGCGTCCGTCGTGTCCCGCCACGTCACCCTCAGCATGTCGTGCCCCGTGCCGACCACATCGTTCTGCCGCGAGCGGTCGTGGTACGCCGCCTCGACGGTGCCGTGGACCACTCGCCCGTCGGCCTCGACGACGAGGAGGCCGGTCCTGCCACGCGAGCGACGCGACCACGCGAGGTCCGCCCGCGCGACGAAGCGCCCGTCGGAGGCGCGGATGACCACCTGCAGGTCGTCAGGGGGCACCAGACCGTCGATGCACCTCAGACGCACGCGGCTCTCCAGGACGGACTCCGCCCTGCCGTCCGCGAGGGCCCAGATGTCCGCCACACCGGCACTGCCCGGGAGCCCGTCCGCCTGCGCCCGCGCCGTCAGGAGGTCGCCGGGCAGCAGCAGCCGCTTGTGCAGCGCGGAGTCGCACACGGCGAGCGCGGAGAGCCGGTCGCCGTCCAGGACCAGGTCGCGGACGGTGCGCAGTGCCGTGGTCACCGGGATGCCGCGGAGCAGCGTGACGTCGCCGTCACCGATCTCACGTCGTCGCGGGGCGAGGTCCGGACGCGCTCGGAGCGCTCGTCGTCGCGGCACCGTCACCTCCACGGTCTCGGCCGTCGCGCCTTCGATGCCCCACAGGCGGGCCGCGCTCGCTCCCGAGACGACGACGCCCGGCATCGTGAGCGAGACGGCTCGAGCCTGGACCCACGGGTCCTGCACGTTCCTCACGAGATCGAGCAGGTAGGCGTTCCGGCGGATGCGCACCCACCTGCCCAGGCGGAGCTGGGTGCGGAGCCGCGACACCGTGACGCCGTGATCGTGGAGCTGCTGGCCGGTGACGACGCCGTCCTGGACGGCAGCGAGAGCCTCGAGAGCCATCCCTCGACCGTGGGCACGGCGCCCTCCCGACGGAAGACGGCCGCTTCCCTGTGTATGACGCCGGCGACCTGTGGACGACGGCCGCCAGGGGGCACCACAACGACTCCCTCGGAGCCGTGACGGCCCTGAGCGGCCCCGACGCACGACCGTAACGACTCCCTCGGAGCCCTGAGGGCCCGAAAGACCTCCCGCCCACGACAGAAACGACTCCCTCGGAGCCTGCGGAAGCCCTGAGCGCGCAAGCGGGCGCGCGCTACTGCAGCGCCGACGTGAGCCGGGAGACGTTGTCGAGGAGCACCTCGCGCCGCGAGCGCCCCACCCAGTCCTCGAGCTGCAGCTCGGTGGAGACGGCCCGGTAGCCGTCCTCGACCCGGCGCAGCTCGTCGCAGAACGAGCGGCCGTGCACGAGCAGGGTCGCCTCGAGGTCGAGGCTGAAGGACCGCATGTCGAGGTTGGACGAGCCGACCACGGCGACGTCGTCGTCGACCGTCATGTGCTTGGCGTGGAGCACGTAGGGGGCCGGGTAGCGGTGGATGCGGACCCCTGAGCGCAGCAGCTGCTCGTAGTACGAGCGCTGGGCGTGGTGCACGAGCAGCTGGTCGCCCTCCTGCGGCACGAACAGCTCGACGTCGACGCCGCGCAGCGCCGCGGCGGTCACCGCGTACAGCAGCGACTCGTCCGGCACGAAGTAGGGGCTCGTGATGCTGACGCGGCGACGCGCCGCGTAGAGCAGCGCGTTGAACAGCCGGAGGTTGTTCTCGTAGTCGAAGCCCGGCCCGCTCGGCACGACCTGGCACGACAGCGGACCGGCCTCCTCCGCGAGCAGCTCGGCGTCGCTCGCGCTGCCCACCCCGCCCGGCAGCGCGTCCGGGGTCTCGACGTCGAGCAGGTCGTCTGTCTCGCTGAACCAGTCGGTGGCGAAGACGGCGTCGAGCTCCTGCACGACCGGCCCGCGCACCCGCACCATGAGGTCCTGCCAGCGCAGGCCGCGCCGGATGTTCGCACGGCGGTTGTACGTGCGGTCGACGAGGTTCTGCGAGCCGATCCAGCCCACTCGACCGTCGACGACGACGATCTTGCGGTGGTTGCGGAGGTCGGGGCGCTGGTAACGACCGAACCACGGCTGCACCGGGAGCATGAGCCGGTACGGCACCCCGGCCTCGTCGAGCCGGCGAAGCGTGCGCCGGTACCCCGGGGAGCGCCAGGAGCCGACGTGGTCGAGCAGCACCCGCACGGTGACACCCCGCCGGACGGCGTCGTCGAGGGCGTCGAAGAAGGGGGCCGTCGTGTCGTCGAGGGAGAGGATGTAGAACTCGACGTGGACGAAGTCCTGCGCCGCGGCCACGTCGGCGGTCATCGCCGCGATGGTCGCCTCGTAGCCGGTCCAGATGCGCGCGTCGTTGCCCTTGAGCATCGGCATGGCGCCGATGCTCTGGTTGAGCCGCACGACGGGGTCGAGCCAGTCCGGCCCGGGGACGCGGTCGAGGCCGATGCCGTGCTCACGGGTGCGCTGGGTGATCAACCGGTCGACGTCGACCTGCTTGTCCCGCCGCGCCTTCGGCAGCCTCGGGCTGCCGATGAGGAAGAACGCGACGAGCCCCACGAGCGGCACGAGCAGGATCGTGAGGATCCACGCGGTCGCCGACGACGGCCGCCGGTCCTTCGGCACGACGACGAACATCGTGAGGAGCGCGAGGACGCCGAGCACCGCGAGCCCGAGGCCCCCGATGGTGAGGAGCACGTCGCCGACGTCCCAGCCGTCGTCGCCCGGGCCCTCCCGGAGGCCGTCGACGACGGCGGCGACCTGCCGGACGACCGCGTCGAGGAACCCGCTCACGAGCGGAGCACGGGCGGCGCGGGCACGGGCGGCGCCGGGACGGGCGGTGGGGACGGTGGCCGCCGACGCCGGACGGTGCGGGCCACGCGGGCGCGCGCGTCCTGGGCCGCCGCGCGCGTCATCGGCAGCGTCGGCGCCCCCGACATGACGGCGACCTCCTCCGCGGGACTCGTGAGGCCGTCGAGGAAGCGGAGGACCTGACCGGCGGGGCGGCGCTCGAAGAGGTCGACGAAGAAGCGCGGACCGGCGACGAGCCCGGCGTCGAGGGCCCGCAGCTGGACGGCGTCGATCCAGCGGTGCCGGCGCGGGTAGGGCGCGGGCAGGTGGAGGCGACCGGGACGACCGAGCCCACCCGCGCCGACGAGGCCCGCCACGGCGCGCGCGTCGCGCAGCATCGCCGCGAACGTGTAGCCCGTCGAGCCGCGGGTCGCGCCGCCCGCGGTCCCGATGCGGAGGACCCGGTCACCGGCGCGGCGGGCGAAGCGGGCGTCCGTCATGGGGATCGCGCCGGTCTCCACGTGGTCGGGCACGACGGCGGGGTCGACCCCGAGCAGACCGAGGTAGTCCCGCAGGGCGCGGTCGTAGCCGGCGTCGTCGAGGCGCTCCGGGGAGAACTCCGTGTACTCCGCGAGCGAGCGCCCGTCGGGCAGAGGCAGGACGTAGCCGAAGGAGAGGCCGCGCGCCGGCTGAGGCGTCCGGAAGTCCATGAGGTCGACGGCGCCGTCCGCGCCGGCCGGCCGGTCGGCGACCGCCCCCGCCGGCAGGGTCCAGCCGCGGAAGTGCTGCCACCAGAACACCGAGCCGGGCCTCACCGGCCGCGCGGGCCGGGAGTCGAGGACCAGCGACGCGCGGATGTGGTCGCCGTCGGCGAGGTCGACCCGCGCCCGGCCCGGCCCGTCGTCGGCCACCGAGGTGGCGGTGGTCGCGACGTGGTCGACGAGGAGGCCGGGCGCCCTCGCCACCTGCTCCGCGACGTGCTCCTCGAGGTCGTCGCTGCGCACGAGGCGGTAGCGCAGGGGGTCGAGGTCGAGGACGAGGTCCCGCGCGCCGTCCCGGACGCGGACGTGGCGCCACGACGCGTGCACGACCGGCGACAGCAGCGGGTCGGCGACCCCCCACGAGCACCACGTGCGGTGCCGGGCCGGGTGGTCGCCCGCTGGGACCGGGTCGACGACGACCACCCGCAGCGGGCGCGGGAGCCGGCCGGCGAGGTCGGCTCCGGCGAGCGCGAGCAGGACGCACCGGGCCGCGCCCCCGCCCCCGGTCAGCACGAGGTCGGCGGTGTCGCCACCGGACCGGGCAGGGGTCACGCGGCCCAGTATCGCGGGGCGCTCAGTCGTGGCGCTCGTCGGTGCCCGCCGCGTCGGGGTCGTCGGGGCTGTCGGGCTCGTCGGGGTCGGCCGCCACGGGCAGCGCGCGCACCCTCGAGACCCGTCGCCCGTCCATCTCGACCACGCGCAGCTCGTGGGTGCCGGCGTCGACGGTGTCGCCGACCTCGGGCACCCGGCCGAGGCGGTCGAGCACGAACCCGCCGACGGTCTCGAACCCCTCGCCCGGCAGCTCGAGGCCGTCGACGTGCTCGCCGACGTCGTCGACGTGGAGGAGCCCGTCGACCTCGACGACGCCCTCCGGCAGCCGGGGGCCGGCGTCGTCGGGCGGGTCGTACTCGTCGCGGATGTCACCGAGCACCTCCTCGACGAGGTCCTCGAGCGTGACGATGCCGGCGTTGCCGCCGTACTCGTCGACGACGACGGCGAGGTGGACGTGCGCGCGGCGCATCGTGCTCATGGCCCCGAGCACCGGCAGGCTCTCGGGCAGGACGGGCACGCGGCGGACGATCTCGTCGAGCCCCCGGCCCCCGCCGCCCGCACGGACGGTGCCGTAGAGGTCGCGGACGTGGACGAAGCCGAGGACGTCGTCGACGTTCTCCCCGACGACGGGGTAGCGGGAGTGCGGTCGCCCGACGGCCTCGTCGAGCGCCTGCTCGACGGTGAGCGTGGCGGGCAGGACGGCGACCTCGGTGCGCGGCACGAGGACGTCCCGCACCGACTTGTCGGCGAGCTCGAGCGCCTCGCTGACGATGCGTCGCTCGACGGGGTCGAGGGCCTCGTGCTCACGGACGAGGGAGCGCAGCTCCTCCTCGCCCATCTCCTCGCGGCTGGCTGCGGGGTCGCCGCCCAGCATGCGCACCACGACGTCCGTCGCCTTGCCGAGGAACCAGATGACGGGCCGCAGCAGGCGGGCGACGAGGTCGAGGGGGCGCGCGACGAGCAGCGACAGCCCCTCGGCGCGCTGGAGCGCGAGCCGCTTGGGGGCGAGCTCCCCGAGCACGAGCGACAGGCCGGCGACGACGAGGGTGATGCCGACGAACGCGACGGTCCCCGCGGCGCCGGCGGACAACCCGAGCTGCTCGAGCCGCGGCGCGAGGACGGGCGCGATCGTCGCGGCACCGAAGGACGCGGAGAAGAAGCCGGTGACCGTGACGCCGACCTGCACCGCGGAGAGGAAGCGGTTGGGGTCCTCCGCGAGCTTCGCGACGGTCGCGCCGCGCCCGCCGCGGCGCCGGAGCCCGTCGATCTGCGACTCGCGCAGCGACACCAGGGCGATCTCGCTGCCGGCGAAGACCCCGCCGACGACGATGAAGAACAGGACGAGGAGCGCGTCGACGAGGACGCCGCTCACCGTGGGAGCCCGGCGGGGACGCCGCTATGTGAAGGCATGCCTCGATCGTACGGACGACGCGGGTCCCGCTCCGCACCGGAGACGGGCGCCGCGGTCGCGGTCAGAGGTCGACGGCGAGGTACTGGGTGTGGAGGAACTCGTGCATGCCTGCGGAGCCGCCCTCGCGGCCGAGCCCCGACTCGTGCGTCCCTCTGAGCGGAAACGCTCCCGGCGAGGTGGGCGCCGCGAGCGCCCGCGTCGCCGACCACCTGCGCACCGCGATCCCCGACGGGGAGCTGGGCCCGGGGGACCGGGTCCGCCAGGAGGACGTCGCCGCGCGGCTGGGTGCCGGCCGGCCGCCGGTGCGGGAGGCGCTGCGCCTGCTCGAGGCCGAGGGTCTCGTCCGGCACGAGCGCCACAAGGGCGCCCGCGTGCCGAGGCTGTCGCTCGCCGAGGTCGTCGTCATGTACCGGATGCGCGAGCAGGTCGAGCCGCGCGGCTGTGGAACGCGACCCAGCACTAGCACCGCGCGTACGTCCGGCGCGGGGGTCCCGGCCGGGTGGGTCGAGCTCGAGCAGCACGCGGAGCTCGTCGACCCGAGCGCCGCACCGCCCTGAGCGCCGCTCAGTGGTCGTGGGACGGGAAGATCGCGTCGTCGACGCTCGTGCCGACGGTGCCCGGATGGTCGGCGGCCGTCCCGGGCTCGACGACGACGAACTGGCCCATCATCCCGCGGTCGTGGTGGGCGAGGACGTGGCAGTGGAACATGTACGGCACGTCGGGATCGGTGTGGTCGCCGAAGCGGACGACGAGCTCGACCTCCGTGCCTGGGGCCACCCAGACGGTGTCCTTCCAGCCCCGCAGCACCGGCGGCGGGGCCTGCCCGTCGAGCGAGGCGACGACGAGACGGACGTCGTGGACGTGGAAGTTGTGGGGGATGCCGTCGTCGTTGCGCACGACCCACCGTTCGACGGCGCCGGCCTCGACGACGACGTCGACGCGCGAGAGGTCGTGGCCGTTGCCGTTGATCGCGTCGCCGGACAGGACCATCTCGCGCTCGCGGGTCGCGTCGTCCTCGTCGACGTCGGGCGCCGCGGCGAGGACCTGCGGCAGTGGCGGGGAGGCCACGAGCTCGTCGGCGGCGCGCAGTCGGAGCACGTCGAAGGCGTCCCGTGCCCCGACCAGCCGCGCGACCGGGGCGCTGACACCGAGGGCAGGCGGCCTGCTGCGCAGGTCGACGGTCTCCCCGGCCGACAGGCGGACGACGACCTCCGCCCGCTCCCCCGGCGTCAGCCGCAGGGAGTCGACCTCGACGGGCGCCGCCAGCAGACCGCCGTCGGTCGCGACGACGTGGAAGGGGCGCGCGTCGGACAGGACGAGGTCGTACACCCGCGCGGCGGAGGCGTTGACGAGGCGCAGGCGCACGGCCTCGGTGGTGACGTCGAGGACCGGGCCGACGGTGCCGTTGACCAGCAGCCGCGTGCCGAGCGGACCGACCGTCCCGCCGGTGCCCTGCTCGCGCCGCCGGCCGTCACCGGTGAGCCGGACGTCCTGCAGGAGCAGCGGGACGTCGTCGACGCCGTAGGTGTCGGGCAGGCCCTCCGGGGCGGCCTCGGGGTCGTCGAGGAGGAACGCGCCGAGGAGCCCGCGGGCCACGTGCGTCGCGGTGGAGCCGTGCGCGTGCGGGTGGTACCAGGTCGTGGCTGCGGGCTGGTCGACGGTCCACGTCGGCGTCCACGTCTCGCCCGGCTGCACCATGCGGTGCGGACCGCCGTCCATCCGCGCCGGCAGGTGCATGCCGTGCCAGTGCAGGTTCGTCGCCTCCGGCAGGTCGTTCGTGACCTCCACCCGCACCGTCTCCCCGCGCGCGGCGCGCAGGGTCGGCGCGAGGTAGGCCCCGTCGACGCCCCACGTCGGTGACTCCCCCTCGCCGGTGAAGCGGCTGCTGCCGGGCTGCATCGCGAGGTCGAAGACGCGGGTGCCGTCGGCCTCGACCCGGGACGGCGCGAGCGGCGGGACGTGCAGCGGCCGCTCGAACGCGACCTGGCCGACGGTGTCGGTGCGGGCGACCCACCAGCGCACGAGCACGCCGGCGCCGACGAGGACGAGGGGGACGGCGAGGCTCACGGCGACGGCGGCGACGAGGGCGCGGCGGGGGCGGGGGCTCATGGCTCCACGCTCGTCGCGCGGCGGTTTCCCCGGAATGGGGCGGCCGGGCGCTGGGGAGGTGGGGCCAGCCGGAGGAGGGACCTAGGGCCGACCGGCGCCCACCGGCTCACGTCGCACCGTCGGCGGGCCCGCGGGACCGGGCGGGGCGGGGCGTCGACGAGGCCGGCTGGCGGCCAGCGCGACGGCCACGAAGATCACGACGGCCGCGACGAGCTCGACGAGTCCGGGCCGGCCCGCGGCGGTGGGGAAGAGCTCGTCGATGGCGATGGAGCCGACGAGCTGGCCACCGGTGTTGCCGAGGCTCAGCAGGAGCACGCCGAGAGTCCGGACGAGGACGGCCCCGAGCAGGATGAACGACAGCCCGATCGGCCCCGACAGCCACAGCCACCACTGGTCGGGCAGCGGTCCGGGCGCCACCGTGCCGATCAGGAGGAGCCGGGCGAGCAGCAGCGCCGCGAGCCCGGCGGTGAAGTTGCCGAGTCCGGCGACCCACGGGGTCCGCGACCGTTGCGCGACCCGGCCGTTGACGGCCTGCTGGGCGGCCGTGAGTGCGCCCATCGGCAGGCACGCGAGCAGGACGACGGAGAAGAGCAGCACCGACGCGCCGCTCGCGATGCCGCCGTCGAGGCTGCCGGAGACACTGAACGCGACCCCGCCGACCGCGAGGACGCAGCCGATGACGCGCCGGGCGGTGTAGGGCCGGGCACCGCCGGGGGCGAGGCCGAAGCGGTCGACGAGCAGCCCGCCGACCGTGACGCCCGCGACGGTCGCGACGACGAAGACGGAGACGCCGAGGACCGGCACGGCGATGCCCTGCCCGGCGATGAAGGTGGCACCGCCGAGCCCGCCGAGCAGCATCCACCAGCGCAGCGACCCGTCGCGCAGCGCGTGCACCACCTCGGCCATGCCGTGGCGACCGCGCGCCTGGACGAGGGTGCCGACGAGGACGATGAGCCAGCCGACGGCGAAGGAGAGCACTGCGGCGTCGATGCCGGCCGCGACCGCGTCGTCCGCCGGTCCGCGCCACACCCACCACGCGTCCGGGCCGGTCGAGGGGGCGAAGCGGGGGGCGAGCTCACCGTTGACGCGGGACTGCGCGGCGACGAGCACGCCGACCGCGACGGTGCCGACGAGCCCGAGAAGGACCTGGCGGGTTCGTCGGCTCACCCAGCAATATTAGCCGGGCTAAGCAGATGCCTCCTGCTGAGACGGGCATGAGGTGGATCACAGCATCGTGCAGATGTCTGCGGGCAGCGTATGCTTCTCTGCATGCGGACGACTCTCAACCTCGACGACGACCTCGTCGGCCGCGCCAAGGCGGAGGCGTTGCGTTCGGGCCGCACCTTGACCTCCGTCATCGAGGACGCGCTGCGTGAGTCGCTGTCACGTGCGGCTGCAGGCGAGGGAACGGAGCGCTTCGAGCTCCGGCCGTTCTCTGGTGACGGGCTGCAGCCCGGGGTCGACCTCGACGACACGGCGTCCCTCCTCGATCTCATGGAGCGCGGGTGATCCTCCCGGACGTCAACGTCCTCGTCCGGGCGCTCCGCAGCGACGCACCGGACCACGCCCGCTACCGGCACTGGCTGGAGGAGACAGCGAGCGGGCCCGCACCCTTCGGCCTCGCCGACATCGTCCTCAGCGGGGTCCTGCGAGTCCTCACCCACCCGCGGGTCTTCTCGCCGCCCACCCCCTCGGAGCACGTGCTCGAGGAGCTGGGACGGCTGCGGGCGCTGCCGACGTGCGTCGTCGTCGCGCCGGGGCCGCGGCACTGGGACCTGTTCACGCGCCTGTGCCGGGATGCCGGCGCCCGGGGGAACCTCGTCCCCGACGCCTACCTTGCGGCGCTGGCCGTCGAGTCCGGCAGCGAGTGGGTGACGACGGACCGCGACTTCGCCCGCTTCCCCGGGCTGCGGTGGCGCCACCCCTTCCCGCCGGAGTGAGGCCCACGTCGCCCCACCGATGAGTCCCGTACCGGCGCAGCGTCTTCCCTGGCACACCCATCGACCAGGAGGACACCATGGCGACGCGCACCATCGAGCAGGAGATCGACGTGGCGGCCACGCCCGAGCAGGCGTGGGACGTGCTGACCGGCGACCTCACCTACCGGAAGTGGACTGCGGAGTTCGCGGAGGGGTCCTACGCCCGGACGGACTGGCGGGAGGGCAGCACGGTCCGCTTCCTCGGCCCCGACGGGACCGGGCTCGTCGGTCGTGTCGTCACGAGCCGCAGGCCGGAGCTCCTCGACGTCGAGTACACCGGCGTGGTGGGCGGTGGCGTCGACGACGTCGAGAGCGAACAGGCCCGCCTGTGGGCCGGCACGCACGAGACCTACCGCCTGACCGACGTGAGCGGCGCCACGCACGTCGCGATCTCCGCACCGATGGAGGACGCCTACTACGACGACATGGTGCAGGCGTGGGTCCGCGCCCTGGCCACGGTGAAGGAGCTCGCCGAGGCGCGGTGAGCAGGGTCCCCTTCGGTGGTGTCAGTCCCGCCGCGCGGCTCCCCAGCCGTGCCAGCGCTCGATCGTGAGGTGGCAGCTGACGCGCGGTCGGTCCCGTGTCGGGTAGTCGCGCCCGGTGTAGTGCCGCGACAGGCGGTCGATGTCCCGTAGGCCCTCGTCGTCGACGATGTCACCGACCCGGCCCTGCACGCTGACGTGGGTGTACCAGTCGTCGCTCGCGAGCGCGGTGAGCGAGACACGCGGGTCCCGCCGCAGGTGGTCGATGCGGGCGCGGCCGGCGTCGAGGCCGAGGAGGACCCGCCCGTCGTCCTCCACGAGGTACCAGGTGGCGACGGTGACGGGCCGGCCGTCCTTCGCGACCGTCGCCATGACGGCGGGGTTCGGCCGGCGCAGCAGCGCCATGACGTCGTCGGGCATGGGCATCTGTGGCACGGGTCCTCCTGGTCGTGGGGTGGCGGCGGGCGCTCGCGCAGCCACAACGACATCACGACCGTGGGTCGTCGGCGCTGCGGCGCGCGAAACGGCGTTGCCGGTGTCGTCGTGGCGAGACCTACCCTGGGCCCGACATGCCGAACCCGACGCGCACCTCCCGCCGCGGTCGCGGCCGTCGACCCGGGAGCGGCCACGGGACCGCCGAGCAGCTGGCGCAGCGCCTCGCCCGGCAGGCCGACCGGCTCGCCGCCGCACACGCGACGCTGCCACCGCTGCGCTACCCGGAGGAGCTGCCGGTCGTCGGCCGGCGCGAGGAGCTCGTCCGGCTCATCCGGGACAACCAGGTCGTCGTCGTCGCGGGCGCCACCGGGTCGGGCAAGACCACCCAGCTGCCGAAGCTCGCCCTCGAGGCGGGGCGCGGCCGCACCGGGATCGTCGGCCACACGCAGCCGCGCCGGATCGCCGCCCGCAGCGTCGCCGAGCGCCTCGCGGAGGAGGTCGGCACGCCGCTGGGCGAGCACGTCGGCTACCAGGTCCGCTTCACCGACGACACGGGCCCGAGCACGCTCGTCAAGGTCATGACCGACGGCATCCTGCTGGCGGAGATCCAGCGCGACCCGATGCTGCGCCGCTACGACACGATCGTCGTCGACGAGGCGCACGAGCGGTCCCTCAACGTCGACGTCCTCCTCGGCTACCTCCACCGCCTCCTGCCGAAGCGGCCCGACCTCCACCTCGTCATCACCTCGGCGACGATCGACCCGCAGAAGTTCGCCGACCACTTCGGCGGCGCGCCCGTCGTCGAGGTCTCGGGCCGCACGTACCCCGTCGAGATCCGGTACCGGCCCTACTCCGGCGACGAGGCCGACCCGGGCGACGACCGGGACGAGCCGCAGGCCGTCGTCGACGCCGTCACCGAGCTGCTCACCGAGGGCGACGGGGACGTCCTCGTCTTCTGCTCCGGCGAGCGCGAGATCCGCGAGGCCGTCGACGCCCTGCGTGCGCAGCTGACCGGCTCGGTGCTCGGCCTGGAGGTCCTGCCGCTGTACGCGCGGCTGTCCGCGGCCGACCAGCACCGGATCTTCGCCCCGCACACCGGCACGCGCGTCGTCGTCAGCACCAACGTCGCCGAGACCTCGCTGACCGTCCCCGGCATCCGCTACGTCGTCGACACCGGTCTCGCGCGCATCAGCCGGTACTCGGTACGGACCAAGGTGCAGCGCCTGCCGGTCGAGCCCATCAGCCAGGCGAGCGCGACCCAGCGCGCCGGTCGCTCCGGCCGCCTCGCGCCCGGCGTCGCGATCCGCCTCTACGGCGAGGCCGACCACGACGCGCGCCCGGAGTTCACCGAGCCGGAGGTGCGCCGGACCAACCTCGCGAGCGTCCTGCTCCAGCTGACGAGCCTCGGCATCGACGACGTCGAGGAGCTCGACTGGCTCGACCCGCCGGACCCGCGGCAGGTCAAGGACGGCCTCGCGCTGCTCGAGGAGCTCGGCGCGGTCCGCGAGGAGCTCGAGCAGGACGACGACGGGCGCGTCACCCGCCACCGGCGCCTCACCGACGTCGGTCGTACCCTCGCCCGCCTGCCCGTCGACCCGCGGCTGGGCCGGATGCTGCTGGAGGCGGACCGCACCGGCTGCCTCGACGAGGTCCGCGCGCTCGTCGCGGGCCTGTCGGTCGTCGACCCGCGCCAGAGACCGACGGAGGAGGGAGCGGCCGCGGCCGCCGCGGAGCAGGCCCACCGACGCTTCCGCGTCGAGCACTCCGACCTCCTCACCCTCCTCGCGCTGTGGCGGTACCTGCGCGCCCGGCGGGAGGGGCTGAGCAGCTCGGCGTTCCGGCGGCTGTGCGTCGCCGAGCACCTGCACCACCTGCGGGTGCGGGAGTGGTTCGACCTCGAGCAGCAGCTGCGCCAGGTGTGCCGGGAGGCCGGCATGCGCGCCTCCTCGGCGATCCGTCCGGGCGACGAGCCCGGCCCGGCGGCCGACGCACGCGACTTCGCGGGGTTCGAGGTCGGCGCGGCCGAGACGATCCACCGGGCGCTGCTGCCGGGCCTGCTGAGCCACGTCGGGTTCCGCGAGGGCGACGCGACGGAGTACCTCGGCGCGCGCGGCACCCGCTTCTCGATCGGGTCCGGCTCGGTCCTGCCGAGACCGCGCCCCGCGCAGAAGCGGCCCGGCCAGGCGCCGGACCGGTCACGCCGGAAGGACACGAGCCCCCGCTGGGTCATGGCGACCGAGCTCGTCGAGACGGCGCGGCTGTACGCGCGCGGCGTCGCCGCCATCGACCCCGCGTGGATCGAGCCGGTCGCCGGGCACCTCGTGAAGCGGACCTACTCCGAGCCGCGGTGGAACGCCACACGCGGCCAGGCCGAGGCGACGGAGAAGGTGACGCTCTACGGCATCCCCGTCGTCGCGGCCCGCACCGTGGGGTACGCCCGCGTCGACCCCGCGCTCAGCCGGGAGCTGTTCCTGCGGCACGCGCTCGTCGAGGGCGACACCGACGAGCGGTGGACCGCCCGGCACCGCTTCCTCGCAGAGAACGCCCGGCTCATGGCGGAGGTCCGCGAGATCGAGGAGCGCACCCGCCGCCGTGACGTCGTCGTCGACGACACCGCCGTCCTCGCCTTCTACGACGCGCGCGTGCCGGCGGACGTCGTCTCCGCCCGCCACTTCGACTCCTGGTGGAAGCAGGCGCGCCAGCAGCGGGCCGACCTGCTCACCATGACGCGGGACGACGTCCTCGCGGGCGACGCCGGACCCGGCCGGAGTCTCGTCGAGCAGTTCCCCGACCACCTCGACGCTCCCGTCCACGACGGCCGGACCGTCGCCCTGCCCGTCGCCTACCGCTTCGAGCCGGGCGCGGCGGACGACGGCGTGACGGTGAGCGTGCCGGTCGAGGTCCTGCCCGCGCTCGACGCCGACGTCCTCGGCTGGCTCGTGCCCGGCCTGCGGGAGGAGCTCGTCACCGCGCTCGTCCGGTCGCTGCCGAAGGCGCTGCGCCGCTCCTTCGCCCCGGCGCCGGACCACGCGGCCGGCGTGCTCGCGCGGGTAGCGCCCGACGGGGTGCCGCCGCGCGGCGACGTCCGCGCGGTCGTCGCCCGGGCTCTCACCGACCTCGGCGGGCCGGTCGTGCGGTCCGACGACCTCGACGTGTCGTCCCTCCCGGCGCACCTCGTGCCGCGGGTGAGGGTCGTCGACGCCGGCGGGACCGTCCTCGCCGAGGGGGCCGGGACCGCCGACGGCGTGGCGGCGCTGCGGCGCAGGCTCGCCGGTCGCGTGCAGGACCAGCTGTCCGCCGTCACCCGCGCCCTCGAGGTGACCGGGCTGGGGGAGGTGCCGGACGGGCCGGCGGTCCCCGAGGTCGTCGAACGCTCGCTCGCGGGTCACACGCTGCGCGGCTGGCCGGCGTGGGAGGACGAGGGCACGACCCTCGGGGTCCGGGTGCTGCCCTCCCGCGCGGACGCGGTCGTCCGCCACGACCGCGGCGTCCGGCGGGCCGTGCTGCTCGGCGTCGCCCCCCCGGTCCGGCAGGTCGTCGACCGGCTCGACCTCACGTCGCGGCTCGCCCTGTCGTGGACCCCCTACCGGTCGGTGCCCGACCTGCTCGCCGACTGCGTCGTGGCCGCCACCACCTCGCTGCTGCGACGGGAGCTGCCCGGGGGGACGTGGGCCGTGCGCGACGCCGCCGCCGTCCGCGCGCTGCGCGAGACGGTGCGCCAGGACCTGCCGGACGCCCTCGACGGCCTCGTCCGCACGGTCGCGCGGGTCCAGACGACGTGGCAGTCGCTCCGGGACCGGCTCGACGGTCTCGCGGGCCGTCCCGACCTCGCCGACACCGTGGCCGACGCGCGCGCGCAGCTGGCGTGGCTCGTCCCGTCCGGCTACGTGAGGACCGTCGGGGCGGACCGCATGCCCCACCTGCTGCGCTACCTCGCGGCGGTGGAGCGCCGCCTCGACGCGGCCTCGCAGGACCCCACCCGCGACCTGCGGCTGCTCGACGAGAAGGTCCTGCCCGCATACGACGCCTACCTCGACGTCGTCGACACGCTGCCGGACCGCGCCGCGGTCCCGGCGGACCTGCTCGACGTGCGGTGGATGGTCGAGGAGCTGCGCGTCAGCGTCTTCGCCCAGCAGCTCGGCACCGCGCACCCCGTGAGCGAGAAGCGGATCCGCTCCGCGCTCGCCGCGTGGCAGGCCGGCGCCGCACGTCAGGGCTGAGCGGCGCGCACCGCCTCCGCGAGGGGACCGCGCAGGAGCGAGCGCCAGCCGAGGTCGAGGAAGGCACGCGTGAGGACGCTCCGGGGGTGGCGGCGGAATCCGGCGTGGACGAGCTCGAGGACGGTCCCGCCCGATCCGTCCGGGCGCAGGGTCCACGTGACCGTCGTGACGTCCGGGTCGTCGTCGGCCTGCCACCGGTAGACGAACCGTCGCGGCTCGTCGGCCTCGAGCACCGTGCCGCGCACGCGACCCGACCACCCGCGGGGGTGCTCCTCGACGAGGCGGAACCGGGTGCCGACGACGGGGCGCAGGTCGTCGGTCCGCATGAACCAGCGGCTGACGAGGTCCGCTCGGGTGAGCGCGGCCCACACCGCCTCCGGCGGGTGCGGGTAGCGGCGTCGTCGCCGGATCGTCGTGAGCCCGGCGCGTGCCTCGGGTGCCGTGGTGGTCATCGGTCCTCCGTCTCGGGGTCGTGCGGTGGGATGAGGTCGGGGCGGGCGAGGAGCGCGTCGAGGGCGTCGAGCCGCTCGTCCCAGAAGCGCGCGTACGTCAGCACCCAGTCCGCGACCTCCTTGAGGGGGCCGGGGGTGAGCCGGTAGCGCCTCGCGCGGTCGGTGTCGTCGACCGCGACGAGCTCGGCCTGCCGCAGCACGGCGAGGTGCTGGGACAGCCCGCCCTTGGTCATGGGGAAGTGGCGGTGCAGGTCCTGGAAGCCGGCGGGGCCGTCCTGGAGGAGCTCGAGCACCCGGCGGCGGGTCGGGTCGCCCACCGCCCGGAAGACGAGCTGCGTTGTCATGTGTTCAGTGAACACTAAACGCATGAGACGCGCAACACCCGCGCCGGTGCGTGCATCGACGGCGCAGCCCCCGGGTACGGCGACGGTCATGACGGACGCCGCACTGTCCCGCCCGCTCGCCCTCGTCACCGGCGCCTCCAGCGGCATCGGCCTGGAGGTGGCGAAGCAGCTCGCCGCCCTCGACCTCGACCTCGTCGTCACGGCGGAGGACGCCGCCGGCCTCGAGCTCGTCGCCGAGGGCATCAGCTCGGCCGGCACCGCCGTGCACAGCGTGACCGCGGACCTGCGCCGCCCCAGCGAGGTGGACCGGCTGTGGTCGGAGGTGCAGCGCCTCGGCCGGCCGCTGGGCGTCGCGGTCCTCGACGCCGGCGTCGGCGTGGGCGGGGCCTTCGTCGACACCGACCTCGCCGACGAGCAGGCCGTCATCGACCTCAACGTCTCCTCGACCGTCCGCCTCGCCAAGCACGTCGTCCGTGACATGGCCGGACGCGGCACCGGCCGCGTCATGCTGCTGTCGTCGGTCGCCGCGACGGTCCCGGGGCCCTTCCAGGCGGTCTACAACGCGTCGAAGGCGTTCACGCACTCCTTCGGCGAGGCGCTCCAGGAGGAGCTCGCCGACACCGACGTCACCGTGACGCTGCTCGTGCCGGGGCCGACGGACACCGAGTTCTTCGAGCGGGCGGGGCTCGAGGGCACCGCCGTGGGCGAGAGCGACAGCAAGGACGACCCGGAGGAGGTCGCCCGCCGCGCGGTCGAGGGCCTCCTCGACGGCGAGAAGGTCGTCGCCGGGACCCCGAAGGTCGGGCTGCAGACGTTCGCCACGCGCTTCCTGCCCGAGAAGGCCAAGCAGAAGGCGCACCGGAGGATGTCCGAGCCCGGCAGCGCCGGCTGACGGACGTGCGCCGCGCACCGGGCGTGGCACGCTGGCGCGCATGACCCCCGGCGACGACGGCTTCCGCACGGCCTTCGCCGGGGAGACGGAGGCGCTCGGCCGCATCACGATCCTCGTGCTCGGGCGCACGGGCGTCGGCAAGAGCACCCTCGTCAACGCGGTCTTCGGGGAGTCGCTCGCCGAGACCGGCATCGGCCGGCCCGTCACGCAGGCGAGCCACCTGTACGCGCGGGAGGGGCACGGCGTCGCGGTCGTCGACACCAAGGGCCTCGAGCTCGGCACCGACGCCGAGCAGCTCGTCGGCGAGCTCCGCGACCTCGTCGCCCACTCCCGCACGCGTCCCCCGCACGAGCAGGTGCACGTCGCGTGGTTCTGCCTGCAGGCGGCGGACCTGCGGGTGCAGGACAGCGAGCGCGCGGTGCTCGAGGCGCTCCGCGAGCTCGGGGTGCCGACGGTCCTCGTCATGACCCGGGTGGGCCTGCACCAGGGCCGCACCCACCCGGACGTCGTCGCCTTCGCCGCCGCCGTCGAGGCCATGGGCCTGCCGGTGGTCGACGGGCGCGCCCACCCCGTCATGGCGCAGGCCGACCCGTTCAGCGGCTTCCCCGCGCACGGGCTGCCCGAGCTGCTGGAGGTCACACGCCGCGTCGCGCCCGAGGGGGTGCGCGCGGCGCTGGTCGCCGCCCAGCGCGTCGACGCCGACGCGAAGGCGAAGGAGGCGGGAAAAGCCGTCGCCGCCGCGGCCGCCCAGGCCGCCGCGGTGGCGGCCACCCCGATCCCGTTCGCTGACGCCGCCGTCCTCGTGCCGATCCAGCTGCGGATGATGAGCCGCATCGCGCTGCTGCACAACGTGCCGATGGACCGGGCGACGATGCTCGCCCTCGCCTCCGTCGCGGCGACGACCGGCGCGGGCCGCTCGCTCACCACGGGGCTGCTCAAGCTCGTCCCCGGCGCCGGCACCCTCACCGGCGGTGTCGTGGGCGCGAGCGTCGCCTCGGGCGTGACGATGGCGATGGGCGCCGCCTGGATCCAGGTGTGCCGCCGCTACGGCCGCGACGGGCTCGTCGACGGCGTGGCCCTCGCGAGCGGCGAGGTGCGCGACCTGTTCCTCCGCGAGCTGCGCTCGGCGCTGCCGGGCGGGCTCGGGGGCCGTCGGAGCGCACCGCACGAACGGCTCAGGTGAGGCGGCCCCCCGGCCGATGACGAGGTGCGGGGGTTTCCGGTGGGAGGAGGTGCGATGACCGAGCTGCTCGGGCAGCCGGTGGTGGACGGGGTTCCGCTCCTCGTCTTCTTCCTGCTCGCAGCACCTGTCACCGCCGCCCTCAGCCGAAGGCCCCTGCGCCTCGTCGGCTTCGGCGGCGCCATGGTGTTCTCCCTCGACAGCGCGGTCCTCGCGCTCGTGCTGTGGGCCGGCCTCACGGCCGTCGCCCAGGCGGGGACAGAGACCTCGGCCGTCCTCGTCGGCTTCCTCGCGTGGCTGCCGTGGATCGGCGGGTACGCCGCCGCCGAGCTGCTCACGCGCGAGCGACGCACCGCCGTCCGGCTCTACAACGTCTTCCTGTCCGCGGTCGCCGCCGCCCTGTTCGTCGTCGCGGCCCTCGCCTCGCGCGCGGGCGTCGCGTCGCTGCTCACCGGCGACCCGTCCCCCGCGGGCGTCGGGCCCTGGGACCTCGCGGCGGTGGTCGCCGCGAGCGCGGCGTACGTCGCGACCGACCTCGTCCTCACGTCCCTCTGGGTCGTCCGGCTCGAGGGCGGGCGCCTGCTCGACACGCTGCGCGACCCCGCCGGCGGCGTCGCGATGGTGACGGTCCTCGCGGTCAACGCGACCGCCGTGCTCGCGGCGCTCGTCCTCACGTGGACCGCGTGGGGCCTGCTGCTGCTCGTGCCCGTCGCCGTCGCCCTCGTCCTCACGACGCGGACGAGCACCCTCGCCCTCGCCGAGCACGCCCGCTCCCAGGCGATGTACACCGCAGCCGCGGGCTGCCAGACCGCGACGACGGTCGACGACGTCGTCGCCACCGTGACGGCGGCGGCCGAAGCGGCGACCGCGGCGCCCGCAGCGGTGCAGCAGGAGCCGCCGACCGAGGAGCAGGAGGGGAGCTTCGTGGCGGTGGGCGACGACGTCCGCTGGCTCGTCGTCGGTCCCCGGGCCAACCGCCACCTGTTCACCGACGAGGACCGCACCGTGGTGGCGACCCTGGCCGCGCTCTGCGAGCAGACCATGTCGCGCCTGCGGGCCCTGGAGGACGTGCGCTGGCTCGCGGAGCACGACACCCTCACCGGACTGCTCAACCGGGGCGCGTTCATGGCGGCGGCGGCGGAGGGCGCGGGGGCCGGCTCCGCGATGCTGTTCTGCGACGTCGACCGGTTCAAGGCGGTGAACGACACGTTCGGTCACGCGGCGGGCGACGCGCTCCTCGTCGCGCTGGCGCGCTGCCTCGAGGAGGTCGTCGGCGCCGAGGGCGTGGTCGGGCGGATCGGGGGCGACGAGCTCGTCGTGTTCCTCCCGGACACGACGGCGGAGCGCCTCGAGGTGATCGCGTCCACGATCGTGGCCGCCGCGCAGGTCCCCCTGGCGGCGGTCGGCGAGGGGCTCGGACTCGGCCTCAGCGTGGGCGTCGCCGCTGTCGCGGAGCTCGCACCCACCGCCCGGGCCCGGTCGCAGGAGGAGCTGACCGAGGCGCTGCTCGACGGCGCCGACGGTCGCATGTACGCGAGCAAGGGCGGGCGGGACCTCAGCCGTCGCTGACGCCGCTGCCCCCGGGGCCGCGACCCCAGGGCCGGGCGCCCAGCGCCGCCTCGAGGAGCCGCAGCAGGCTCGTCCCGTCGGGCGCGGCCACCACGGGCACGCCCGCGACCTCCTCGGTCTCGGAGCCCCCGGGGTGGCTCGCCGGGACGACCTGCCGGACGGCGACCGCGACGACCCGGTCCGGCCGCTCCTCGGCCAGCGCCCGGTACAGGTGCGGGTCGTGCTCACCGTCGTCCCCGACGAGCAGCCAGCGGGTACGCGGCATCTCCTCGAGCAGCCGGCGCAGCGACCCGGCCTTGTGCGCCTGTCCGCTGCGGAACCACGCGTCCGGCCGGAACCCCCACTCGGTCATGAGGAGCGGCCCCGGGGGGAAGTCGTGACGGGCGAGGAACCGCGACACCGGACCGGCGAGGTTCCACGGCCCGTTGCTGAGGTACACGACGGCCGGGTGGTCCTGGCCCTCCACCGCGGCGCGCAGCAGGGCGGCCATCCCCGGCACGGCCTCGCGGCCGGTGGAGCCTCGGGCGAACGTGCGCCACGCGGCCTTGAGCGGGTGCCGGATGCCGGTGACCCAGGCGGTGTCGTCGATGTCGCAGACGACGCCCAGGCCGCCGTCGGCGAAGGCGTGGACCACCTCCACGGCCGCGTCCCTGGCACCGACCCGCAGGTGCGCGCGGGCCCGGCCCGGTGGGACGTCGTGGGTGACGGTTGCGTCGAGGAGCCCGCCGGTCCCGCTGCGCAGGCGGTGGTGCGTGCGGTCGCTGCTGCCCTCGACGGTGACGTCGACCTCGGCTCCCGGCTGCTCGAGGGTGAGCAGCCGCCGCCAGCCCGGCACCCCGACGACCTCGTTCGGGACCACGCCTGGCGCCGCGAGCAGGACGCGCGCGAGGACCCGGACGCGGCCGGCGGCCGCGTACCCCGGGTACGTGTGGACCGCGGGGGTCCAGCCCGCGCGGCGGGCGACGCGCGACAGCAGGGCGGTCGCCCGCTGCTCGCCGAGGAACGCCGCCCGCTGCGCACGCCGCCCCAGTCCGCGCAGCACGGGGGTCGGGTCGGGGACGGCTCGCGGCACGGGCTCACCCTGCCCATCCGCCGGCCCGCCCGCCAGGTGAGGCGCGCGCGGACGCGACGACGGCGTCGAAGACCGGGAGGACGCTCGCGCGCAGCGCCACCAGCGGCGTCGCGAACGCGAGGACGGCGACGTGGCCGGGGTCGTCGTCGGGGCCGGACAGGCTGACCCAGTAGTCGACCGCGAGCAGCGGGAGAGCGACGTCGGGCGCGGTGGCGGGACGTTCCGCCACGCGCCGTGCGACGCGCCCGGCCGCGACGACCGCGTGCTCGACGCCGTCGGGCGGCGGCCCGGTGCCGGGGACCCCCGCGGGCTCGACGGTCACGACGAGCGACCCGGGCAGCGGACACACCCGGTCCGGGCGCGGGGCGGCGACGGCGAGCTCCTGGGCGCCGCCGCGGGCGGCGGTGTCGGCCGCGCGCCGCAGCTCGGACCGGACCTGCTCGCGAGCCGGTCCCGGCAGCGACGGTCCGCGCCGGGGCCGGGCGACGAGAGCGTCGACCGCACGGCGTCTCACTCCGTCCGGCCGAAGCGGGACCCGACGCCACCCCCGCGGCAGGGCGAGCGTCACCCGCGGGACGTGCTCGCCGCTCACGAGCGACCCCGCAGCGCCGCCGCCAGCTCGCTGTCGAGCCCCTCGAAGGTCTCACCGGCCACGGCGGCGGCCTCGGCGAGGGCGGCGATCCCGTCGAGCACCTCCTCGCGGCGGCGACGCCACGAGCGGGTGAGGTCGAGGAGCGCCTCGGCGAGCCCCTCGTGGCCCACTGCCTCGGCCACGACGTGGGAGTGCACGGTCGCGGCGTCGAGCTCGGTGGCGACGACCCGCAGCGCCGCCCCCGTGTCCCGCAGCACGTCGGTGTCGACGTCGAGGTCCGCCACGACTGCCCCTTCCCGCGTGCCGCACGGCACGCTCGTGGTCGTGACAGGTGCGGGCGACGGGCGAGGCGTGACCCGCAGCCGCCTCGCCCGCGGCGTCGCCGTCGCGCTGCTCGTCGTCGCGGCCCCCGTCACCCTGGCGCGGCTGCTGGGGTCCGTCGGGCTCGACACCGTCACGCCGTCGGTCCAGCTCGTCGGGCTCGCCCCGCTCGCCGGGGCCGTCCTCCTCGTCGCGCTCGCGGCGGCGGTCGTGGCCCCTGTCGGTCGCCGGCTGGTGGTCGTCCTCCTCGTCGCCGTCGCGCTCCACGCCGGGTGGGCGCTCGCCCCCCTCGTGGCGGACCGGCTCGGGCCGGAGAGCGACCGCGGCGACGCGGTGGTGCTGCGGCTGCTGAGCGTCAACGCCCGCTTCGGCAACGCGCACGCCGACGAGGTCGTCGCGCTCGTCCGCGACCTCGACGTGGACGTGCTCGCCGTGCAGGAGCTGACGGCTCCCCTGGCGGGCGACCTCGGCCGGGCGGGCCTCGCCGAGCTGCTGCCGCACGAGGTCGCGGTGCGGGTCCCCGGCGCGGCGGGCGCCGCGACCTTCAGCCGGTGGCCGCTCACCGCCCTCGGTGCGCCGTCGACGACGTTCACGACCCTCGTCACGGAGGTCGCGGTGCCAGGTGCAGCCGAGGGCGTCACCGTCGTCAACGTCCACACGTGGCCGCCGCTGCCGGGCACGGTCGAGCGGTGGCGGCGGGACCACGCCCTCCTCCGGGGAGCCGTCGCCGACCTGCCGGGCCGCGTCGTCGTGGCCGGTGACCTCAACGCGACCCGCGACCACTCCGCGATGCGGGCCCTGCTGCGGGCCGGGGACCTCGCCGAGGTGGCCGACGGCCGCGCCTGGGCGCCGACGTGGCCCGCCGACCAGCCGTTCCCGTCGGTGCTGCGGCTCGACCACGTGCTCGCCGGACCGGGCGTCGCCCCGACCGGACCCGCGACGGCCCACCGGGTCGTCGGGAGCGACCACCTGGCCGTCGCCGCGGACCTCGTGCTCGACGCGTCGCCGTGACGCCCGGGCGGTGAGGCGCTCAGCGACCGAGCGCCGCCGCCTCCGCACCGATCGTCGTGCTGTCGCCGTGCCCGGTCCGGACCACCGTGTCGTCCGGCAGCGCGAACAGCCGGGAGCGGATCGACGCCTCGATGGTCGGTCGGTCGCTGAAGGACCGGCCGGTCGCGCCGGGTCCCCCCTGGAACAGGGTGTCCCCGCTGAGGACGGTGTGCAGCGCCGGCACGTGGAGGCACACCGAGCCCGGGCTGTGGCCGGGGGTGTGGACGACGCGGACCTCCTCGCCCGCGACCCGCAGCACGTCGCCGTCGGCGAGGTCGGCGTCCCACCGCAGGTCCCCGTGGGTGAGCCGCCACACGGGCTCGTCGGCAGGGTGCAGGAGCACCGGAGCACCGAACCGGGCGCCCGCGGCCGGGGCGTACCGGCAGTGGTCGTCGTGGGCGTGCGTGCACACGACCGCCGCCACGGTGCGGGCCCCCACGAGGAACGCGACGGCGTCGAGGTCGTGGGCGGGGTCGACGACGAGGCACTCGTCGTCGTCGCCGAGGACCCACACGTTGTTGTCGACGTCGAACGTCCCGCCGTCGAGGCTGAAGGTGCCGGACGTGACGGTCTGCTCGACCCGGAAGGCGCCGCTCACAGGACCACCACGGACCGCAGGACGTCGCCGGAGTGCATGCGGTCGAACGCGGCCTCGACGTCCCCCAGGCCGATCGTCTCGGTGACGAACCCGTCGAGGTCGAACCGCCCCTGCCGGTACAGGTCGACGAGCACCGGGAAGTCGCGGTCGGGCAGGCAGTCGCCGTACCACGAGCTCTTGAGCGCGCCGCCGCGCCCGAAGACGTCGAGCAGCGGCAGCTCGAGGCGCATGTCGGGAGTGGGGACGCCGACGAGGACGACGGTCCCGGCGAGGTCGCGGGCGTAGAACGCCTGCTCGTAGGTCTCCGGCCGCCCGACGGCGTCGATGACGACGTCCGCCCCGAACCCGCCGGTGAGCTCCTTGATCGCCTCGACGGTGTCGGCCTGCGACGCGTCGACGGTGTGGGTGGCGCCGAACCCCTTCGCCCACTCGAGCTTGCGGGGGTCGCGGTCGACGGCGATGACGGTCCGTGCGCCGACGAGCGCGGCGCCCGCGACCGCGGCCGAGCCGACCCCGCCGCAGCCGATGACGGCGACGGTGTCGCCGAGCCGCACCCCGCCGGTGTGGACGGCGGCGCCGAACCCGGCCATGACGCCGCAGCCGAGGAGACCGGCCGCGGTCGCCGGTGCCTCGGGGTCGACCTTCGTGCACTGCCCGGCCGCGACGAGCGTCTTCGCCTGGAAGGCGCCGATGCCGAGGGCGTTCGACAGGACCGTGCCGTCGGCGAGGGTCATGGGCTGCCGCGCGTTGTGGGTCGCGAAGCAGTACCAGGGCCGCCCGCGCCGGCAGGCGCGGCACTGCCCGCACACCGCCCGCCAGTTGAGGACGACGAAGTCGCCCTCGGCGACGCTCGTCACGCCCTCGCCGAGCGCGCTCACGACCCCCGCGGCCTCGTGACCGAGCAGGTAGGGGAAGTCGTCGCCGATCCCGCCCTCGCGGTAGTGGAGGTCGGTGTGGCACACACCGCACGCCTGGACGTCGACGACGACCTCGCCCGGCCCCGGGTCCGGCACGACGACGGTCTCGAGCGAGACCGGCTCCCCCTTCGCGCGTGCGACGACTCCGGTGACCTCGTACGGCATGGGTGTCTCCCTCGACGGTGGGCATGCGGGTCCCCGCATCCTGCCGCAGGCGACGGAAGACGTGCGCGGGCGGGAGGGTTGTCATGCTGCGTGACGGAGAACAGCGGTCCCCTGACGGTCGAGGTGTGGTCGGACGTCGTCTGCCCCTGGTGCTACATCGGCAAGCGGCACCTGGAGGAGGCGGTCGAGACGGTCGGCGCCGACGTGCGTGTCGTGTGGCGCTCGTTCCAGCTCGACCCGTCCGCCCCGCGCCCGGGCGAACCCGGTCACGGCACCGACGTCGCGACGTACCTCGGGCAGAAGTACGGCGGCGGCCGCGAGGCCGGGCTGCAGATGAACGCGCGCGTCACCGAGGTCGCGGCCCGCGCGGGCCTCGACTTCCACCTCGAGCACGCCGTCCGCGGCAGCACCGCCGACGCCCACCGGCTCCTCCACCTCGCGGCGACGCTCGACGCCACCGGCGAGCACGGGCTGCAGGACCGCACGAAGGAGCGGTTCCTGCGCGCCTACTTCACCGAGGGGCAGGACGTGTCGCAGCCGACCGTGCTCCGCGCGCTCGCGGCCGAGGTCGGGCTGCCCGCCGACCAGGTCGACGACGTCCTCACCGGGACCCTGTTCGCCCGGGACGTGCTGCTCGAGCAGCAGCAGGCGGTCGCGTACGGGGCGAGCGGTGTCCCCTTCGCCGTCGTCGACGGCCGCTACGGCGTCTCCGGGGCTCAGCCGGTCGAGGTGTTCGCCGAGGCCCTCCGGCGTGCGCTGGCCGACCGCGCGCCGCAGCTCGTCACCGTCAGCGGCTCGCAGGACGGCGAGGCGGACGCCGAGGTGTGCGGGCCCGACGGCTGCGCCGTGCCGGAGCGTCCGTGACGCGCGTGCGGTATTCCCACGACCGGTGTCGTGAGCGCCACGTTCCGCCGGCGGCAGGGACGGGAACACCACACGCATGACCATCACCACCACGCGCACCATCGGGTCCGTCACCGTGTCCGCGATCGGGCTGGGCGGCATGCCGATGTCGATCGAGGGCCGTCCGGACCGCGAGCGCAGCATCGCGACGATCCACGCGGCACTCGACGAGGGCGTCACGTTCATCGACACCGCCGACGCCTACCACCTGCACGCCGACGAGGTCGGCCACAACGAGGAGCTGATCGCCGAGGCGCTGCGCAGCTACGGCGGCGACACGAGCGACGTCCTCGTGGCGACGAAGTCCGGGCACCTGCGCCCGGGGGACGGCTCGTGGACGCTCGACGGCCGGCCCGAGTACCTGAAGGAGGCCGCGAAGGCGTCCGCGAAGCGGCTCGGCGTCGACGCGATCGGGCTCCACCAGTTCCACCGTCCCGACCCCGACGTCGCGTACGCGGACTCCGTCGGGGCGCTCGTCGAGCTGCTCGACGAGGGTGTCATCCGTATGGCCGGCGTCTCCAACGCCGACCCCGACCAGATCCGGCAGGCGAACGACCTCCTCGGCGGACGCCTCGTCAGCGTGCAGAACCAGTTCTCACCCGCGTTCCGCAGCAGCGAGCCCGAGCTCGACCTGTGCACGGAGCTCGGGATCGCGTTCCTGCCGTGGAGCCCGCTCGGCGGCATCGCGAAGGCGGCGGAGCTCGCCGGCTCGCTCGAGCCGTTCGCCGAGGTCGCCCGCGACCACGACGTCACCCCGCAGCAGGTGACGCTCGCGTGGCTGCTCGCGAAGTCGCCGGTCGTCGTGCCGATCCCCGGGTCCAGCCGTCCGGAGACCGCACGCGCCTCGGCGGCCGCCGCGTCGCTGACGCTCACCCCGGACGAGGTCGCGCGTCTCGACGCCACCCAGCCGCCCTCGGGCGACTGACGCCCCGGCGGCGGGTCAGCGCCGGACGAGCGTCGAGACGGTGACGGCGACCACGTCGTCCACCGTCTCGCCGCGCTCGGCCCACGTCCGCAGGAGGTCGTCGCGGGCCGGGGCGGGGTGCCACGCGTTCGGGCCCATCGCGACGACGTCCGTCGCCTGGCCCGCCGACCACGTGACCTCCGTGCGGACGTGCGCGCGGTCGACGGGTGCGAACCCCGGGGACAGGCGCTCGGCGAGGCGGTCCGGCTTGCCGGCGGGGACGTCGAGCAGGTCGAGGCGTGACCGCAGGGCGACCAGGTGGTCCGGCTCGGGCGTCACCACGACGAGCCGTGCGCCGGGCGCGCACACCCGCGCGAGCTCGTCCGTCGTCGGCAGGGGCGCGAAGAGCGCGACCGCCGCGCCGACGCTCGCGTCGCGGAGCGGGAGCGGCCTCGTGAGGTCGGCGCCGACGGCCGCGAGCCGGGGGTGCGCCCGCGCGGCGCGCCGCAGGGCGGGCACCGACAGCTCGAGCGCCACGCCTGTCCGGGTGGGCGTCGCGTCGAGCACCACCGCCGTGTGGTGCCCGGTCCCGGCACCGAGGTCGACGACGAGCCCGTCGGGTCCGGAGGGCGGTCCGTGGGACGCGACGACGTCGGCGAGCGCTGCCGACACGACGCCGTAGGCGCCCGAGGAGAGCACCCGCTCGCGCGCCGCGACCATCTCGGCGGTGTCGGGGCGCAGCCGCGTCCCGCCCCGCAGCAGGACGACGTGCCCCTGCCGCGCGACGTCGAACGCGTGACCCGCCCCGCACAGCAGCACAGCGGGCGAGCCGTCGACGAACGCGAGCGGGCGCGCGCACACCGGGCACGCGAGGTCCCCCGCGACGTCGGCGAGGGCGCTCAGAGCATCCGCCGTTCCGCCGCCCACCGCGTGAGCTCGTGCCGTGACGACAGCTGGAGCTTGCGGAGCACGCTCGAGACGTGCGTCTCGACCGTCTTGACGGAGATGAAGAGGTCGGCGCCGACGTCCTTGTACGAGTAGCCGCGCGCGATGAGGCGCATCACCTCCTGCTCGCGGGCCGTCAACCGGTCGAGCTCGTCGTCGACGGCGGCGACGTCGGCGGCGCCCGTCCCGAACGCGTCGAGGACGAAGCCGGCGAGTCGCGGGGAGAACACGGCGTCGCCGTCGGCGACCCGGCGGACGGCGTCGGCGAGCGCGTCCCCGTCGACGGACTTCGTCACGTACCCGCGGGCGCCCGCGCGGATGACGCGGATGACGTCCTGCGCGGCGTCGGACACCGACAGGGCGAGGAACCGGACGGGCCGGTCCTCGGAGGTGCGCGTGGCCCCGCAGCGGCGCAGCACCTCCGCCCCGCCGCCGCCCGCCCCGCCGGGCAGGTGGACGTCGAGCAGCACGACGTCGGGTCGCAGCGCGGTGACGACGGCGACCGCCTCGTCGACGTCGCCGGCCTCGCCCACCACGTGGAGGTCCGGGGCCAGGTCCCGCAGCTCGGAGCGGACGCCGGTGCGCACCATCCGGTGGTCGTCGACGAGCACGAGCCTCATGTCGCCTCCTGCCTGGGCTGCGCTGCGACCGGCAGGTCGAGCGACACCTCCGCGCCCCCGCTCGGGCCGCGGCGGACGGTCGCGCGACCGCCCGCGCGGGCCATCCTGCCGATGACGGACTCCCGCAGCCCGAGGCGGTCGTCGGGCACGTCGTCGAGGTCGACACCGTCCCCGCCGTCGCTCACGTACGCCGAGACCGCACCGTCGCGGACCTCGACGTACACGCGGACCGGCGGGCGGCCGTGCCGGACGGCGTTGAGCGCCGCCTCCCGGAGGGCGAGGACGAGCGGCTCGACGGCTGCGTCGCACGGCCGGTCGCCCACGACGACGACGTCGACGGGGACCGCGTGGGCGTCCTCGACCTCGCCGACGGTCCGGGCGACGACGTCGGCGAGGGACCCCTCGACCGTCCCGGAGCCTGCCGCGCGCGGGCCGTAGAGCCAGCCGCGGAGGTCGCGCTCCTGCGAGCGGGCGAGGCGGGCGACCTCGACGGGGTAGTCGCTGCGGCGCTGGATGAGCGCGAGGGTCTGCAGCACGGAGTCGTGGAGGTGGGCGGCGATGTCGGCGCGCTCCTGCTCGCGCACGCGCGCGGCCCGTTCCTGCTCGGCGCGCCGCCACAGCCGCAGCACCCACGGGGCGAGCACGAGGCCGCCCCCGACGAGCACGGAGACCGCGGCGAGGACCGCGGGGCGGACGGCGTTGGCCTCGACGCCGGTGAGGGCGAGCAGGAGCAGGCCGGTGAGGGCGAGCCCGCCACCGACGACCAGGCGCAGCGCGCCCTGCGGGGTGCCGCCCGTGGCGCCCGCGACCCAGCGGGACCGGTCGTCCCGGTCGAGCTGGGTCCACAGCACGACGACCCCGACGGCCGCGAGGCCGAGCGGCAGGACGGTGCCGACGGGCACGTCGACCCCGAGCCGGGACGCGAGGACGGCGGCACCACCGAGCAGCAGCGCCGTGCCCCACAGGAGGAGGGCGAGGGACTCGACGTCGGCGAGCCGTCGCCGCGGCGGCGGACGGTCGGCGTCCCGCTCGCGGTCGGGCGCGGGTCGCGGGTCGCCGGGCACGACGACGCTGAGGACGAGGTACGCGAGCAGCCCGGCGCCGCCGGCGAGCGCGGCCACGACGAAGCCGACCCGGACCGCCGCGACGGGCACGCGCAGGTGCTCGGCGGTCCCGGCCGCGACCCCGGTGAGGAGCCGCCCTGTCGCGGGGCGGCGCAGCGGTGGACGCGGCGCGGCGGGCGCGCGCTCGTCCTCTCGCTGGTTCTCCACGTCACCGGGCACGGGCCCATCCTCCCGCTCGGGCGGTCGCCGCGGACCAGGGACGGCCCGGGTCCCCGGCTCCGGGTCGGGATCAGGGGTGTCCCCGATGCGTCCGGGGCGGCGCTCCCGCGACGATCACCGGCATGGACGACACGAGCCCGACCGCCGGCCCCGCCGCCGGACCGACAGGCGGGCCGACCGGCGGGCCCGCGCCCGGGACCCGGCCCGGCCCCCTCGAGCAGCTGTGGGACGCGATGCGCCGCACGGGGGTGCGGCGACCGCTCGACGACCGCTGGCTCGGCGGGGTGTGCTCGGGCACGGCCCGGCGGCTCGGGGTCGACCCCACGCTGCTGCGGGTGTCGCTCGTCGCGCTCACCCTGCTCGGCGGCGTCGGGGTGGCGGCGTACGCGGTCGCCCTCGTGCTGCTGCCGGACCACGACGGCCGCATCGAGCTCGAACGCGCGGCCCGCGGGGACCTCACGGGGACCACCGTCGGTGCCGTCGCGCTGCTCCTCGTCGCGGCACTGCTGCCCGGTCCGTGGGAGCTGCTGCGCGGCGGGCCGCTGCTCGACCCCCGCGACCTCGTCGGGGCGCTCGTGCTCGGGACGCTCCTCGTCGTCGGGCTCGCGTTCCTGCCGCGCCTGGCCGGGACGACGGCGCCCGGACCGACCCCCGGACCGGCGCCGGCCGCGCCCGGAGCCGCCCCGACGGACGCGTCACCGCCCCCGCCGGCTCCGGTCCGTGCGCCCGCCCCGCCGCCGGTGCCCGCGCGACCCGGCCCCGGCCCGGTGCTGTCCGCGGCCGTGACGGGCGCCGCGCTCGTCGTCGCCGGCGCGGCGTGGCTCGCCACCGAGCTCGGGTACCTCGACGGCCGCCCCCACGTCGTCGCCCTCAGCGCCGCGATCACCCTGCTCGGCGGCGCGATCGTCGCCCTCGGCGTCATGGGGCGCCGGGACGGCGCGGTCGGCGGGGCCGCCGCGCTCGCGATCGTCGTCGCGGTCCTCCTGCTGCTCGTGCCGAGCTGGCGGACCGTGCAGGTGGCGGGTGACGTCACGTGGCGGCCCGTCGAGGTCTCGGACGCGTCCCGTGGCGGGGCCCTCGGCCTCGGGGACGCCGTCCTCGACCTGTCGTCGCTCGACGTCCCGGCCCGCAGCGCGACGGCCGGCGGCCCGGTCGAGGTGCCGGTCCGCGTGGGCCTCGGGGAGCTCGTCGTGCGCGTACCGGACGGCCTCGACGTCCGCGTCGACGCCGGGGTGCTCGTCGGGTCCGCCCTCGTGGGCGAGGAGCCGGAGGCCGCCGACGAGGCCGGGGTCGGCCTCGACCGGGTCCTGCGCACCGGCAGCGACTCACCGGACGTCGTCGTCGACGCCCGCATCCTCGTCGGCACCGTCCGGCTCGTCGAGACCCCCGCCCCGTGAAGGAGACAGCCATGCCCAGCGCCCCGTCCGGACCCGCCGTCGGCACCGTCGTGTGGGGGGTCGTCGTCCTCGCGGTCGGGGTGCTGCTCGGCGCGCGTGAGGTGGTCGACCTGCGCGTCGACGTGTCCCTGGCCGTCCCGGTCGGCATGGTGGTCGCCGGCGTGCTGCTCGTGGTCGGGGCGGTCGTCTCGAACCTGCGGCGCGACCGTCGCGACGCCTGAGCGGCACGGGAGGCACCATGCGCGTCGGTCTCGTCGGGACCGGGTACTGGGCGGCGGAGGTGCACGCGCCCGCGGTCGTCGCCGCCGGCCACGAGCTCACCGCGGTGTGGGGGCGCGACGCCGGGAGGGCGGAGGCGCTCGCGAGTCGGCACGAGGCCGGTGCGTTCGCCGGCGAGGACCGGCTCGACCCGTTCCTCGACGGCGTCGACGCCCTCACCTTCGCGGTCCCACCGGACGTGCAGGCGCCCATCGCCGTGCGGGCGGCACAGGCGGGTCGTCACCTCCTGCTGGAGAAGCCGACGGGGCTCTCGGTCGAGCAGGCCGACGGGGTCGCCGACGCGGTCGAGGCGGCCGGGGTCGCCTCCGTCGTCTTCTTCACGGCCCGGCACACACCGGCGGTCGCGGACTGGCTCGACGGGCTCCGTGCGCGGGGCGGCTGGACCGGTGCGCACGGCGCGTGGCTGGGGTCGATCTTCACGGACGGCAGCCCGTTCGGAGCGAGCCCGTGGCGGCACGAGCACGGCGGCCTGTGGGACGTCGGCCCCCACGCGCTGTCGGTCCTCGTGGGGGCGCTAGGGCCGGTGACGTCGGTGTCCGCGGTCCGCGGTCCCGGCGACACGGTCCACCTCGTGCTCCGCCACGGCGACGGGCAGGACGCGCCGTCGAGCACGGCCTCGGTGAGCCTCACGGTCCCGCCGGACGCCGCCGCCCTGCGGTGCGAGGTGTACGGGCAGCACGGTTGGACCTCGATCCCCGCCGACCACGGGACGACGGCGGTCGAGGCGCTCGGTCACGCGCTGAGGGCGCTGGAGCAGGCCGCGCGAGGCGGGCAGCCGCACCCGTGCGACGCGCGGTTCGGCGCCGACGTGGTGCGGGTGCTCGCGGCCGCCCAGGAGCAGCTCGACCAGAACACGCCGGGGTGAGTGTGCATCCGTGACCGGCATCGGCGGCGTGTCGCGGTCATGGGTGCAGAGTCACCGATGAGTTCGCAGCCGGCCGCCGGTCAGACGGGCATGACGACCCTGGCTGTCCCCGGCGCCTCCCTCCGGTACGAGGTGCACGGGGAGGGACCCCTGCTCGCCCTCGTGGGGCACCCCATGGGGATCGACGACCTGCGCGGGCTCGCCCGGGCGCTCGCCGGCTCCCGCACCGTGCTGCTCCACGACCCCCGCGGGTTCGGGGGCAGCCCGCTCGTCGACCCCTCCGACGACGCCGACCCGGCCGTCCTCGCCGACGACCTCGCCGCTCTCGTCCGGGAGGCGGGCGGCGGGCCGGTCGAGGTCGTCGGCACGAGCGGCGGGGCCGTGACAGCACTCGCGTTCGCCCAGCGCCACCACGACCTCGTGGCCGCCGTCGTCGCGCACGAGCCACCGCTCGTCGGCGTCCTGCCGGACGAGGCGGAGCTGCGGGCGCGGACCGACGAGGTCGTCCGGATCCTCCACGAGCAGGGGCCCGGGCCCGCCTTCGGTGCGTTCATGGCGCTCGCGGGGTTCGACGGACCGCCTGCCCCCGACGACGAGCCCGACGAGCAGCCGGACGAGGGGCAGCCGCCGTCGGAGGAGGAGATGGCCGCGGGGTACCGGATGCTCGCCCACGGTCTGGTCCCGATCTGCACGTGGGAGCCGGACGACACCGCCCTGCGGGCCGTCGACGGCCGCCTCGTCCTCGCCGGCGGCGCCGACTCCGCGCCGACACAGCTGGCCAGGCGGGCCCCGGAGGCGCTGGCGTCGCGGCTCGGCGCGGTGTTCGTCGAGCTGCCGGGCGACCACGCGCCCTTCGTCGAGCGGATGGGCGGCGACCCCGCGCCGTTCGCCGCCGCCGTCCGCGACGTGCTCGACCGCGCTCAGCGGTAGGACGCGACCGCCGCCAGCAGCCGGTCGAGGAACCGGTCACGGTCGAGGCCCTGCGCGACGTCGGCGTTCGGCGCGCGGCCGGTGTACCCGTCGAGGTCGACGACGGTCGCGCCGGCCGTCCAGCGGCCCTCGGTCTCCACCACGAGGTGCGCCCGGACGGTCGGGACGAGCGTCGGGTCGAGCACGCGCGCGACCGCCACGGGGTCGTGCAGCGGCGGGTCGGGCATGCCGAATGCCTCGCGGTAGGTGTCGGCGAAGAACGTCATGAGTCCCGCGCACGTCCGCGCCACGGTCGTGCCCATCGCCTCCAGCCGGTCGACGACGTCGCGCGTGACGAGCGCCTGGTGCGTGGTGTCGAGCCCGACCATCGTGAACGGCACGCCGCTGTCGAGGACCTCCTGCGCGGCCTCGGGGTCGTTCGCGGCGTTCGCCTCCGCGTACGGGGTGATGTTGCCGCGGCCGGTCGACCCGCCCATCCACACCACGCCCGCCATCCGCTCCCGCAGGGCCGGCTCGGCGCGCAGGAGCAGCGCGACGTTCGTGAGCGCCCCGGTCGCGACGACGGTGACGGGCTCGTCGCTGTCGCGCAGCGTGCGGGCGAGCAGGTCGACGGCGTGCCCGGGAGCCGGGTCGAGCACCGGTTCGGGCAGCTCCGGGCCGTCGAGACCGGTCTCGCCGTGGATGTCCGGCGCGAGCCGCAGCGGCCGCGTGAGGGGCGCGTCCGCGCCGCGGGCGACCGGGACGTCGGTGATGCCCGCGAGCGTGCAGACGGCGAGGGCGTTGCGCAGGCACTTGTCGACGGTCTGGTTCCCGTGGACGACCGTGACGGCGCGCAGGTCGACGGCGGGGTCGGCGTGGGCGAGGAGCAGGGCGAGCGCGTCGTCGTGACCGGGGTCGCAGTCGAGGACGATCGGGACGGGGTGGTCCGACGGCATGGCGCGAGGCTAGGCCCCGCGGTGAGAGGGGGATCTCGCCCGGGACACGCCGGTCCTCCCGGGACAGATCCACCTCTCGCTGTCGGGGGGGGCGGCAGGGTGGGGCCGTGGACCCGAAGGAGGTGGCGCTGCTGCGGCTCGTCGCGCAGGGGCTCGTGCCCGGCGAGCGGTCGCCCGTCGACGCCGTCCGTCACCTGCTCGCGCTCCAGGGGCAGGACCTGCCCGGGGTGCTCCGGTCCGTCGCGCTGCGGTCGACCCCGGGCACGACGACGGACGACGTCGCCGCCGCGCTGGACGACGGACGCCTCGTGCGCACGTGGCCGCTGCGCGGGACCCTCCACGTCGTCGCGACCGACGACGTGCGGTGGCTGCTCGCCCTCACCGGCGAGGCGCAGCACGCCCGCGCCCGCCGCCGCTTCGACGAGCTCGGCCTCGACGCCGCGCAGGCCGCCCGGGCCCTCGACGTGGCGCGTGAGGCCCTCGCCGGTGACGGCCTCACGCGGGACGCGCTGCTCGCCGCGTGGGTGGCCGGAGGGGTCCCGACCGACGGGCAGCGCGGCTACCACCTCCTCGCCCACCTCGCCCAGGCCCGGGCGGTCGTGTGGGGTGCGACCACGCGGGCCGACGACGGTCGGGTCACCGGGCAGCGGCTGCGCCTGCTCGACGAGGTCGCACCGCCCGACGACCGCACCGACGACCGCGAGGCGCTGCTCGCCCGCCTCGCCGAGCGCTACCTCCGCTCCCACGGTCCGGCGAGCGTCCTCGACCTCGCCCGCTGGTCCGGGCTCGGCGTCCGCGAGGTCCGGAGCGGTGTCGCGCAGGTGCGGGACGGCCTCGAGCGCGTCGAGGTCGACGGCGTCGAGCAGCTCATGGACCCCACGACGCCGGAGCGTCTGGCGGCGCTGAGGGATCAGGCGCGCGGTGAGCTGCGCCTGCCCGGCTTCGACGAGCTCGTGCTGGGCTACGCCGACCGGTCGGCCACGCTCGCCCCCGAGCACGCGACTGCCGTGGTGCCGGGCGGCAACGGCGTGTTCCGCCCCACGGTGGTGCGCGAGGGCCGTGTCGTCGGCACGTGGCGGCCCGGTTCCCGGGGCCGGGACCCGGTCGTCGAGCCGTTCAGCGCCAGGGCGTGACGAGCTCGGTGATCGTCTCGGTGAGCGCCGCCTGCAGCAGCGGCCCGAACGTGATCCGGTGCACGCCGAGCGCCTTCAGCTCCTCGCGGCTGCCCGCCATGCCGCCCGTGACGGGGTGAGCGGTGAGGTTGAGGGGCCCGGACAGGCCGTCGAGGAGCGTCCGCACGCTCGCCGCGTCGGGCACCCGCACGGGGTACACGCACCGGGCGCCGGCGGCCTCGCACGCCTGCAGCCGGGCGAGGGCCTCGGCGAGCGGGTCGTCGAACACCGCGACGCTCCCGACGTAGGCGTCGGTGCGGGCGTTGATCACGAGCTCGACGCCGGCGGCGTCGGCGGACGCCCGGATCTCGCCGATGTAGTCCGCGTGCTCCTGCCGCTCCCGCAGCCTGCCCTGCGAGTGGACGGTGTCCTCGATGTTGATGCCGACGACGCCGGCGTCGAGCACCCGGTCGACGAGCTCGGCCGCGGGTGTGTCGTAGCCGGACTCGGCGTCGAGGGTCACCGGCACGTCGACGGCGTCGGCGATGCGGCGGGCCCCCTCGAGGGCGTCGGCGAGCGTCATGCCCTCGTTGTCGCGCTGGCCGCGCGAGTCGGCGAGCGGGTGGCTGCCGACGCTGATCGCGGGGAACCCGGCGGCGACGACGGCCCGGGCGGACCACGCGTCCCACACGGTCGGCAGGACGAGCGTCGTCCCGGTGTGGTGGAGGCGGAGGAGCTCGGAGGCGCGGTCGGCGACGTCGGGTCGGCTCATGTCCCGGATCGTGCCAGCCGCTGCGGCCCCTAGCCTGGCGAGGGTGCGCGTCGGTGTCGTCATCCTCCCGCAGCAGCGCTGGGCCGAGGCGGCCGCGACGTGGCGTCGCGCCGAGGAGCTCGGGTTCGACCACGCGTGGACGTACGACCACCTGTCGTGGCGCTCGCTGCGCGACGAGCCGTGGTTCGCGACCGTCCCGACGCTCGTCGCCGCCGCCACCGTCACCTCGACGATCGGGCTCGGCACGTGGGTCGCGAGCCCGAACTACCGCCACCCCGTGCCGTTCGCCAAGGAGCTGATGAGCCTCGACGACATCAGCGGCGGTCGGTTCGTGCTCGGTGTCGGGTCCGGCGGGGCGGGCTTCGACGCGACCGTCCTCGGGCACGAGGCGCTGTCGCCGCGGGATCGCGCCCGCCGCTTCGAGGACTTCGTCACGCTCCTCGACCTGCTGCTGCGTCAGCCCGCGACCACGTGGCGCGGGCACCACTACGCCGCGCACGAGGCGCGCATGGTGCCGGGCGGCCCGTCCTCGCCACGGCTGCCGTTCGCCGTCGCCGCCAACGGCCCGCGCGGCATGGCCCTCGCTGCCCGGCTCGGCGACGGCTGGGTGACGACCGGGCCGCCGCGCGAGAAGGGCGACGACGGCCCGGACGCGCTCGAGCACTGGTGGCGTGGCGTGGGCCAGATGTGCGCGCGGTTCGACCGGGCCCGGGACGCCGCGGGACGCCGGCGCGGGGAGCCGCGGCGGTACCTCAGCGTCGACGTCGGGCGGTACGCCCTCGCCTCCCTCGACGTCTTCCTCGACACCTACGAGCGGGCGCACGCGCTCGGGTTCACCGACGTCGTCACCCACTGGCCGCGACCGGACGGGGTCTACGCGGGCGAGGAGTCGGTGCTCGAGGCCGTGGCGGACCGGCTGCCCGGGTTGCGCTGACCGCGGCCCGGCGCCGTCCCGGCCGGGACGGCGCCGGCTGTGCGTGCCTCAGCCGGTGAAGTCGGCCCGCGCCGGGACCGGCGTCGCGACCGGGGCGCTCCCGGTGTCGTCCACGTCGAGACACGCGAGCCCCTCGCGGACGATCGCGAACACGGGACTGTCGTACCCGTCGTACGGCAGCGGCCCGAGGTACTCCTCGAGGTCGTCCCAGAGCTCGTCGTGGAGACGGAGCGCCTCCGCATACGCCCCGTCGATCAATTCCACGAGCTCGGCGACCCGCTCCACGTCCTCGGTCGGCTCCGCGTCCTCGTCCGCCAGGCGCTGCTGCTCGTCGGCGAGCCACTCGGCCACGAGGTCGCGGCGCGCACCGAGCCCGCCGGTCGACGTGCCCGTGATGGCCTCGGCCTCCTGCAGCGCCGGCTCCCACTTGTCCCACTCCGCGTCGATCGCATCGAGGCCCGCCTCGAGGAGCGCCGCCACCTCGTCCCGGTTCTCGAGGAGGTTGTCGTACGCCTGCTCACCGAGGGTGCCCCTCACCGTCCCCTCGACGCCGCGGTCCTCGGGCGCGGGGCAGACCCCGGGGAAGGGGACGGGGTCGTCCGCGGCGGCGGAGGCCGGGACGAGCGAGGCGCTGCCCAGGCCCGCGGCGACGACGCCGGCGCAGACGAGGGACAGGACGCGGCCGGTGAGACCGCGCGGGCGAGACGACATGATCGGGTTCCTTCCCAACGATGCGACAGGGGTCGCACGGCACGGCGCCGCTCGTCCCCCTGAGCAGGGCAAACGTACCCCGCGACGACCCGAGTCGGACCTGGTTGTCGTGCCCCGATGCACAACCGTGACACCGGGTCCCCCGAGCGGTCCACGGCGCGGACCGGGAAGCGTGGCTCAGCGTCGGGCGTTACCCTTGTGCACGGATTCACAAGCCCTGAGCGACGGCGCTCCCCAGCCCATGCGGCCGGGCGCGACGCCCGGCTCGGAAGGACCGCCCGTGACCACCACCGCCCGCCACCACGTCGTCATCGTCGGTTCCGGTTTCGGCGGCCTCTTCGCCGCGAAGCGCCTCGCGAGGGCCGACGTCGACGTCACGCTCGTGTCCCGCACGGTCCACCACCTCTTCCAGCCGCTGCTGTACCAGGTCGCGACGGGGATCCTGTCCGAGGGCGAGATCGCGCCGGCGACGCGTGAGGTCCTCAAGCGGCAGGGCAACGTGCGGGTCCTGCTCGGCGACGTCCTCGACGTCGACCTCGACGCACGTTCGGTCACCTTCGCCGGTGAGGGCACCACCACGACGCTGTCGTACGACAGCCTCGTCGTCGCCGCCGGTGCCGGGCAGTCGTACTTCGGCAACGAGCACTTCGCCGAGCACGCCCCCGGCATGAAGACCGTCGACGACGCCCTCGAGCTACGCGCCCGGATCTTCACCGCCTTCGAGCGGGCCGAGCTCGCCGCGACCCCTGAGGCACGCGACCGGGCCCTCACGTTCGTCGTCGTCGGCGCCGGCCCGACGGGCGTGGAGATGGCGGGGCAGATCGCCGAGCTGGCCAACCGGACCCTCGCCGGGGAGTACCGCAGCATCGCGACGTCGACGGCGCGCATCGTCCTGCTCGACGCCGCCGACCGGGTGCTCCCGATGTTCGACGAGCGGCTGTCCCGCGACACCGCGGACCGGCTCCGCCGGCTCGGGGTCGACGTGCGGCTCGGCGGGCTCGTCACCGACATCGACGCGAGCGGCCTCACCGTCCGCAGCACGCGTGACGGCGGCGAGCGCCGCATCGACGCGGAGACCGTCGTGTGGGCCGCGGGCGTGGAGGCGAACCCGCTCGGGCGGATGATCGCGGAGCGGGCGGGAGCCGACACCGACCGCGCCGGACGGGTGAGGGTCGAGCCGGACACCAGCGTGCCCGGGCACCCGGAGGTGTTCGTCGTCGGTGACCTCATGGCCCTCGACGGGCTGCCGGGGGTCGCGCAGGTCGCCATCCAGTCCGGGAGGCACGCCGCGGCCACCATCGCCGCCCGCGTCGCGGGGCGACCGGAGCCCGGCCCGTTCCGCTACTGGGACAAGGGGTCCATGGCGACGATCAGCCGCTTCGCCGCGGTCGCCGAGGTCGGTCGCATCCGCCTCACGGGGTTCGTGGCGTGGGTGGCGTGGCTGTTCGTCCACCTGCTCTACCTCATCGGCTTCAAGAACCGCGTGACGACGCTGCTGCACTGGGCGATCAGCTTCGTCGGCCGCGGCCGGACCCAGCGCGCGGTGACGCGGCAGCAGATCGTCGCGCGGACCGTCCTGCAGCGGGTCGAGAAGGAGCGCGTGGGCGGCACCGCGGCGGACGCGCACGTGTCCGAGGAGGCGCGCCGGCGCGCCTGAGCGTCGCCTGGTCGCGGGCACCGGCGCCGTCAGGCGTCGGTGCCCTGCTCCGTCAGCCAGCCGGCCACCTGCGTGATGTAGTCGCGGAAGTCGTCGTGCGCCCGCGGCACGGCAGCGGCCACGAGGTCGAGGTCGACCTCGCCGTAGCGGTGCGCGAGCAGGTTCCGCAGACCCGCCGCGGGTGCGAGCCGACCGGCCAGCTCCGGCCGGATGGCTCCGGCCGCGGCGGCGGCACCGAACGACGAGCGGTAGTCGTCGGGGACCTGGCCGCCGCTCGCCCCGACGACGTGCCCGTTGACCGCTGCCGCGCTCTCGACGAGGACCGTGAGGATGCGCTCGACGACGAGGCGGGTGTCGAGGTCCGCCCGCAGCTCGTCCCCGCTCACGCCGCGCAGCGACGCCAGTCGGTCGACCAGCGGCTCCATGAGGCGCAGCCTGGAGGCGACCGACGCCGGATCGAGGCGACGCGGGGTCATCGACCGGCCAGCCGGTCGAGGTCGAGGCGCCGCAGCCACGCCGTGTCGAGCGCCGTCATGTGCGCCTCGACCGCGCTGTTGATCCACTCGTGCGGCCGCGACTCCCACACCGGGGTGGCGTGCATGAGCGCGCGGTCACGGAACAGCGGCGCGGCACCGTCGACCACGCCGAGGTCAACCTCGCGTCCTGCCACGTCGTGGAGGTCCGTCGCGAGGCCGAGGACGTCCGGCCGCACCCCGGGCTCGAAGGAGACGCCGACGTCGAGGTCTCCGGGACCGGGTTCCCCGCGCCCGGCGCTGCCGAACACCGTCAGGACCCGCACACCGTGCCGTCGGCACACCTCGTCGAGCGCGCCCGACTCGGCCGCCCTGAGCAGGCGCGCCTTGCCCTCCTCCGGCGTCACCACCGTGTCATGGTGGCAGAGGCCCGACGGCCGGTGCAGCGACGCCACAACGCCATCACGAACGGCCGGGACGGCCCGCTCCGGACGCACGGACGCGTCGGTGGTGTCGTCGTGGCGGAGCCCGCGCCCCTCACCGCAGCGGCAGGCGCACCTGGAACCGGGTGTCCCCCGGACCACCGACCACGCGGAGGTCGCCGGCGTGCCGGTTGACGACGATGCGGAACGAGATGTCGAGGCCGAGACCCGTGCCCTCCCCGACCGGTTTGGTCGTGAAGAACGGCTCGAAGATCCGCCGCCGCAGCTCCTGCGGCACCCCGGGGCCGGTGTCGCCCACCTCGACGAGGAGCCGGTCGTCGTCCCGCGCGGTCCGCAGCGTGAGGACGGCCGGTGAGCTGCTCGCGGTCCGCATCGCCTGCACGGCGTTGTCGACGAGGTTCGTCCACACCTGGTTGAGCTCGGTGGGGAAGCCCTGCACCCGGGGCAGGTCGCGGTCGTAGTCGGTGACGACCTCGATGCCCTCGAGCGTCCGGGTCAGCATGACGAGGGTGGCGTCGAGGCCCTCGTGGACGTCGAAGGTCTGCTGCTCCGAACGGTCCATCTGCGAGTACTGCTTGGCGGCGCCGACGAGCGTCGACACGCGGCCGGTCGCGTCCTCGATCTCGCTCATCAGCTGCTCGGTCTCCAGCGAGTACACGATCCACCGCAACCCGCTCTCGAGCAGGTGCGCCGGCACCTCGTCGGCGAGGCGCTGCAGCCACGCCGGGTCGAGACCCGCGGCCACGAGCGGCGGCGCGAGGTCGAACGGGCGCTGGACGCCCCGCTCCTCGAGCCAGTCGACGAGCTCGTCCTCCGCGTCGCTGGCCTGCAGCGCCGACAGGCGCGGGCCGCTGCCGGAGCGGGCGAGCGCGTCGTCCTGCATGCCCGCGAGGGCGGTGAGGACCTTCGGCTCGAGCTGCGCGTCCGCAAGCATCGCGAGCTTGTGGTGCATGTGCCGCACCCGGTCGCGCAGGGCGGAGGTCGCCCGCACCGCGGCCGCGGCCGGGTTGTTGAGCTCGTGCGTGAGACCCGCGGTCAGCGAGCCCAGCGCGAGCAGGCGCTCGCGCTGCCCGACGACCTCGTTGCTGCGCTGCAGGCCGAAGAACAGCCCCTCGAGGAGGTGGACGGCCATGGGGAACCACTCGCGGACCATCGCGGCGAACGCCTGTGCCGGCAGCACGAAGAACGTGCACGGTGTGATCGCCCGGAACGAGCCCACGTACCGCTTGTCCGCCTGGTCGCCGATGTACGCCTGCGTCGCCCCGCCGTACACCCCGACGTGGTCGGTCCGGACGACCTCCACGTCGTCGCCCTGGACGTTGCGGCTCATGGCGACCGTGCCGCTCAGCAGGACGAAGAAGCAGTCGGCGGGGTCACCCTCGGCGTAGACGGTCTGCCCGACGTCGAACGCGGCGACCTCGCCCATCTGCCGCAGCCACTCGAGCTTGTCGTCGTCGAGGGCCTCGAAGAGGAAGAGGGCCCGCAGCTCGTCGTTCGTCAGGGTCACGGCCATGCTCAGGACTCCTCGAGGTAGCGGTGGGCGAGCGTGACCGCCATGGCGCCCTCCCCGACGGCGGACGCGACGCGCTTGACGGAGTCGGCGCGCACGTCACCGGCGGCGAACACCCCGGGGACGGAGGTCTCGAGGTAGGACGGGTCGCGCTGCGCGGTCCAGCCGGCCGGCCGGTGACCGTCCCGGACGAGGTCGGGACCGGTGAGGACGAACCCGCGGGGGTCGCGGGCGACGGTGCCCTCGAGCCAGTCGGTGCGCGGGGCGGCCTCGATGAAGACGAACAGGTGCGAGGCCTCCACCCGCTCGCGGCTGCCGGCCGCGGAGTCGGCGAGCGTGACGGCCTCGAGGTGGTTGCTGCCGTGGGCCTCGACGACCTCGCAGCACGTGCGGACCTCGATGGTGTCGATCGCGGCGATCTGGTCGATGAGGTAGCTCGACATCGACGCCTCGAGGGAGCGGCCGCGCACCAGCAGCGTCACCTTCGCCGCGCGGCGGGAGAAGAAGACCGCCGCCTGGCCCGCGCTGTTCGCGCCGCCGACCACGAGGACGTGCTGGTCGGCGCACGCCTCGGCCTCGGTCGCGGCGCTGCCGTAGTAGACCCCCCGCCCGAGCAGGTCGTCGACGCCCGGCGCAGGCAGGCGCCGGTACTGGACCCCGGTCGCGAGGAGCACCGCACGCGCGCGCACGTCGGAGCCGTCGGCGAAGCGGACGGTCCGCACCGGCCCGTCGACCTCGAGCGCCGACACGGTGCGGGCGGTCAGCACCTCGGCGCCGAACTTCACCGCCTGCCGGCGGGCGCGGTCGGCGAGCTGCCCGCCGGACACGCCGTCGGGGAAGCCGAGGTAGTTCTCGATGCGCGAGCTCTGCCCCGCCTGCCCACCCGTCGCGGTCGCGTCGACCAGGACGGTCCGCAGGCCCTCCGAGGCGCCGTAGACCGCCGCGCCGAGACCGGCGGGACCGCCACCGACGATGAGGAGGTCGTAGAAGTCCTCCGCGGGGGAGGTCGACAGCCCGGCGAGCCCGGCGACGGTCGCGAGGTCGGGCGAGGCGTGCGCGGTCCCCTCGGCGGTGACGACGACCGGGATGTCGGCCTCGCTGAGCCCGGCCGCGGCCAGCTGGCGCTGCGCCTCGGGGTCCTCCACCGACACCCACGAGTACGCGGCGGCGTTGCGCGCGAGGAAGTCGCGGACCTCGTGCGACGCCCGGGACCAGCGGTGCCCGATGAGCCGCAGCCCCGCCGGCTGGTCGTCACCCGTCGCGAGCCACGACTCCAGCAGGGCGTCGACGACCGGGTACAGCTTCTCCTCGGGCGGGTCCCACGGCTTCAGCATGTAGTGGTCGACGTCGACGACGTTGATCGCGCGGATGGCGGCGTCGGTGTCGGCGTAGGCGGTGAGCAGGGCCCGACGGGCCCGTGGGAACAGGTCCATCGCCTTCTCGAGGAACTCGATGCCGTCCATGTCGGGCATCCGGTAGTCCGCGAGCAGCGCCGCCACGCGGCTGCCGCGCAGCTTGAGCTCCTGCAGCGCCTCGATGGCCTGCGCGCCGCCGTCGGCGCGGACGACGCGGTGCTCCTCGGCGTACCGGCGGCGCAGGTCGCGCGCGATGGCACGCGACACCGACGGGTCGTCGTCGACGGTGAGGATGACCGGGAGGTCGCGGTCCGCCATGCCGGTGTCAGGCCTCCGCGAGGGTGCGGTCGAGGTAGCACCAGCGCCACGTCTCGCCCGGCTCGAAGAAGCGGACGACGGGGTGGCCGGTGCCGGCGTGGTGCGCGGTCGCGTGCCGCGACGGCGAGGAGTCGCAGCAGCCGACGTGGCCGCAGCTCGTGCACAGCCGCAGGTGCACCCACCGGCCGCCGTCGGCGAGGCACTCCTCGCAGCCGTCCGGGGTGCGCGGCGGCGGGGCCTGCTCGCGGGCTGCGTGGTCGGAGTCGAGGTGCTCGCAGGTCTCCGGCACGGGTCCTCCCGGGGCTGGGCTCGCGGACGGCGGACGCGCCGCCCGCCCGATCCTCACCCGCGGCCCGCGCGAGGGGAAGGGGTGGGACGGCGCTGTCCGCCGTGGGCGGACGCCGCAGCCGCCGCCACCGCTGCGCCGCTCACGCCGGCAGCGAGAACTGCCGCCGCACGAACGCGTCCCAGACGCGGTCGCCGCCGAGGCGCCGTAGCCCGATGAGCCCCCGCGCGGCGGGCGTGACGACGTAGCGGCTGCGGGGCCGCCGCGCCGTCACCGCGTGCTCGACGGCCCGCGCGACCGCGTCGGGTCCGGCGGACAGCACGCGGTTGTCGTACGAGCCCGCCATGCCCTGCTCGACCGACGCGACCAGTCCGGCGTACGGGCCCTCGCCCTCGGTGCGCGTCCCCGTGAGGGTCCCGGTGGCCGTCGCGCCGAACTCCGTGCGGATGAGCCCTGGCTCGACGAGGCTGACCCCGACGCCGAAGGGGGCGACCTCGACGCGGAGGGCGTCGTGCAGCGCCTCCAGGGCGTGCTTCGACGCGTGGTACCAGCCGCCGCCGGGGAACGTGAGGCGACCGCCCATCGAACCGATGGTGACGACCCGCCCGGCACCGGCCTCGCGCATCCCCGGCAGCACGAGGCGCGTGAGCCGCGCCACGCCGATGACGTTGGTCTCGAGCTGTCGCCGGGCCGCCTCGAGGCTCACCTCCTCGACCGGGCCGTACTCGCCGTAGCCGGCGTTGTTGACGAGCGCGACGACGGCGCCGTGTCGCTCGCGGGCCTCCTCGACCGCGTGCGCGGCGGAGTCGTCGTCCGTGACGTCGAGCGGCCCGGTCGTGCACCCGGCCGCCTCCAGCTCGGTGAGCCGGTCGGGTCGGCGCGCCGTCGCGTGGACCGCGAGGCCCGAGCGAGCGAGGCGCAGCGCGGTCGCGTGACCGATGCCGCTCGAGCAGCCGGTGACGAGGACGGCCCCGGAGGGCGGCAGGGGGGCGACGGGCACGGGACTCTCCTCGGTGATGGGCTAACGGTCGTTAGGTGAATCACCTTACATGCGTTAGTCGACGGGTCAACCTAGAGTGGGGGCGATCCCGACGCGCAGAGGAGGAGTCGGCCGTGCCCGTCCTGCAGCCCGCCCGGGCCCGCAACCCCCGCGGTAAGGGCACTCGTCTCCGCGAGGAGCTCGTCGCCGCGGCGTCGCGGCTGCTGGAGTCGGGCGACCCGTCGGCCGTCACGCTCCGCGGGGTGGCACGCGAGGCCGGCGTGGCGGCCCCGAGCGTCTACGGCCACTTCGACGACCTCGACGACCTGCTCCGCACGGTCGTGGAGCGCCACCTCGCCGCGTTGCGGAGGGCGGTCGAGGCCGCGGCGGACGCGGCCGACGACCCGGTCGGGCGGCTCCGCGCCGCCGCCCTGGCCTACGTCGTCTGGGGCACGAGCAACCCCGGCGCCTACGCCGTCGTCTTCGGCGGCCGCGCGGTGCGGCTGCTCACCGACGCGGAGACGGTGGCCTTCGCCGACGGCGACGCCCTGCTCGACCTGCTCGGACGGCTCGTGGCAGCCGTGCCCGGGGCCCCCGACGTGGCGTCGCGCACCCTCGCCGCCTGGACGGGGCTGCACGGGACGGTGTCGCTTCGCACGGGCAAGCCGGGGTACCCGTGGCCCCCGCTCGACGCGCACGTCGACGCGGCTCTCGCGGGCGTCCTCCCGACGGGTCGCGACGCGTGACGGACCCCGCCCCCCTCCCCCGCCGCCGGGACGTCCACCGCCGCCACGAGGGCAGCGGGGTCCCCGCGACCCGGCGCGAGGCCCGGCTCGCAGGCCCCGCCGAGCAGCGGTCGGTAGCCGTCCCACCAGCCGCGCCTGCGGCGCGCACCGCGCCGTCGGAGCCCGTCTGGCCCGACGTCCCCGTCCCTGCGCGTCCGGACCGCCCACCCCGTGCCGGGGCGGCGGAGGCATCGACGAGCCCGCCCGCGGGTACGTTCCGTCACATGGCAGCGACGCAGCGCGGACGGCTGCGCGGGTTCCTCGCCCCGCGCAGGCGCGAGGGCGCGGTGCTGCGGCCGTTCCGCCCGGGCGACGAGCAGGGGCTCGCCGACGTCTGCCTCCGCACGGCCGACGCCGGGGACGACGCCACCGCCCAGCACGCCTTCCCCGGTCTGCCGGGGACGGTGTACGCCCTGCCGTACGCGCGGTTCGAGCCGGACCTGTGCCTCGTGGTCGACGACGGCACCCCCGAGGGACGGGTGAGCGGCTACGTGCTCGGGACCAGCGACACGGTGTCGTTCGAGAGCTGGTGCGAGCGCGCCTGGTGGCCGCAGGCCCGACGCGCCTACCCGCTCGAGGCCATGACGCGACCGGCGGACCGGGACACGGCACAGCTCGTCCACGATCCGCGCCGCACCCCGCGGCGGATCACCGACCGCTACCCGGCGCACCTCCACATCGACCTGCTCCCGCACGTGCAGGGGCAGGGGTGGGGCCGTCGGCTCGTGGACGGGTTCCTCGCCGCGGCCGCCGAGGCCGGGGCGGGTGCGGTGCACCTCGGCGTGGCCGAGACGAACTCGCGCGCCATCGGCTTCTACGGGCGCCTGGGGTTCGCGCTCGTCGAGCGCGCCGAGGGTGCGCTCGTGCTGGGTCGCCCGATCCGGTAGGCCGTCAGCCGCCGAGGGCGTCCGCGAGCCGGTCCTGCGTGAGCGCCTCCTCCGCACGCGACAGCCGCCGCAGCGTGCGGGCGAGCCCGCGCCGCGCCCAGGCGTCGGTGGGGTCGAGCTCGACGAGGTCGCGGAAGGCCCGCTCGGCCCGGTTCAGCTGGGCGGAGTCGAAGTAGGCGCGGGCCAGGTCCGTCGCCACGGCCCGGTCCTGCGGCGCCGCCGCTGCCGCCTCGGCGAGCAGTCGAGCCGCGCCGGCGGGGTCGCCCGCGTCGAGGTGGAGGCGCCCACGGGTCACGAGGCCGAGCAGGTCCGGCTTGAGCATCACGCCGACTACAACGACACAGCCTGTGTCGTTCTTCCGCGACGTGGGATCAGCCGACGCGGACCGCGCCGGGGCCCGGGCGCGGCAGGACGTCGCGCGGCTCGGTGACGTCGTGACCGGCCTCGCACCGCACGACCGCGTCGACGAACTCGCCGCAGCCCCGGTGGACGAACTCGATCGGTGGACCCTGTCCCGGCCGCGGGTCCGCCCACCTGCTGCCCCAGCGCCACAGCGCGACGACGACGGGGTAGAGCTCGAACCCCTTGTCCGTGAAGCGGTACTCCTCGCGACCCCGGCGACCGGGCTCCCGGTACGGCACCCGGCGCAGGAGCCCGTCGTCGACCATGCGCGTCAGCCGTCGCGTCAGGACGTCGCGGGGCAGGCCCGTGCGCCGCTGCATGTCGGCGAACCGCCGGACGCCGCAGCCCACCTCCCGGACCACGAGGAACGTCGCCCGGTCGCCGACGACGGCGAGCGCCGCCTCGACCGTGCAGCCCTCGGTCGACCACGCCAGCGCGGCCGGACCCGGCTGCGGCTCCGCTTCCTCGCCCATGACCCGATGCTAGGTCCGGTTGACAGACCGAGCCAGTCCCCACCACGCTGAGTCCGATTCGCGGACCCAGAAGGCCGCGGCACTACCCGATGGAGGCACTGCGTGAACCTGTGGGTGCGGCTCGTGGTCCTGTGGCTCACCGCCCGGCGGCGCTCGCGCGTCGACCTCCTCGGGGAGTGCGTGACGCGCTTCCGGGTCGCACCGGGCGACCTCGACGCCCTGGGCCACGTGAACAACGGGCGCTACCTCACGCTGCTCGACCTGGCGCGGACCGACCTGCTCCTCCGCTCGGGCGCTCACGCCGTGCTCCACCGCCGGCGCTGGTACCCGGTGGTCACGGCCGAGACGATCGCCTTCCACCGCGAGCTGCGACTCGGGCAGCCCTTCACCGTCACGACCCGGACGCTGGGATGGGACGACCGCTCCATCCTGCTCGAGCAGGTCTTCCGGCGTGGTCGCGACGGCTCCGGCGAGGTCGTCGCCGAGGCCGTGGTCCGCGCGCTCTTCCTGCGGGTCGGGGGCGGCCGGGTCCCGACCGCGGACCTGCTCGCGGCCTCGGGGCACGACGGGGCGACGAGCCCGGCGCTGCCGGACTGGGCCGCGGCGTGGCACCGGGCTCAGGACGACCTCCGCGCCGCCCGTCGCACCGCGGCGCCGACGCCGGTCCCGGTGCCGGTCAGCTCCGCTGCACGCCGCGGCTGAGCACGATCGCGCTCTTCGTGCGCACGACGGACGGGTCGGCCCCGATCCGTTCGAGCACTCGCTCGAAGTCGTGGACGCTCGTGGCGCGGACGTGGACCAGGGCGTCCGCCTCCCCGCTGATCGTCGCCGCCGACACGACCTGCGGGTGGCGGGCGGCGACGGCGAGGACCTGCGCCGGGGTCGTCGAGGGCGCGCACCACAGCTCGACGTAGGCCTCCGTCGTCCACCCGAGCGCCTCCGGGTCCACGAGCGCGGCGAAGCCCGTGATGACTCCGGCCTCGCGGAGCCGGTCGACGCGGCGCTTCACCGCCGAGGCCGACAGGCCCACCCTCTCCCCCACGACGGCGAACGACGCCCGCCCGTCGTCGCGCAGGATGGCGAGGATCCGTTCGTCGAGGCCGTCGAGCGTCGTCACGCAACGATCGTGCGTGCATGTCGGAGAACGCGCAACGTCGCGACGACAGGACGCAGCAGCGCGACATGAAGCGAGCGCCTGTGCGCGTCGACAATCGAGCCTGTGACCACCCTCCTGCCCGGGGAGCCGCAGCTCCCCACGACGTCGCCCGCCACCCGGTCCGAGGAGCGGGTGGCCGTCCGTCGCCGCTTCCTCATGTGCGCACCCGTCCACTTCGAGGTCGCGTACGCGATCAACGCGTGGATGACTCCGGGTGCGGTCGTCGACACCGCGCTCGCGGTGCAGCAGTGGGAGACGCTCCGGGCGACGTACGAGGGGCTGGGTCACGAGGTCGAGCTGCTCGACCCGGTGCCGGGTCTCCCGGACATGGTCTTCGCCGCGAACGGTGCGTTCGTCGTCGACGGCGTCGCCGTCGGCGCGCGTTTCGCGCACCCGGAGCGTGCGGCCGAGGCGCCCGCGCACGCCGCGTGGCTCGAGGCCCACGGCTTCGGGCCCGTCACGCCGACGGTCGGCACCCACGAGGGCGAGGGCGACCTCACCGTCGTCGGCGACCTCGTGCTGGCGGGCACGGGCTTCCGCACCGACCGGCGGGCGCACGCGGAGATCCAGGAGAGGACCGGCCGGCCCGTCGTCGGGCTCGAGCTCGTCGACCCGCGGTTCTACCACCTCGACACCGCGCTGTTCCCGCTCGACGACACGACGGTCGCGTACTACCCGGGGGCGTTCTCCGACGGGTCGCGACGCGTGCTCGAGCGCCTGTACCCCGACGCCGTCGTGGCGTCCGAGGCCGACGCGCTCGTCCTCGGGCTCAACGCCGTGAGCGACGGCCGCCACGTCGTCCTGCCGGTCGCCGCCACCGGCCTGGCCGAGCAGCTGCGGGAGCGGGGCTTCGTGCCGGTGCCGGTCGACCTGTCGGAGCTGCTCAAGGGCGGGGGCGGCCCGAAGTGCTGCACCTCGGAGCTGCGCCCCCGCCCCCTCTGAGCCGGGCCGGTCGGTCGGGTCAGGCGATCTCGCGCCGCTGCAGCCGCAGCCAGCCGACGGCGAACGGCACGACGGCCCAGATGCCCGTGACGCTCGCCACCTGCGCCCACTGCCGTCCGGACAGGACGGTGTCCATCTGCAGCGCCATCGTCCCCGTCGCGAGGTCGACCCACGGCCCGACGTCCTGCAGCGCCGGCACGAGGAACACGACCGGCGCGAGCAGCGACGGCACGACCAGGTACACGACGACGGCGAGGGGCGTGTTCTGGCACAGCAGGCCGATGCCGACGCCGACGAGCACGTAGACGACCTGCAGCACGAGCAGCTGCAGCGGCACCTGCCACGCCATCGTCCACACCACGTCCCCGACGAGCACGTCGAGCACACCGGCGGTGGCGACCGCGAGGACCCCGGTCAGCAGGGCGAACCCTAGGGCGAGGAGGACGGCGGCGACCGTCTTCGCCGCGACGACCCGCCCGCGCGACGGCACGAGCGCGAACGTCGTCAGCACGCTGCGGGTGGAGAACTCCCCGGACATGAGGAGCACGCCGAGCACGGGCACGAGCAGCGAGACGGGCAGCAGGCCGTTGGCGAGGAGGAACTGCAGGCTCGGGTCGTCCTCGCCGGGCTCGAACAGCGAGCCGAGGACGAGCGCGCCGACGACGAGCACGCCGGTGACGGCGAGCAGCCAGCGACCGGTCGTCGTGTCGACGGCCTTGCGCAGCTCGACGGCGACGAGGCGCGCGGCCGAGGGCCGGGGCACGTCGAGCCCCGAGGGACGACGGGTGGCAGGGGTGGCGGGGGTGGCGGGCGTGGACGTGACGTCGGTGCTCATCGTGCGGCTCCAGCGGGCTCGGCGGTCGTGAGGCGGAAGTAGTACTCCTCGAGGTCGTCCTGGCCCTCGAGGAGCTCGGACGTGGCGCCGGCGGCGCGGACGCGGCCGCCGGCGATGACGACGAGGCGGTCGGCGACGGCGGCGACCTCGCCGAGCAGGTGCGACGACAGCAGGACGGTCCCGCCGCCGTCGGCGAAGCGGCGCAGCAGGCCGCGCATCCACCGGATGCCGTCCGGGTCGAGGCCGTTCGCGGGCTCGTCGAGCACGAGCACGTCGGGGTCCCCGAGCAGGGCAAGGCCGATGCCGAGCCGCTGTCGCATGCCGAGGGAGTACCGGCCGACCCGCTGCCGCGCCGGGCGCCCGGCGAGGCCGACGAGCTCGAGCATGTCGTCGGCGCGCCCGGGAGGGACGTCGAGCAGGGACGCGGCGAGCCGCAGCGTCTCCCGGCCGGTCCGGCCGCCGTGCTGGGCGGAGGCGTCGAGCATGATGCCGACGACGCGGCCCGGGTTGGGCAGACGACGGAACGGGAGCCCGGCGACGGTCGCGGTGCCCGCGTCGGGCGTCGACAGCCCCGTCACCATGCGCAGCGTCGTGGACTTGCCGGCCCCGTTGGGGCCGAGGAACCCGGTCACGGTGCCGGGCGGGCAGGTGAACGACACGTCGTCCACCACGGTGGTCGCGCCGTAGCGCCTGGTCAGGGAGGTCGCTTCGATCATGCGACGAGCCTCCGCGCCGGGCGGCCTCCCCCGCTGCGGCCGGACGGCGACGATCGCGCGACGGGAGTCGGCGGCCGGCCCCGGGACCGGTCCGGTCGGCCGGCGGACGGTCGACCGACGGACCGGCGGCCGTCGACCTTCGGCCCTGTCCAGGCGTCGCAGCCCGTCCCTAGGGTGGTCCGGTGCGGGACGGGGACCACCTGGTGCTGAGCGCCGACGGCCGGCGCGACGGGCGGCGCAGCCGCCGGGACCGGGTCGTCGACTGGGTCGTGTTCGTGACGGTCGGGCTGATGTCCGCCGTGGGCCTCGTGATCGCCGGCCGACCGCTCGATGGCAGCGGCTTCCGACCCGTGAGCGGCCTCGAGGTGTGGGTCGACCTCGTGCTCGGGGTGGGCCTGCTCGTCGCGCTCTTCTGGCGCCGGCGCTTCCCCGTCACCCTCGGGGTCGTCTCCGCGTTCGCCGCGGCGTTCTCGACGTTCGCGGGCGGGCCCGCCTTCGTCATGCTCCTCACCGTCGCGATCCACCGACGCTGGCCGTGGGCGCTGCTCGTGGGCGGCGCGAACCTCGTCGCCGCCGTCGTCCTCCTGTGGTGGCGGGGCGAGGGCGTCGGCTGGGTCGAGTGGGTGATCATCATGGCGTTCGGGACCGTCTTCACCGCCGCCGTCATCGGCTTCGGCATGTTCCTGCGCGCCCGCCGCCTGCTCGTCGCGTCCCTGCGCGAGCGCGCCGAGCGCGCCGAGAGGGAGCAGCAGCGCTCGGCAGAGGCCGCCCGGCAGGGCGAGCGCACCCGGATCGCCCGGGAGATGCACGACGTCCTCGCGCACCGGATCTCGCTCGTCAGCATGCACGCGGGTGCGCTCGAGTTCAGCCGCGACGCCTCCCCGGAGGAGGTCGCGACCGCTGCGGGCGTCATCCGCGACAACGCCCACCGCGCCCTCGTCGACCTCCGGGAGGTCATCGGGGTGCTCCGGACGACGGACGACCCCGACACGGGGGACGACGGCACGTCGACCTCGCGCCCCCAGCCCACGCTCGACGACCTGCCCGGGCTGCTGGCGGAGACCCGCGCGGCGGGGGTCGGCCTCCGGGAGCGGGTGGAGCTCGCCGACGCACCGCTGCCGCTCACGACCGCGAGGACCGCGTACCGCGTGCTGCAGGAGGGCCTGACCAACGCCCGGAAGCACGGCCGTGGCGGCGCCGTCGACGTGTGCGTGTCGGGCGCCCCCGGCAGCGGGCTGTCGCTGGAGGTCCGCAACGCGCTGCGCCCCGGCACGGGTGCCGGCCTCGACGACGCCGCACGGGTGCCAGGCTCCGGCGTCGGCCTCGTCGGGCTCGCGGAGCGGACCAGGCTCGCGGGCGGGCGCTGGGAGCACGGGGTCGTCGACGACGTGTTCCGGCTGCGTGTGTGGCTGCCGTGGCCGGTGGAGGCGGCGTGACCGCGGCGCCGGTCCGCGTCCTCGTCGTCGACGACGACCCGCTCGTCCGCTCGGCGCTGGCGATGGTGCTGCGCGGGGCCGACGGCGTGGTCCTCGTCGGGGAGGCGTCCGACGGCGAGGAGGTCCCGGACGCCGTCGCCCGGCACCGCCCCGACGTCGTGCTCATGGACATCCGCATGCCGCGGGTCGACGGGCTCACCGCCCTCGCGGCCCTGCGCCGCTCGCCGCGGGCTCCCGAGGTCGTCGTCCTCACGACCTTCGACGCCGACGAGCAGGTCGTGCGCGCTGTGCGGGACGGGGCCGCCGGGTTCCTGCTCAAGGACACCCCGCCCGCGCAGATCGTCGAGGCGGTCCGCCGGGTCGCCGACGGGGAGGCCGTCCTCGACCCGTCGGTGACCCGGGGCCTGCTGCGGCACGTCGCGGTCCTCGACGCGGGCTCCGCCGTCGACGAACGGCAGGCGGCCGCCAGGGCCGCGCTCGAGGGGCTGAGCGAGCGGGAGCGCGAGGTCGCCCACGCCGTCGCGCGCGGGCTCGCCAACGCGCAGATCGCGGACGAGCTGTTCATGAGCCCCGCCACCGTCAAGGCGTACGTGTCGCGCGTGCTGGCCCGCCTCGCCCTCGAGAACCGCGTGCAGGTGGCCCTGCTCGTCCACGACGCGGGGACGAGCGCGTGAGCGGGCGCCGGGTGCTCCTGCTGCGCGGCGTCAACCTCGGCGCGCGCAACAAGGTCCCGATGGCCCGCCTCCGTGAGCTGCTCGGGACGGAGGGGTTCTCGGGCGTCGGGTCCTACCTGCAGAGCGGCAACGTCCTCGTCGACGACGACGGGACGCCGGAGACCGTCGTCGCCGACCGCGTGTCCGCTCTCGTCCTCGCGTACTTCGACGTCGTCTCGCCGTGCGTCGTGCGGTCCGCGGCCGAGCTCCGGGCGACGGTGGCGGCGGCGGGACGCCCCGGCGCGCCCGCCCTGCCGGACGACCCGCAGCTCTACACCGTGGTGTTCCTCGCCGAGGAACCCGACCCGGACCTCGTCGCGGGCGTCGACCCCGCCGACCACGAGGAGGAGTTCCTCGTCGTCGGGCGCGACGTCCACGTCCTCACGCCGCTCGGCACCCGCAACGCGCGGTTGTCGCACGCGTTCTGGGAGCGGCGGCTGCGGGTGACGGCGACGGCACGGAACTGGCGGACGGTCACCGCGCTGGACAGGCTCCTCGCTGCCGCGGACGGGTGAGGGCGCGCGGCCCGCGTGAGCACCTGCGAGCCTGCCCGGCATGAGGTTCGTGGTGCTGGGGATCGGTGCGGTCGGCGGGACGGTGGCCGCCAGGCTCGTCGAGGCGGGCGAGGACGTGCTGGCGGTCGCCCGCGGGGAGCACGCGCGGGTGGTCCGGGAGGAGGGCCTGCGTCTCGCCACACCCGACGGCGTGCTCCGGGTGGGGCTGCCCGTCGTCGACGACCCGGCCCGGCTCGAGCTGCACGACCGTGACGTCCTCGTGCTCGCCGTCAAGGGCCAGCACACGCAGGCGCTGCTGGAGCGGCTGCCGTTGCGGGCGGCCGACCTCCCGGTGCTCTGCCTCCAGAACGGCGTCGCCAACGAGCCCGCCGCCCTCCGGCGGCACCGCGCGGTCCACGGGGTGTCGGTCGCGCTCCCCGCTCTCCACACCGAGCCCGGGCACGTGGCGGTCTTCATCCGGCCGTCGGGGGTGCTGGACATCGGGCGCTACCCCCGCGGCAGCGACGAGGTGGACGCCGCCGTCGCCCGGCGCTGGACCGCCGCAGGGCTCGTGACGCGCGTGCGCGACGACGTCATGGCGTGGAAGCACCGCAAGCTGCTGAGCAACCTCGGCAACGCGGTCGAGGCGCTGACCGGCACGGGCCTGCAGGGGGAGGAGCGCGACACCGTCCGGGAGCTGCACCGCCTCGTGCTCACCGAGGGTCAGGAGGTGCTGCGAGCCGCCGGCCGTCCGCTCGTCGACGAGGACCTCTGGCGGGCGGAGGTGGCCTCGGCCTGGGAGCTCGCGGAGGTCCCCGGCGTCACGCGCGGCGGCGGGTCGACCTGGCAGTCCCTGCTGCGCGGCGCGGGCTCGGTGGAGGCGGACCGGCTGAACGGCGAGGTGGTCCTGGCCGCTCGGGAGCTCGGTCGCGAGGCGCCGGTCAACGAGCTGCTGCGGCGCGAGGTCGTCGACGCCGCGGCGCACGGACTCGCGCCGGGGTCGGTGCCGGCGACCGAGCTGCTCGGTCGGGTGCGGGCGGTGCTCGGCTCGGCCTGACCGCCCGGTCGGTGGGCACCCGCGCGGTCCCGACAGGGCGCCGGGGTACGACAAAGGCGGGCCGCGGTGACCTCTCCCCTGGTCACCGCGGCCCACCGACCGTCGCGCCTGCCGCCGCGACGGCTCAACGGCTCATCGGTGACCCCTCAGCCGATGTAGCCGGAGTACAGGAGCCGGTTCGGCGAACCGGTGCCGGCGCCGGAGACGACACCGGTGGTGCTGTTGCCGACGATGCTGCTCGTCACCGTCGCGGGCGAGGCGCCCGGGTTGCGCTGGAGGAACAGCGCCGCGGCACCGGCGACGTGGGGGGCCGCCATGGATGTGCCGCTGATGGTGTTGGTCTGCGTGTTCGACTGCCACCACGCGCTCCTGATGCTCGAGCCCGGCGCGAAGATGTCGACGCAGGTGCCGAAGTTGGAGAAGCTCGAGCGGGCGTCCGTGCTCGTCGTGGCGCCGACCGTGATCGCGTTGACCGCGCGGGCGGGCGAGACGTTGCACGCGTTCTGGTTCTCGTTGCCGGCCGCGACGACCATCGTCACGCCCGCGTCGACGGCCCGCTGGACAGCGGCGTCGGTGGCGGTCGAGGCGGGGCCGCCGAGACTCATGTTCGCCACGGAGCCGCGGGGCGCGGTGCTCGCGACCCAGTCGATGCCCGCGACGACGCCGGAGTTGCTGCCGGAGCCGTTGCAGCCGAGGACGCGGACGGGGACGAGGGTGACCTGCTTCGCGACGCCGTAGGTGCTGCCGCCGACCGTGCCCGCCACGTGGGTGCCGTGACCGTTGCAGTCGTTCGTGCCGCGGCCGTCGTTGATGGCCGTGGCCCCCGCAACGACCCGTCCGCCGAACTCGTTGTGCGTGGCGCGGATGCCGGTGTCGATGATGTACGCCCGCACCCCGGCGCCCGTCGGACCGTAGGTGTAGGTGCCGTTGAGCGGCCGGTAGCGCTGGTCGATGCGGTCCAGGCCCCACGTCGCGTTGTACTGCGTCGCAGCGGTCGTGACGACCTGGTCGGCCTCGACGTAGGCGACGGCCGGGTCGCGGCGGACCGCCGCGAGCTCGGCGGCACTCAGCTCGGCGGCGTACCCGGTGAGGGCGCTGTCGTAGGTCTCGGTGACCTCGCCCCCGAGCGCCGTCGCCCGCTCCACCGCACGCGCGGCGGCGCGCTCCCGGGCCGCGGCGGAGGCTCGGGCACCGGCAGCCGTCTCGTCGAGGACGACGATGTAGGCGCCGTCGATCGCGTCGGCGGAGCCGGCGTGGAGCAGCGGCGCGAGGTCGTCACCGGCGGCCTGGGCGCTGGTGGCGCCGAGGCCGGACAGCACGAGGGCGGCGAGGCCGACGGTGGCGGCCCCGCGCCGTGCGCGGCTGGGCAGTGCGGGCATCAGGAGCTCCTTGCGGGCGGTGGAAGGGACGGCGGGCGACGCTGCCCGCTGCGCCGGGACCGTATCCGCTCCGCACCGCTCTTGTCACGCCTTGAGTGAGAGGAGGTTAGTTCGTGTGTCAACGACGTGGGCGCGGCAGCGTCGACGTGCCCACCTCCTCCTCGCACCAGGCGACGAGGGCGCCCGCCGCCCGCAGGGGCTCGGCCGCCACCGCCGCCCGCTCCTCGGTGCTCGCGCCGTCGGCGCCCCACGCAGCCGACCCCAGGCGCACGGAGGCCTCCACCCCGCGCCAACGCAGCAGGCCGGCGCGCGGGTGGTCGGCGGCATAGCCCCGTGGCACGCGCACGTACGGATCCCGTCGGCCGCCGTGGACCCGGAGGCGACCCGCCCGGGCGCGTTCTGCCGCGTCGACCAGGGCCTCCCCCGCACCGGAGGCCACCGCCTCGCGCCAGCGGCCGAGCTGGTCGGGCGCGAACCACGGCATGCCTGCGGCGACGAGCAGCCCCGTGCGGTCGACCTGGACGTAGAGCCCCGCGCCGCGCGCCGTCTCCGCCACCGCCCCGACGAAGGTCTTGAGCGGGTCACCCTGCGGGTCGAAGCGCAGGTCGTTGTGCGGTCGGTACACCCGCCAGGCGCCGTGGGCCGGGACGCCCGGCTGCCCGTCGACCGCGGCGAGGAAGGCGGCGAACGGCTCCCGCACGTCCCGCGCGTACGCCTCCCGACCCGTCTGCCAGAACGCCTTCGTGTTCCCCTCGGCCTCGAGCCGCTCGAACCACGCGAGCGTGGGGTCCTGCTGCACCGTCGTCATGTCGCCCGTCCGTCCCGATTGTCCGGCACACCTTGTGCCACAGGCTCCTAGGATGCAGTGACACGAGCTGTGCCACAACCGCTAGGGTGACCCTGTGGACCGACGCGCCGAACGGACCCGCGGCTCGGCCCTCGAGGCCGCGACCCGGCTCCTCCTCGAGCAGGGCCTCGACGCCGTCACCCACCAGCGCGTCGCGGCGGAGGCCGGTGTCGGGCGGCGCACCATGTACCGGCACTGGCCGGACCCGGAGTCGCTGCTCGAGGCGACCCTCGCCGGCGCCGAGTACCCGGTGACGCACCGGACCGGCGACCTGCGCACCGACCTGCGCGCCCACCTCGAGGCCCTGCGCCGGGCCCTCGTCGAGGGCCCCCTCCGCTACGTCGTCCTCGCGCTCAACGAACGCGCCGCCGTCCGACCCGAGCTCCGGCCGCTGCGGGACCGGCTGACGGAGGGCGGCTGCCGGCCGCTGACGGTTCTCCTCGAGGAGGCGGTCCGCGACGGGCGCCTGCCGGACGACCTCGACGTCGACGCCGCCGTGGCCGCGCTCGAGGGGCCCGTGTTCTACCGCTCCCTCGTGCGGGGCGAGGCCGTGCCCCCGGCCGTGGTGGACCAGGTCGTCGACGACGCCCTCGGCCGCTGGACGTGAGCGTCGCCACAGCGGCCGTGTCCCCGGACGAAACCGCACGGCGCCGTCGTTGACGGCGACCGTGACCGACACGAAGGACACGAACGACACGAACGACACCGCCGCCGCGCTCCTGCGTCCCGTCGACCTCGGCGCGCTCGCCCTCCCCAACCGGCTCGTCATGGCCCCGCTCACCCGCACCCGGACCGGCGAGGCCCGGCGACCGGGACCGCTCAACGTCGAGTACTACCGGCAGCGTGCGGGTGCGGGGCTCGTCGTGAGCGAGGGCGTCGCCATCTCGCGGGAGGCGGTCGGCTACGTCGGCACCCCCGGGCTGTGGCGCGAGGACCAGGTCGACGGCTGGCGCACGGTCACCGACGCCGTCCACGACGCGGGCGGCCGCGTCGTCGCCCAGCTGTGGCACGTCGGTCGCATCAGCCACACGTCGTTCCACGACGGCCACCCGCCGGTGTCGTCGACCGCCCGCCCGGCCGAGGCGCGCTCCTACACCGCCGCCGGCTTCGAGGCCACGTCGACCCCGCGTGCGCTGCGCACCGACGAGCTCCCCCGTGTGGTGGACGACTACCGCCGGGCCGCCGCGGCCGCACGCGAGGCCGGCTTCGACGGGGTCGAGGTCCACGCCGCCAACGGGTACCTCCTCGAGCAGTTCCTCGCGGGCGCCGTCAACGACCGCACGGACGCCTACGGCGGTGGCGTCGCCGCACGCGCGCGCCTCCTCGCCGAGGTGCTCGACGCCACGACCGACGGGGTCGGCGCGGCCGACCGCGTCGGGGTGCGGCTGTCCCTCGGCAACGGCACCGCCGGCACGCACGACGAGGACCCGGCCGGCGTGCTCGCCTACGTCGGCGCGCTGCTGGAGGAGCGGGGACTCGCGTACGCGCACTACGTCGAGCCCGTGACGCCGGCCGGCCGCCGGGTCGACCTCACGCAGGCCCTGCGGTCGACGTGGCGCGGGCCCCTCGTCCTCGCCCAGGGGTTCACCCCCGCGACCGCGGCCCAGGTGGTGGACGAGGGACGCGCCGACGCCGTCGCCCTCGGACGCGCGTTCATCGCGAACCCCGACCTCGTCGAGCGCGTCCGTCGCGGCGCACCGCTCACCGAGCCGGACCCGAGCACGTTCTACGGCACGGGACCACGCGGCTACACCGACTACCCCGCCCTCGAGGACGCCGCGGCCTGAGCCGGGTGGGCCGGACCCGCGCTGCGGCGCAGCGCCCGGTCCACCAGGTGGAGGACGGCCGCGACAGCGACGAACCCCACTCCCACCACGGCGACGTTGAGCAGCGCGCGGCCCCAGCCGAGGGCGTCGACGTCGACGAACGGGTACGGCCAGAACCCGCCGACGAGCGGACCGCGCACGAGCGTGAACGCCGCCCACAGGAGGGGGAAGGCGAGCGAGGCCGCGACGAGCCGCCACGACGTCCGGTCCCGTGGCCCGAGGAGCAGCCAGCCGGCGACGGCGAGCACCGGGACCACGGTGTGCGTGAGCGTGTCGGCGACCCGCCCCCAGGGGGACAGCTCGACGAGCCCGGAGAGCACGAGGTGGTACACGACGCCCGTGACGGTGATGGCGGTGGTCGACGTGAGCGCGAGCCACCGCCGCAGGACGGTGTCCCGGTCGGGGTCGAGCGCGACCAGGAGGCCGGACGCCCCGACGAGCAGGTTCGACTGGATGGTGAAGAACGCGAGGACGTTGAGCGCGCGGTGCCACGGCTCGCTGAAGAAGCCGCCGGACCCGGTCGCCGCCACGGGCACCTGGATGACGAGCGCGGCGAGGACGGCGAGCGCCGTGACCGCGAACCATGCGCGGGCCAGCGGACGCGAGCGCAGCGGGGCGATCACGGGGGGAGCGTCGCACCGCGGGCGCGCGTCGACAACGGCAGCCCACCCCTGAGGTGGGGCTGGCCCCCGCCTGGCACGATCGGCGGGTGGCCATGGGCAACCAGCACGAGGAGCACGACCCCCGCGAGGAGTACGAGTGGGTCGCGCTCGGCGACCTCACGTCCGAGGACCACGAACGCCTCGCCGCGGCCCTCGTGCGGTGGGTGGAGGCGAACCCGATCTGGCACGACGGCGCCGGCGAGCGCGTCCTGCTCGTCGACCTCGACAACCTCCGTGCCGGCCCGCTGCGGTGGAAGGCGCGGATGATGCTCGTCGTCGCCCTCGCCCGCACTGCGGACCACGTCGTCATCTCCGGGCACACGACCGCCGTGGAACGCGGCCGCGAGCACCTCGCGGAGTTCGCCGAGGTCGCCCAGCCGGTGCCCGACGGTGCGGACCTCGCCGACCTCAAGCTGCTCGAGGGGGCGGAGGCCGTGACGGCCGAGCGTCGTCAGGTCGTCGTGCTGAGCAACGACGGGATCTTCTCCTCGCTCGCCGAGCGCGGACCGCTCACGGTGCTGTCGCCCGGCGCGAGCGCGCTGTCGGACCGGCTGTTCGACGCCGCGCGCGTCGTCATCGACCTCATGACGCTGGAGGAGCGGCTCGCGCCGGCGTGAGCCGGTCGGTCAGCGGTCGACGCGGTCGCGGTCGGCGTCCTCCGGCAGGGAGTCGGCGGCCGCCGCGTCCCGCGTCCCCATGGGCCGGGGCTCACCGACGGTCGTGTCGTGGAGGGTCTGCCGCTCGCTCTCGGCGTTGATCTCGGCGCCCAGCAGCACGATGAAGGCCGTGAGGAAGAGCCAGAGGAGGAGGATCGCGACGCCCGCGATCGCGCCGTACGTCTCGTTGTAGCTGCCGAAGTTCGCGACGTAGAGGCTGAAGGCGACGCTGCCGAGCAGCCACAGGACGGTCGCGACCCCGGCGCCGAGGCTCGCCCACTTCACCTTCGGGTCGTCGCGGTCGGGAGCGAAGCGGTAGACGACCGCGAGCGCGACCGTCACGAGGACAGCGAGGAGCACCCAGCGGGCCACCTGCGCCAGGACGGTGCCGACCACCCCGAGCCCCAGGGCGTCGAGCAGCGGCGGCACCACCGCGACGAGGGCGACGGCGAGCCCGACGAAGACGATCGCGCCGAGCGTGAGCAGGAGCGCGAGGCCGCGGAGCTTGACGAAGCCGCGGGTCTCCTCCTCGTCGTAGGCGACGTTGACGGCCTTCATGAGGTTCGCCGTCCCGCCCGAGGCCGACCACAGCGCCAGCAGGACCGACACGACGAGGCCGAGCGTGAGACCGCCACCCTGCTGGCTCGCGACGTTCTCCATCTGCTGCTCGATGATCCCCGACGCCTCCGGCGGCAGGCCCTCCGTGAGCCGTTCGGCCTGCTGGGTGGCCTGGTCCTGCCCCACGACGAGGCCCCAGATGCTGATGACGGCGATGAGGGCCGGGAAGAGGGCGAGGAAGGCGAAGAAGGCGACGCCGCCCGCGAGCATCGGGACGTTGTCCGCCTTCGTCTCGGCCCACGACCGCTTGAGGACCTGCTTCCAGCCCTCGCGGGGGATGTCGGTCGGCGAGTCGGCGTCGGCACCCGGCTGCGAGCGTGCCCGGCCGCGGTCGTCGCGCAGGTCGATCGTGCGGTCGTCGTCGCGCACGGGCGTGCGCTGCTTCGTCCCCATGGGTCGGCCACTACCCCGTCGGGTGGTCCGTCATGCGCGGGGCTCCCCTGGCGGGGCGCCACGGACCTATCCTCCGAGCGGGCTGCGGTCGGGCGGAGGGGGGAGCATGGCGTCGGACGCGTCGGAGGCTGCTGTACCGGCGGCGGCCGCCACGGCTGTGCTGCCTCGCCGGTGGGTCGTCGTCCGGTGGGCGCTCGTCGCGCTCTGGGTGGTGGCCGCGGTCGCGGTCCTCGCGGTCGGCGCCCAGCGCTCGAGCGTGGAGGACCTCGAACGGGCGGTGGCGGCCGGTCGCGTCGACGCCGTGCAGGTCCGTGGCGGCCTCGGGGACGCCGAGGCGGGGTCGGCGACCCAGGAGGCCGTGTGGCGCGACGGGCTCCTCCGCCGCTACACGGAGGTCGTGGTGTCCCGCGACGACGGGATCACCTGGGTCGACGGCGACCGGCCGGTCGTCGACGACGACCTCGGGACCCTCGTACGGCAGCTGGCCCCCGAGGTGGAGGTGGTCCGTGCCGGGCCGGACCCCTCCTCGGGGGATGCGGTCGGACCCGGGACAGGCTCGCCGCTGACGACGTACCGCGTGCCCTCACCCGTCGGGTGGCTCCTCGGCCTCGGCTGGCTCCTCCACGTCGCGCTGCTCGTAGAGGGACCGGCGCCGCGGACCGGGACTCGCTGGGGCTGGTTCTGGGTCCTGTTCCCGCCGCTCGGTCCGCTCGTGCACGCGCTCGTCGGGATGCGCAGAGCCGGTGACGCCGACGTGCGCCGACGACCGGCGCTGCCGCGCGGCCTCACCGGCGGGTGGGCGTTCCTCCTCAACCTCGTCGTGACGAGTGCCGCGGGGCTCAGCCAGCTGTAGGGACGTCGGCCGGGCGCCACCCGCCGTGCGGCGGCAGCGACCGCAGGACCCGTCGCGCCCGCCACGCGGCGATCCCGCCGGCGACGACGGCGAGCACGAGCGCCACGGGGAGCGGCTGCCCGACCGCGAGGAGGAGCAGAGCGACGGCGAGGGCGGTGAGCGCCGAGGCGGCCAGCCACGTGACGCGGAGGCGCCGCCAGCCGCGTCGCCGGACGCACGCGACGGCGACGATGGCCATCGCCGCAGCGACACCGCCCACGACGCCGAGGCCGAGCCCGATGACGGCGCCGTAGACGCCGGCGACGAGGGCAAGCACCATGTGCCCCAGGACGGGACCGGCCTCGTCGAGGACCGCGTCCTGTCGTCCCGCGAGGACGTCGAGCAACGACCACACGAGCGGGACGACGAGGACCGACATGCCCGCGACCGCGCCGACCAGGAATCCCGCGACCGCACCCTCCCCGAGGGCCCGCCCCACCACGCGGGCCAGACCCGGCACACGCCGCTCGGTCACCGGGCCCGGCACCCCCTCCCTCCTCACCGTCGCACGTCCTCGACGAGGGCGAGCACGTCCGTCACCGTCGTCCGGAGGACGGGTAGGCGCGACAGCCGGACGAGCCGGCCGATGAGCGGTGCGGCGCCCGTCACGAGCCGTCGGGTCCGCCCAGCGTCCGGCGTCGGGTCGTTGAGCCAGAAGACGGTGACCCCGAGCCAGGCGAGCCACAGGAGCTCGGGCAGCTCGCGCGCCACGGTGCCGGGCACGGCGGGGCGCGCACCCTCGACGACGTCGCGGAGCAGGTGGACCGCGAGCTCCCGGGCCTCGCTGCTCGCGTCGCTGAAGGGGCTGGCCGCCTCCCCGGGCCGGATGGCGCGGGAGACGAACCCGGCCCCGAAGGAGCGGTACGGCGCCATGACGGCGAGACCGGCGAGCCACGTGCCGGTGAGGCGCTGCTCGAGGGTTCCGCCGCGGGGCAGGCGGTCGGCTACGGCGGCCCGGTGCTCGACCTGGATGCGCCGGTACAGCTCCTGGACCAGCGCGTCCTTCCCCGGGAAGTAGTAGTAGGCGTTCCCGACGGAGAGGCCCGCCTCAGCGGCGACGAGCCGCATGGTCGTGGCCTCGTACCCACGCTCGCGGAACAGCCGCAGGGCCGTGTCGACGACGAGCGCGCGGGTGTCGGGCACCAGAACCTCCTGAACGTGTTCAACCGCAATGCTACCTGAACATGTTCAACCACGCAGCGCCGCCGTGCTGTGGCAGCCTCGGCCCGTGGGTCAGATGCGCGCCACGACCGCCCGCGAGCGCGCGCTCGCCCCGGACGTCGCCCGTGGCCTCGCCCTGCTCGGCATCGCGCTCGCGAACGGCGTCGTCCACATCACGGGTCGGACCACGGGCGTGCTCGCCAAGCCGGTCGACGGTTCGGCCGGGGACCGGCTGGTCGACACGCTGGTCGGCCTGCTCGTCGACAACCGCGCCTTCCCGATGTTCACGCTGCTGTTCGCCTACGGGACCGTCGTCATCCTGCGGCGCAGTGCCGAGCGCGGGCTCACGTGGCCAGAGGCCCGCGGGCTCCTGCTGCGGCGCAACGCGTGGCTCGCGGTCGTCGGCGTCGCCCACCTCGTCCTCCTGTTCTTCGGCGACATCCTCCTGAGCTACGGCCTCCTCGGGCTCCTGCTCGTGGCGGTCGTCCGCTGGCCCGACACGCGGCTGCGGACGCTCGGGTGGGCGACGCTCCCCCTGTTCGTGGGGCTGAGCGCCCTCGACGGCCTGGGTGGAGCGACCGGGGTCCCGGCGGGTCTACCGGGACGGGAGACGTTCGTGGGCGACCTGCTGTGGCGCGGCGTCACGCTCGTCAGCTCCGTCTTCAGCGCGCCCCTCGTCGTCGGGGCGCTCCTCCCGCCGGCGGTCATCGGGATCCTGCTCGCCCGCCGGCGCGTGCTCGAGCAGCCCGCGGACCACCTCCCTCTGCTGCGCCGGCTCGTCCTCGTCGGTTTCCCGGTGAGCGTCGTCGGCGGCGTCCCCGCGGTCCTCGCGGCGACGGGTGCGGTCGAGCTCGCCACCGGCTGGGACGTCGTGGTGGCGGCGCTGCACGGGCTCACGGGTCTCGCGGGCGCCGTCGCCTTCACCGCGGCGGTGGCGTGGTGGTCGACCACCGTGGGTCCGCGGGGACCGGGTGTCGTCGCCCGGGCCGCGAGGGCGGTGGGACGCAGGTCCCTCACGTGCTACCTGCTGCAGTCGGTGCTCTTCGTCCCCCTGCTGTCGGCGTGGGCGCTCGGGCTCGGCGCAGGCGCCGGGACGGCGACCGTGTCGCTCGTCGCCGTCGGGGTCTACGCCGTGACGGTCCTCGTGGCCGTCGTGCTCGACCGGCTCGACCTCCCCGGCCCGGCGGAGCGGCTCCTGCGACGGCTCACGTACGGCCAGCCGCCGGTGGGCGCGGGCGCCGAGGTGCGTCCCTAGGTTTTCGCTGATCATCCGCTGGGTACTCCCCGCTCGGCGTGCGAGCGCCCCCGCCGTGGGGACACGGCGGGACATCCCAGACCCTAGGAGCTACCTCGTGTCCATCATCGGTTGGATCATCCTCGGCCTCATCGCCGGCCTCATCGCGAAGGCGATCATGCCGGGCAAGGACCCGGGCGGGATCATCGTCACGACGATCATCGGCATCGTCGGGGCGCTGCTCGGTGGGTTCCTCGGCTCCGCCATCTTCGGCGTCAACCCCAACGACGGCTTCTGGCAGCTGAGCACGTGGCTCTCGGCCATCATCGGCTCGCTGATCCTGCTGTTCCTCTACCGACTCATCGTCGGCCGGCGCACCTCGCGCGCCTGACGCGCCCGCACCACTCCCGGACCCCGGTGGCTCCCACGGCCACCGGGGTCCGCTGCGTCCGGGTGTCGATCGCGGCTCAGACGATCATCCGCGGGCCATGTCCATGAAGCGAGAGTAGTGGCCCTGGAAGACCACCGTGATGGTGTCGGTGGGCCCGTTGCGGTGCTTGGCGACGATGAAGTCCGCCTCCCCGGGGCGGTTCTCCTTGTCGTAGGCGTCCTCACGGTGGAGGAGCATGATCATGTCCGCATCCTGTTCTATCGCGCCCGATTCGCGTAGATCGGACATCTGGGGCTTCTTGTCGGTCCTCTGCTCCGGCCCACGGTTCAGCTGGCTGATGGCGATGACCGGCACCTCGAGCTCCTTCGCGAGCAGCTTCAGGGCGCGGGAGAACTCGCTGACCTCCTGCTGCCGGGACTCGACGCGCTTGCCGGAGGACATGAGCTGGAGGTAGTCGACGACGACGAGACGCAGCTGGTGCTGCTGCTTGAGCCGACGGCACTTCGCCCGGATCTCGGGCAGCGACATGTTGGGGCTGTCGTCGATGAACAGCGGCGCGTCGTTGCTCTGCCCGAGCACCCGGGCGATCTTCTGCCAGTCGTCGTCCTGGAGCTTGCCCGTCCGCAGGGACTGCAGCTTGATCCCGGCCTCCGCCGAGATGAGACGCGTGGTGATCTCCGTGCGGCTCATCTCCAGGCTGAAGATCACAGTGGCCATGCTGTGGTGGACGGCGGCCGTGCGGGCGATGTCGAGGCCGAGCGTCGACTTGCCGACCGCCGGACGCGCCGCGATGACGATCATCTGGCCCGCCTGCAGGCCGTTCGTCAGCTGGTCGAGGTCCCGGAACCCCGTCGGGACTCCGTGCATGCCGTCGGGGCGGGACTCCATCTCCTCGAGCTCGGTGACGGTGTCCTGCATGACCTCCGACAGTGGCCGGTAGTCGTCGCGTGACTGCCGGTCGGTGACCGCGTACACCTCGGCCTGCGCCTGGTTGACGATGTCGTCGACCTCGCCGCCCTCGCCCGCGTAGCCGAGGCCGGCGATCTTCGTGCCGGCCTCGACGAGGCGGCGGAGCACGGCCTTGTCGCGGACGATGCGCGCGTAGTACGCCGCCGACGCCGCGGTCGGGACGGTGCTGACGAGGGTGTGGAGATAGGGCGCGCCACCGACCCGGTTGAGCTCGCCCCGCCGCCCGAGGACGTCGGCGACGGTGACGGGGTCGGCGGGCTCCCCACGACCGAACAGGTCGATGACCGCCTCGTAGATCATCTCGTGGGCGGGGCGGTAGAAGTCGGCGCCCTTGAGGACCTCGCTGACGTCGGCCACCGCGTCCTTGCTGAGGAGCATCGCCCCGAGGGCGCACTGCTCCGCGAGGACGTCCTGCGGGGGCATCCGCTCGAAGCCGGTGGTGCCCTCCCCCTGCCCGGGGACGATGCCTCGTTCGAGGTCGACCGCCGTGTCGGCGATGCTCACACTGCTCCTCCCGGGGCCACGGCTCTGTCCCTCCGAGCCACGGGACCGGTCTACGCCGACCCCGCGACACAACGGCTCTTCGGCTGCCGCTGACCGTGGTCCGCGGGGACGCTAGGGGTCGGGATGCCGACACGCCAAGACGGTCGTCCACAGGTCCTGTGGACGGCTGTGGGGACCGGACGGGTGATCTCCCGTCGTCACGCCGAAGTCGTTGTCCACCCCTGTGGACGGGGCTGTGGACACGCCCAGGAGCCGAGACGGGCGTGTCGGGCGTGCAACGCTGTGACCAGCACGGACCTCGATCCGGAGGGTGTGGAGGGAAAAAACTTCTTCAGTGGACGACGCTGTGGGGTGTCCGGGGAGGCTCCCTCCCGCGAGCGGGGGGCCCAGGGTGTCCACCGTTCGGGGGAGGCGCCGGCGGGCCTGGCAGCCAGGACTGTCCACAGGTCTGTCCACATTGTTGAAAGGGGAAGTTGACGGGTGAGCGGCACCACGGCCGGACGGCCCGGTTCCGGCTCGGTGGCGCGCCGGGAGGTGCTCGCCCTCGCCGTCCCGGCTTTCGGGGCTCTCGTCGTCGAACCGCTCTTCCTCCTCACGGACACGGCGATCGTCGGCCGTCTGGGGACCGACCCGCTCGCCGGGCTCGGCGTCGCGTCCGCCGTGCTGTCGACGCTCGTCGGGCTGTTCGTCGTCCTGGCCTACGGCACGACCGCCACCGTCTCCCGGCAGCTCGGGGCCGGCCGGCTGGGGCCGGCCTTCACGGTCGGCGTCGACGGCTGCTGGTTGGCGCTCGCGGTCGGGGCGGTGACCGCCTCGGTCGGGGCGCTGTCCGCGCCTGCCGTCGTCAGCGCCTTCGGTGTCCCGCCCGGCGTCGCGGCCGAGGCGGTCGCGTACCTCACCGTCTCGATGACCGGCATCCCGGCGATGCTGTTCGTCCTCGCGGCCACCGGGGTGCTGCGCGGCTTGCAGGACACCCGCACGCCGCTGGTCGTCGCGGTCGTCGGTTTCACGTGGAACGCCGTCCTGTCCCTCGTCCTCGTCCACGGGCCCGGGCCCGCGCCGGCCCTCGGCATCGCAGGCTCGGCGTGGGGCACGGTCGTGGCCCAGACCACGATGGCCGTCTGGCTCGGGGTGCTCGTGGTCCGCGGCGCCCGGCGGCACTCGGCGGCGCTGCGGCCCCACGCTGCGGGCATCGCGACGGCGGCCCGCGCGGGCGTGCCGCTGCTGCTGCGCACGGTCACGCTGCGCGTCGCCCTCCTCGTGACGGTCTGGGTCGCCGCCGGCACCGGCGGGACGTCCCTCGCCGCGCACCAGGTCGTCTTCACCGTGTGGACCTTCGGCGCCTTCGCCCTCGACGCCATCGCCATCGCCGCGCAGGCCCTCACCGGGCGCAGCCTCGGCGCCGGCGACGTCTCCGCGGCCCTGGGCGCCACCGCGCTGATGGTCCGCTGGGGCGTCGGCGGCGGGGCCGTGCTCGGCGGCCTGCTCGCCGCGACGTCGCCGCTGCTCCCCGTGGTCTTCAGTCCGGTGGCGGACGTTCGGACCGGGATCACCGCGGGGCTGCTCGTCGTCGGCGTCACAGCGCCACTGGCCGGCTACGTCTTCGTGCTCGACGGCGTCCTCATCGGCGCCGGTGACGGGTCCTACCTCGCGCGGGCAGGGGTCGTCGCGCTGCTCGCCTACCTCCCGCTGGTCGCGATCGTGCCGCTCCTGGGTCTGCGCGGGACGACCGGCCTGGTCGTGCTGTGGCTCGCGTTCGCCGGCGGCTACATGGCCGCCCGCGCCGTCACCCTCGGCCTGCGGGCGCGTTCCGACCGCTGGCTCGTGCTCGGGGCCGACTGACCCGAGCCGTGCGCTCCACAGCGCACGAGGCCGGTCCCGCACGTGCGGGACCGGCCTCCTGCGGCGCGTACGTCGGACTCAGCCGGAGACGACCTCGACGTCGACGCTCGCGGTCACCTCGGGGTGCAGGCGCACCGCGACGCTGTACGAGCCGAGCGACTTGATCGGCTGACCGATGACGACCTTGCGGCGGTCGACGGACGGCGCACCGGCGGCCTCGAGGGCCTGCGCGACGTCGGCCGGGGTGACGGCGCCGAAGAGCCGCCCGCTGGCACCGGCCTTCGCCTGCACCTGCACGGGACGCTCCTGCAGCCGTGCCCGCACGGTCTGCGCCTCCTCGATGCTCGCGATCTCGCGTGCCTTTCGGGCGCGCTGGATCGCCGTCACCTGCGCCTCGCCGCCCTTGGTCCACGGCGTGGCGAGCCGGCGGGGGAGGAGGAAGTTGCGGCCGTAGCCGTCCTTGACGTCGACGACGTCACCGGGCTCGCCGAGACCGGTGACCTCCTGCGTGAGGATGAGCTTCATGCGTCAGGTCCTCCCTCAGCGCCCGGAGCTGGAGTAGGGGAGCAGCGCCATCTCGCGCGCGTTCTTGATCGCCTGGGCGATCTGGCGCTGCTGCTGCACCGTCACCCCGGTGACCCGGCGGGCGCGGATCTTGCCCCGGTCGGAGATGAACTTCCGCAGCAGGGCGGTGTCCTTGTAGTCGATGTAGTCCACACCCGCGCTCTTGAGCGGGTTGAGCTTCTTCTTGGGCTTGCGCAGCACCGGCTTCTTGGCGGCAGCCACGGTGTCTCCTCTGGTTCTCGATGGGTACCCGCGCAGAGCGGGTCAGGTCTGTGGAGCCCCGGTCAGAACGGGGGCTCGTCGTCGGAGTAGCCGCCGGCGGCGGGACCGGTCGCCCACGGGTCGGCGTAGCCGCCCTGGTTGCCCTGCCCGCCCGGGGCGCCCTGCGCCGCGGGCTGGCCGTAGCCGCCCTGCGCGCCGCCGCCCTGCGGGCCGCCCTGCCAGCCACCGCCCTGGCCGCCACCCTGGCCGCCACCGAAGCCGCCGCCCCCGCGTTGGGTGCGGTTGACCTTGGCGGTCGCGTAGCGCAGCGACGGGCCGACCTCGTCGGCCTCGAGCTCGATGACCGTGCGGTTCTCGCCCTCCTTCGTCTGGAAGGAGCGCGACTTCATGCGGCCCGTCACGACGACGCGGGTGCCCTTGGTCAGCGACTCGGCGACGTTCTCGGCCGCCTCGCGCCAGATCGAGCAGCGCATGAACAGCGTCTCGCCGTCCTTCCACTCGTTCGACTGCCGGTCGAACGTACGGGGCGTGCTCGCGACGGTGAAGTTCGCGACGGCGGACCCGGACGGGGTGAACCGCAGCTCGGGGTCGGCGGTGAGGTTGCCGACCAGCGTGACGATGGTCTCTCCGGCCATGGGGGCTCTCCTCGGCTCGTCAGCGGGCGTCGGGACGGATGAGCTTGGTCCGGACGACCGACTCGTTGAGGTTGAGCTGGCGGTCGAGCTCGAGAGCGGCCGCAGGCTCGGTCTTCATCGTGACGACGGCGTAGATGCCCTCGGGCTTCTTGTTGATGGGGTAGGCCATCCGGCGACGGCCCCAGACGTCGACGCCGTCGATGGTGCCACCGGCCTCGCGGATCACCGAGAGGTAGCGCTCCAGGCTCGGGGCCACGGTGCGCTCCTCGAGGTCCGAGTCGAGGATGATCATGAGCTCGTACTGACGCATGTGCGGGTACCCACCTCCTGTGGTCTCGTCGGCCACGGTCCGTCCGTGGCAGGAGGGTTCGTGCGTCCGTGCCGCCTCGGGCCCCGGCGGGGCGCTCGGCAGGCCCTACCGGGCCGGGCACAAGCGACCAGGGTACCGGCTGGCGGCCGGTGCTCCGCGCCGTCCACAGGCCGCGACCGCATCGCTCGCCGGCGTTCGCCCGCGCCCGCACCACCACACCTCCTGCGGCACAGAGGTCGTGGACGCGAGAGGCCTCGAATCCGAGCTGTATCCCCTGCGGCACAGGGGTTGTGATGGGCCATTGTCGCCCGCGCTCGGCCTACGCGAGCTGGACGACCGGCCGGTCCTTCGACCGCGCGAGGACGCCACCGGCGGGGTCCCCGCCACCGGCGTCGCGGCGCACGGGGTCGGTCTCCGGGTGCCGGCTGAGCCGGTACGCACACCACGCGAGCCACGCCACCGCGGCGAGCCTGGCCACGACGGCGGCCGCGTAGAAGCCCGCGGGCAGGGCGCGGTTCGCCTCCGACAGCCCGACGAGGTACTGCCAGACCGACACGACGTACAGCGCCTCGGCGGCCCACCACCACAGGTGCTCGCGCCAGCGGGGCACCGCGAGCGCCGCCCACGGCAGCAGCCACAGGGACGCCTGGACCGGGACGGTCTTGCTCACGACGAGGGTGAGCGCGACGAGGACGAGGACGACGACCGGCAGCCGCGGCGCCACCCGCGCCGACAGCACCCACACGACGACCGCCGCGAGCCCCGCGACCAGGAGGACGGCCTGGATGACCGCCGACTGGGGTCCGGTGAGGGCCCGGACGGCGACGCCCTCGTCGGCGAGGAGCCGCGGCAGCACCAGCAGCGAGCCGTACCCGGGGTCCGCGCTCCACCAGCCGCGGGCGGGCGCGGTCCACGCCGCCGGGGCGAGCAGGACGAGCGGCAGGTTCGCCGCCGCCCACACGAAGGCGGCCGCCGACAGCGTCGTCGCGACCTCCCGGAGCCGGTCGGAGCGGAGCGCGACGAGGAGCAGCGCGAGCGCGACGAGGACGACGTGGAACCGGGCCGCCACCGCGAGCCCGAGGACGACGCCGGCGGCCACGGGCCGCTCCCGGCTCCACAGCGCGAGCGCCAGCACCCCGAGCGCGACACCGAGCAGGTCCGCGGACACCAGCCCGGACAGGACGACGACGGGGCTGGCCGCGACCAGGAGGGCGTCCCACGGACGCCGGCCCGCGAGCCGCACGACGGCCAGCACCATGACGACGAGGGCCAGCACCGCGACGACGGCCCACAGGTCGAGGAAGACGCGCGGCGCGACGGCGACCCCCTCCGCCGCCGGGGACAGCCCCTCGGACAGCCCCTCGAGGGGTGCGGCGAGGGTGGCGAGCGCCGCCAGCACGTACGCGGTGAGGGCGGGCTGGGTGAAGCCGTCGGGCGAGGCGGGGTCGAGGCCGAGGACGGCCGCGGGGCTCCCGCCGAGGGTGGCGTGGAGGACCGCGACGTCGGAGTAGCACGTGTGGACGAACTGCCCCGGCGTCGTCCAGCCCGTCACGCGGCAGTGCTGCAGCCGCACGAGCGCGAGCGCCCCCGTGACGACCGAGACGAGCACGAGGACGCGGGCGGGCGACCACCACGCGTGCCCCGGCGTGCGGATGCGGCTCCCGGCCGGCCCGCCGACGACCCGGCTCGCCCAGCGGGCGAACGGGTCCTCCCGCGTCGGCGCGACGACCGGGTCGCTCACGGCAGCGGCTCGATGCTCGGCGGTATCGGTCGGCCGTTCCCGCCACCCCCGGCGCCGCCACCGCCACCGCCGCCACCGCCACCGCCACCGCCGTTGCCCTGCGAGGGCTGCGGCACGGACGGCACGGGCGCCGAGGGCTCCGGCAGCACCGTCGGCTCGACCGTCGGCTCCGGCTCCGGCTCCGGCTCCGGGGTCGGGGTGGGCGTCGGGGTCGGGGTCGGGCTGGGCTCCTCCGTCACCGTCTCCGTCACGACGCTCGGCTCCGGCTCCGGCTCGGGCTCGACCTCGCTCGGCTGCGGCCGCGGGGTCGAGCTCGGGGGCGCCGGCTGCGTCCGCTCCGGGAACTCCAGCACCTCCGTGCCCTCGAGCGCGCGGCTCATGAGCTCGGTCCAGATGTCGAGGGGGTACGACCCGCCGGTGACGGTGGAGCGGCCGGGGATCTCGATCGGGACCGGCTCCCCGGCCTCGTTGACCTGGTACACCGTGACGGCCGACACCAGCTGCGGCGTGTAGCCGACGAACCACGCCGAGCGGCCCTCCTGCGAGGTGCCCGTCTTGCCTGCGACCGGACGGTCGAGGGCCTGCGCGGTGTCGCCCGAGCCGCGCTCGACGACCTGCGTGAGGGCGTACGTCGCGTCCGCCATCACGGACTCCTCGAACACCCGGGCGCCCTCGGGGTCCGGCTCGTAGGCGACCGCGCCGTTCGGCTCCTCGACCCGCGCGACGGTGTGCCACTCGTGCCGCTGGCCCTGGGCGGCGAACGTCGCGAAGGCCTGCGCCATGTCGATGGGGTGCGGCGAGGCGGTGCCGAGGACGTTGGACACGAACGGGTCGAGCCCGGGCGTGTCCTCCGGCACCCCCGCGCGCACGGCGACGTCGACGGTCGACTCCGGCCCGATCTGCTGGTTGAGCTCGACGTAGGCGGTGTTGACGGAGTTCGCCGTCGCGTCGACGAGGTCGACGGTGCCGTAGTCGGTGCCGCCGAAGTTCCGCACCGGCCTCGGGTAGCCCTCGAACTCCCGGCCCGAGTTGCCGTCGAACGTCTCGGTCAGGGGGACACCCGCCTCGAGCGCCGCGACGAGCGTGAACGGCTTGAACGTCGACCCGGCCTGGGCGATGTCCTTCGTGACGTGGTTCTGCTCCTCCGTGAGGTCCTCACCGCCGTACATCGCGAGCACGCCTCCCGTCGCCGGGTCGATCGTGACCGCACCGACGCGCAGGCCCTCGGGCAGCGTCTCGCCGTCGAGCTCCTCCTCGCTCGGCAGGCCCTCGACGACGGCGGCCTCGGCGGCGTCCTGGATCCGCTGGTCGAAGGTCGTCACGACGCGGTAGCCGCCGGTGTCGATCTCGTTCTCGGGGTAGCCGAGCTCGACGAGCTCCTCGCGAGCCGCCTCGAGGAGGTACCCGCGGGTCCCCTCGTAGCGGCCGGGCTGCTCGGTCTCGACGGTCTCGGGCAGCGTGAGCGCGTCCGCCTCCGACCGCGTGAGGGCGCCGGTCTCCACGAGACCGTCGACGACGTAGTCGAAGCGCTCCTGCGCCGCGTCCGGGTCGACCGCCGGGTCGTAGCGGTTCGGCGCGGGGAGGACCCCGGCGAGGAGCGCGGCCTGCGCCGTGTCGAGCTGCGCGGCCGGGACGCCGAAGTACGCCTGCGCGGCCGCCTCGATGCCGTACGCGTTGCGCCCGAAGTACACGGTGTTGAGGTAGTCGGTGAGGATCTGCTCCTTGTCGAGGCGCTGCTCGACCTTGAGCGCGATGAAGATCTCCCGCACCTTGCGCTCGACCGTCTGGTCGGAGGTGAGGAAGTAGTTCTTCACGTACTGCTGGGTGATCGTCGACCCGCCGCCGGCGGGCTCGCCGCTCACGATGCCCCACGCCGCACGGGCGATGCCGGTCGGGCTGATGCCCGGGTTCTCGTAGAACGAGCGGTCCTCGGCCGCGACGACGGCCTCGCGTACCTCGTCGGGGATCTCGCCCGCCTCGACGATCGTGCGGTCCTGCTCCGCGAACGTGCCGAGGACGGTCTCGCCGTCGGCGTAGTACACCGTCGTCGTCTGCGCGCCGACGGCCTCGTTGGGGTCCGGGACCGACGTCCGGACGTACGCGACCGCGACGGCCGCGACCCCGAGGACGACGGCGACGAGGGCCGCGATCCCGAGGACCTGCAGCACCCGACGCACCCGGCGACGACCGCGACCGGGCCCACCCGACGCGCCACCGCGGCGTCCCGGGCCGCCCGAGCCGCCCGAGCCGCCCGAGCCGCCCGAGCCGCCCGGACGGCCCCCGCGCCCGGCCGCGCCACCGGCGC